>CAZCJS010000044.1:0-20346 GCA_964498775.1 uncultured Armatimonadia bacterium
AGGTGGAAGGGGAAATTCAGCGGCATGAAATGGCCGAGTTGACCGTTAGCGTCGGCCGGCATTCCACAGCCGACGAGCGGGAGCCATGCGCTGGTTGCTTCGGCCGGCAGGGTGCGTAGGTAATCGTGCCAGGGGTAAAACATGAAAATGGTGTCAAAGGTGAGATGTATGTTGCCGCGAAGCAGGGGCAAGTTGGCCAGCATGACGATGAGTATGCAAACAATTAGTGCGCGCGTGTCGGGCGAAATCGTCCGGCCGCGTTTACGGCTCGTGTTTCGATCTAGAAGCTGGTTAGGCATGTCTGATATCAATTCGGCCTGCGGGCGGCCAAATCCTCCTATGGTGGAGCTGGGACGGCGCTGGCGGCGTGCTCAGACCTTGGCAAGCATCTGCAACACTCATTCCATTGATACCACGCGTCAGGACTTCTCGTAGATGAGGATGTCGGTCTCGGCGTCTGGTGAGCGGGCGGCTTTTCGGAGACGACCGGCTTGACGATATCCGGCGGCTTCGATGATGCGGTGCTTGTCACGGTCGGCTGCTGCAACGCGAGCGATAAACACCTCTGCGCTACTACACTGCTCGGTCATGGTGAGTAGTTCCGCGCCGCGGTCGGTGTAGTTGGGGTGGACGAGGAATTCGAGATAGCGGACATGGGTCTGTCCCGCCTGCGCGCCGGGGGCCGCCGCCGTATAGGCCATGCCCATCATGCGCTCGTGGTGTCGTGTTACCAGGGAGAAGCCGCTTTCTGTAGGCTTCTCGATGTGGGCGAGAATGTCGAAGAAAGCGCCCTCGAACGGGGTGTTGTAAATGATGCCAAGCGAGCTGTCTTTGACGGCCCAGAGCGGGAGGTTGAGCAGAATCTCGGCACGGGCCAAGTCGCCGGCGTGGATTGGGCGGAGAACTGTTTCGCAGCCGGGGCGGTAGTAATCGTCTTCGAAGGCCTCGGTATTTCCTGAGAATATGACGCGCATGATGGTGGCGGCGTCTTCGATGTAGTTGTAGTGCGCGAAGCCGAGGCGTTCGTAGATCAAGCGAGCCGGGTTGGTGCGGCCGGTGCCCAGATACATGGCGCTTCCGCCAAGGTCTCTGAACTCATCCACTGGCAGAGCGCAGAGGACCGTGGCGATGCCTTTGCGGCGATGGTCTTGGTGGGTGATGATGCGGCCATAGGTGGCCACATCCAGAGTATCCTTGGGCGCGCCGTACCAGGATGTGCCGACGATCCGGTCATCGAGAAGGCCTGCGAAGAAGACATCATGCGAGATGTCCTGGTAATCGCCCGCCAGGACGCGGACGCAGTTGTGGTGCCAATTGCAGTTGGTGTAGTCGGAGCGACGTAAATACATGAAATGGACGAGACGCTCGGCCCACTGCTCGTCAGGAGCAGCGATCCGCCTGACCTGCATGATCTCGCCGCTCTTGAGTTGCACATCGGGCAGGCTCTCGACCATTGTGACCTCCTGTAATTTCCAGCACAGTCCGTAACAAGTTGGCAGCTCTTACCCCACAGCTCCGGGGGGAGAGGGGGAACGGTGAACGGCGACGGCGGTCGCGCTATTTGATGTCGCCATAGATGAAGCCATCGTCACAAGCGGCGGTAATCTGGACTTTGCCGTCGCCATTGAGGTCGGCGGCGATGAGCTTCGTGACATGGGCGCCGGTCTTGAGGGTGCCGATAATGTTGCCCTCGGCGTCAACAATGCGCACCATGCCGCCCTCGGTGGCGACCACTATCTCCGGCGTCTCGTCACCGCTGACATCCGCCACGACAAGGTCGAGTATGGCTTCGCCGACGTTAGTGGCCCAGAGGATTTCCCACGCCGCATCCATGACTAGGAGGTGGAAATTCTTCGAGCCGGCGATGGCCTCGAGCTTGCCGTCGCCGGTGAGGTCGGCTACTGCGACCTGGCTGACCTCGGCCCCCATGAACTTGGTCCAGGCTTTTTTGGAGCCCAGCTCATCGCAGTGCACGCCGCCGACGCGGGAACCGGCAAGCAACTCCGGCTTCCCATTGCCATCCATATCACCGGCCGCCACGCTCATGGCCGCGCCGTGATAGCCTACGCTCACCGACTTGAGCCCCTTGCCCTCCGGCGTGAATGCGTTGGCCGAGTTGTAGCGCGTGCCGATGAAGGGGGCCAGCTTGCCCTCCGGCATTTCGACGAAAGTGATGGAGGTTGGGGGATGGGCCCAGTTGCGCACCTTCCAGATGAGCTTGCCAGCCGCGTCGTAGCAATAAGCGAACCAGTTGCTGCTGCCCAGCACTATTTCGGGCTTACCGTCAGCATCGAGGTCGGCACACTTTATGACCTCGACTCTGCCAGTCTTCGGCTCGCGCTCGGAGTAGGCGGCATCGGCAGGAGTGAGCACCGACCAGCGCTGCTGCCCCGTGCTGTCAAAGCAATAGAGGTTGTGGTCATAGCCGCCTGCCACGACCTCGCCCTTGCCGTCACCGTCGAGGTCGGAGGCATCCACGCACAACGGCCTGCAATCGAGGTCTTTGTGCCAGAGCAGCTTGCCATCGCCCGCAATGCACTTGATGGAGTTGCCGATGGCGGCGACGAGTTCGGCCCGCCCATCGCCAGTGACATCATATGCAGCCAGAGCAGTGGTGCGGAAGGGGACGCGGTATTCGACGATTCGAGGTGTCGCGTGCTCAGAGAAGAAACGCATCTCACAGACGGCGGAGCGCGCACCGTCGAACTCGGTGATGAGCACGCGCAGGCGGGTGGTCTCGACCGGCTGGAAGACGTAGTTCCACTTGGCGCCATCTTCGGTGGTTGTGATCTCGGCCTCGATGGGGTACCAATCCTCGCCGTCCCAGGCCTGTAACTGCTGTCCTGCCATCGTCGGCCCGTAGGCGCGGGAAACATAGTCTATCTGGAAGTTGCCGACCTGCATCGGGTTGTCCCACTCCATGCCGAAGTCCTTGGGTAGTATCTTGGGATCAGCGGCATAAGATGCGGAATAGGTCTCCGGCCGCCCGTCAACGGCATCTCTCATCCGGGTGCCCTTGGAACCCTCGGTCCAGAATTTGGGCTCGCCGGACTTTCTGAGCTGCTTGAGTGTTTCGCCGGCGGCGTTGACATAGATTGTTTGAGTGGCGGTTGTGGCGTTCACGTCTTTCCAGGCAGCCTGCAACTGCTTGCCACCGTCGCTGCCGCCCTGCAGAGCCGCGAGCGCCTGTCTATGCGCCTGCTCCGAGGCGGCGTAGGCCTTGGGGAAGTCTGCGCCGATGCGCTGGGCTCCGGGCTGGAAGGTGAGTTGGTGCTTGCCAGCCGGGATGTCCAACTCGATGCCGTCGGGGCCGGTGCGGACCTTGACGGTATTCCCGTTCAGCTTCACGGCGTCGCCTTTGGCAAAAAGTTTGAGGACAGTGTCTTCGGGGGCTTCGATAGTTGCTGTGGCAGTCATGCCGAGGCGGAGTTCGATGTTGAGAGGTTTGTCGGCGGCGAACCAGGTCTGCGTAGCGGCGAGCGTCTGTCCGCGTGTTAGTGCGAAGCCATCCTCGCGCACATAGAACAGATCCGCATCTACTATCATGTTGGGCAGCGGCTCGCTCTTGCCGGTGCCGGCCAGAGCGTACCCGTCCGGCCCCTTGACGAGGGCGACATTGTCGGCGACGGGAACGAGCTCGTATGGCCAGACGCCCTCGTCTTCTCCGCAGTAGAGCAGGTTGATGAAGTGGCGCTTGTCGCCGGGCTGCATGCGGGCGGATTTCGACTCGATGACGGCGTATCTGATACCACTGGGAGGGGTCGTGGAGGAGGTCTTGAAGGGCGTGTGGCTGGCGCTGATGATATTGAACGGTACGCCCTTATAGAAGGCACTGGCGCGGTCGGGCTCAATCTGCGGCGGGTCCTCCGACAGCGTGCGGAAGATGGCGCTCATCCCGTAGGTGCCAGCTTCTTCCGCCTCCACTTCGTCTATGATCAAGAAGTAGTTCTCTTTGTTCCAGATGATATTGCGCCGCCAGGTGACGCCGTTATAGCTCTGTAGATACGTCTGGGTCATGCCGACTTGTGAGAAGTCGCCAACCGCGGATAATCCAGTCAAGCGTGGGACCGGCTCGAATAGCCCCTCGCGGTAAACTACCAAGGTATTGTGCTCGACCGTGTCGGGCACGAAGTATCCGCAGTCGAAGAGGCAGTAGCGTCGGTTGTCGGTGAACTCGATGATCGCGTTTCCGTCCGGGTGTGCGTGGTAGCCATGTGAGATGCCGCCGAGTATGAGGTACTGATCCTGGGGTTCGTAGCTGGTGCGGAAGGTTATCTTGTCAAAGCACTGGTGCCGTGGGGGTACGGGGTCGGTCTCGAGTACTGCATTCATCTCTTTTGGGGCGGTCCCGAGCACGCTGTCGCGATGCTCATAGACCCAGTCGGGGAGCGGGACTACATGGACGCCGAGCATATCTTCAGGCAGCACCGGCTCGATGTCGTCCTGTAGATATGCGCTGTAGCACATCGCGTCTCTGTCGAGGCCCGGGGTGCGGTTAGCAGTATACATGTAGCGTCCGTCTTTGTACTTCCATGCGCACATGCGGAGGATGTTGCCCCAGTATCCGGCTGAGCCCATCTTGGAGGTGTCGCCGAAGCCTGCATGACCGCCGAGGTTGTTGATGATGGCGAGGCCGTAGTCGCCCATCTTGCGGCCCGTGCCGCTCTCCCAGAACTGCTCATAGCCGGCGGGCATCACATAATAGAGCGTATCGAGCATCGTCGCGCCGCCGTAGCCGGGGCAGTCCTCGGCCGACCGCCAGAACTTAGCTTTGCTTTTGAAGAATACGTTCATGGTGGTCCAGAGGTTTCCGGCGTCGGCATCGTAGTACTTGTGGAAGTAGCGGGCGATGTCCCAGGAGAGGCGTCCGGTATGGTAGTTGCCTACGGGTGTGGGGCGGTCTTCTTCTCCGGTTTCGTTGGCGTCAGTCCATTTGTGGGCAAACTCCCACAGCATGGCGGTTATGCGGGCGCGGTCTTCGGTCGTGAACTGGGGAGCCTCCTCGACGTTATCCCACATGTTGAGCAGGTGGATGGCTCCACCGGGTGCATCAATCTTATTGAGCTTTGTCACGAATTCGCCTAGCAGCAGGATGGTCTGCTTGAAGACTTCGAGGTCCTCGGGGTTGCCGGTCAGGTAGTAACTGGTGGCGGCCTGGGTAACTATGCCGCCGACAGCGCCGAAGTTCTTGCCGCTTGCCTCCGCCACCCGTTCGGGAATGCTGTCGGGGTTTGGCGTGTATGGCAAGGAGCCGTCCGGTTTCACGATCTTCACGGTATGGGGGTAGCGGATGTCGCCCTGCTGGGGCAGGGATGAGATGAAATCGGCGGCGGCTTTGGTGACTGAGTCGGGGTCTGCACCGCCCAGATAGACGAAGGAGGTACCGTTGCCGGTGGGGTCGTGTACGGTGCGGATGACATAGCCGCCGGCTCCGGGCCATTTGGTGTCCAGAGCGACATAGTGCAGATCGTAGAGGCGCTCGACGAGGGGGTTGTTGGCGAAGTATCCGAGCAGAATTGCGTTGGAATTACGCAGCGTGCTCAGAGACACTTCGGCGGCATCCTGCACCGGCACAGTGGCACCGGATACCTGCTTGATGGCGGCGGCGAGCTGCTGACCAATCTGTGCGTACTCATCGCCCGACGGGACGACCAGGAGACAGTTGGGCGCGCCTCCGTGCGCGATCGGCACCTCGGTGTAGAAGGTCTTCAAGTCCGGGGCCGGCGGGATTTCTGCGCACAGTACGCCAGCGCCGGCAACCAGTAGCAGAGCGACGACCAGCAGGACACGATACGCTGTATGTCTTGGCATCAATAATCCTCCCAGATTTTCTCGGGCAGTGATGATGGGTTGTCCTGGCTATTTGATGTCGCCATGGACTCAGGAAGCCAGACGGCAAAGGCGACGGCATGAATTAACGGTCCCGCGTATACGCGGGAACAGGCAAAGATGTCTGTCCTCCAAACGGCACAATAATTAACGGCATTGACAGGCAGGGATGCCTGTCCTCCAAACGGCATAAGACAAAGGCAGTGACAAACGCCATACGACAACGGCAAAGGCAACGCCCGCAAGTTAGAAGCGGGTAGAAGCGCAAATACCTCGGGCTGAGCCACTGAAGGAGAGAGCACAGCGAGACCGAACAGCCACGGCGCCTCACCCCTTTAGTTCCCCTCTGGAAGACGCTGCGCGTCCTCATGGACGGAGAGGGGAAACGGCGAACCGGGAACAGCAACGGCGGCTCCGCTACTTGATGTCGCCATAGACGAAGCCGTCATCACAACCGGCGGCGATCTGGATTTTGCCGTCACCATTGAGGTCGGCGGCGATTATTTTTGTCACATTGCCGCCGGTCGAGAAAGTGGCGACGATATTGCCGCCAGCGTCAACAACGCGCACCATGCCGCCCTCGGTGGCGACGATTATCTCCGGCGTACCGTCAGCGTTGACATCCGCGACTACGAAGTCAAGTATGGCCTCGCCAACGTTCTTTGCCCAGAGGACTTCACCGTCGGCGTCGGTGACCAGTAGGTGAAAATTCTTTGATCCGGCGATGGCCTCGAGCTTGCCGTCGCCGGTGAGATCGGCGACAGCCACCTGGCTGACTTCCGCGCCCATGAACTTGGCCCATGCCTTCTTGGAGCCCAGCTCATTGCAGTGGAAGCCACCGACACGCGAGCCGACCAGCAGCTCGTCCTTGCCGTTGCCGTCCATGTCGCCGGCGGCCACGCTCATCGCTGCACCGTGATAACCGACGCTGACTGAGTGTATCTTCTTGCCCTCAGGTGAGAAGACGTTGGCGTCGTTGTAGGTCGTGCTGATGAGGGCGGCCAGCTTACCCTCGCCCATCTGCGGGAAGGCAATCGCGGTGGGCTGGTGGGCCCAGTTGAGCGTCCCCCACAGCTTGTTGCCCTCGTGGTCATAGGCGTAAGCGAACCAGTTGCTGGAGCCGATGACGATTTCGCCGTCGCCGTCACCGTCTATGTCGGCGCATTTCACCTGTTTGACCTCGCCGGTTGCCGGTTCGATTTCGGGGAAGTAGGGATCCGCCGGAGTCAGTACGGCCCAGCGCTGATTGCCTGCGAAGTCGTAACAGTACAGCTTATGATCCTTGCAGCCGACAACCACTTCACCCTTGCCGTCGTTGTCGAGGTCGTAGGCGTCAATGGCCATCGCGGTCTTTGGCAGTTCCTGCTCCCAGAGCAAGGTGCCATCGTGCTTGAAGCACTTGACGAACCTGTTCACCGCGGCCAGCACTTCCACTTTTCCGTCGCCGTCTATATCCAGCGCCGCGAGACTGTTAGTCTGCAACGGCACCTTGACCTCGTCTTCCTTGCGTGTCGCGGGCTCGGTGAATATGCGCATCTCGCGCACTGCGGTGCGGGCAGAATCAAACTCGGTAATGAAGATGCGAACGCGGGTCGTCTCCACCGGGTCGAAGATGTACACCCACTTGCCGCCGGTTTCGTCCTTAGTTATCTTTGCGTCAATCGGGTACCAATCTTCACCGTCCCAAGCCTGTAACTGCTGACCTTCATCGGTGGGGCCATAGCTCTTGTTATAGTAGTCAATTTCGAAGCAGCCCACGGGTACCGGCGCATCCCACTCCATGCCGAAGTCCTTGGGCAGCAGTCTCGGGTCAGCGGCACCAGACGCGGAATAGCTCTCTGGATTCCCATCCACCGCATATTTCATGTTGGTGCTTTTTGAACCCTCGGTCCAGTACCTGGCAGTGCCCATCTCAGTGAGGTTCTTTACTTCCGCACCGGCTGCGTTGACCCATGAAGTGACGGTTTTGGTCGTATAGGTTTCATTCTTCCAGGCGGCCGCCATCTGTTTGCCTGCACCTGCTTCGTCGGCCAGCGCCGCCACTTTCTGGCGGTGCTGCTTTTCGAGTCCGGCGTAGGTGTCGCGCCATCCGGTGGCGTTCAATGCCTTGACCGAGGGGGTGAAGCTCAAGTCATGTCGCCCCTCGGGGACGACCATGCGGACAGTGCCCGGCGGTGATTCGCCGAGTTCGAGTTGGGCCATCTCGCCACCGAGCATCACGTCAGCTTTGGCGGCGATCATGACGGACGTCTGCTGCTTGACCTCTATGATGCCGGTGACTTTGTCGGCGATGTTCAGCTCGATATTGACCGGCTCGGTGGCGGCGAACCAGGTCTGTTCACCTGACTTGAGTTGCTTGCCTGCAGTCAGGACAAAGCTCTTCTCGCCGACATAGAATACCGCCGCATCGAGGGCCAGGTCTGCTGCCGGCTGGGTCTTGCCGACGCCGGCAAACGCATAGCCGTCCGGGGCTTTGATCATCACCGCACCGTCAGTAGCCGGGACGATTTCGTAGGGCCAGTCTCCCACCGCGTCGCCGGTGTGGAAGAGGTTGATGAAGTACTGCCTGTCGCCAGGTGCCATGTCGACGGCCTTCGCCTCGATGATGGCATGGCGGTTGGCCGCATAGGGCGTCGTCGTCGTGAGTTTGAAGGGGGTCTCACTGGCACTGACCAGATTAAGCGGCCGGCCGCTGTTTACGGCACAGATTCGGTCGCCGGTCACCTGCGGCCGGTCATCCGAGAGTACGCGGTAGATGATATTCAGCCCGAAGTTACCCTGCTGCTCAGCCTCCACATCATCTATCACCAGGAAGTAGTTCTCCTTGTTCCAGATGATATTGCGTCGCCAGTTGACCCCGTTGTAGCTATTCAGATATGTCTGGGTCATGCCCAACTGGGAGAAGTCGCCGAGATGCGCGAGGCCGGTCAGTCGCGGCACCGGCTCGAACATGCCGTCGCGATATACGACGAGGGTATTGTGCTCCGGGGTGTCGGGTACGAAATAGCCGTGGTCGAAGATGCGATAGTCGCCCTTGTCGGTGTACTCGATGATGGAATTTCCGTCCGGGTGGGCGTGGTAGCCGTGGGAGATACCGCCGAGGATGAGGTACTGGTCCTGGCGCTCGAAGCTGGTGCGGAAGGTTACTTTGTCGAAACATTCCTCCCGCGGCGGCGTGGGATCGGCGTTGAGGATGGGGTTCATCTCCGATGGCGCGGTTCCGAGCACTGCCGTGCGGCCGTCATAGACCCAGTCGGGCAGCGGAATAACGTACACGCCAAGCAAGTCTTTCGGCAACTCGGGCTCGACTACGTCCTGCACGTAGGAGTTGTATGAGAAGTTCGCCCTGCCGGGAGCCGCTGTACGGTTGCACATCCATAGATAGCGCCCATCGCGGTACTTCCACGCAGCGGCAAGGAATTGGTTCGGCCAATAGCCGGCACGGTACATTCCACTGGTGTCGCCAAAGCCGGCAGCTCCGCCGAGGTTGTTGATGACAGCCAGCCCGTAGTCGCATGCTTTGCGGGCCATCTCGCTGTCGAACCATTCATCGTAATGAGCCGGCAAGGCATAGTAGAAGGTGTCATATATGGTCATCCCGCCATAGCCGGGACAATCTTCATACGAGCGCCAGAACTTCGCTTTGCCCTGGAAACGGGCATCGGCCCAGGAGAGCAGTCCGGCGACGTCGAGGTCATAGTATTTTTTGAAGTAGCGGGCGATGTCCCAGGTCACGCGGCTGTCCCAGTCATTGCCGACGGGCCGGGTTGGCATCACCGCCTCTTTATTGGCATCACGGAACTTGTTGGCAAACATCCAGAGGAACTCGGTTATGCTTCTGCGGTCCTCATCCGAAAAGCCGGGTGCCTCCTCCATATTGTCCCACATGTTGAAGATGTGGAAGCCGCCGCGGGCATCGCCTATGGTCTTCATTTTGGCGACTATCTGGGCCAGGATCGGGACGATGCCTTTGAATATTTCGACATTGTCGGGGTTTCCGGTCAGGTAGTATCCTACTGCGGCACCATTGACCGCACCGGCTACAGCGCGGAAGTTCTTGCCTTTGGCGGCGTCTATGCGCGCCTGAATGGTTTCGGGATTGCTCTTGTAGGGATCGAGGCCGCCGGGCAGCACGACCTTCACCGTGTGCGGATAGGAGATGTCGCCGTGTTCCGGCAGTGTGCTGATGAAGTAATCTGCGGCGGCAGTAGCCGTCGCCAGGTCCGCGCCGCCGATATAGACGAAGCTGGTACCCTTGCCCAGCGGATCATGCACCGTGCGCACGACGTAGCCGCCGTCGCCAGGCCATCTCTTATCCAGGGAGATATAATGCTCGTCATAGATGAACTCGACGAGGGGATTATTGGCGAAGTAGCCGACCAGAATGGCATTTGAGCTCTGCAGGGTGGTTACGGGTATCTTTGAGGCGTCCTGTATGGCGAGATCGGCGCCGGATACCTGCTTGACGGCGGCTGCGATCTTGGTCCCGATGCGGGCATACTCATCCCCCGGCGGGACGACGAGGAGGCAGTTCGGCGCGCCCCCGTGGGCAATGGCCACTTCGGTATAAAAGGTCTTCAACTCCGGCATCGGCGGTATCTCCACGGCAAAAGCACCTCCGCAAATGGTTATCAGCATTATCCCAAACAGCACCAGATATGTGCCACTATACGTTTTCATTCCAAGACACCCTTCCAGGCGATATCATACTCGTTTTGCGAGGCACGCAGCGGCCCCCGGTCTACTATTTCTCCATAGAAGCTCAATTCCCCTTCGTCCGAGACGGGAGGCGTGGTGATTAGGCTCGGGGATATCGGGCGGCGAGCGGCATTTTGAGCAAGTCGGCCATATTGTGGCCCAGGACTTTCTGCTTCTGTTCGTAGGGGATGCGGGCCCAGGCAACCCAGCCTACCTGTGGGACCGGATCGCGCATCGGTGCGTCGGAGCCGTATAGTACCTGCGCGACCGGCATCTCCTCACAGAGCATCTCAACGAGGTTGTAGAGGATGGCGGTGTAGGTAATCTCGGCGTAGATATTGGGGAACTTGTTGGCCGCTGCAATGACGGCCTCGGCAAATGCGTAGCTGCTGCCGGTGTGGGCGATGATGAACTTGGCCCGGGGATATCGCTCGGCCAGCGTCATCGCGACGTCGGGTGTCAGCCCGCGCATCTTGTCGGTCGCGCCATGCCCCAGCAGCGGGGCCTCATTGTCATCGAGCCACTGCATAATCGGCTCGTAGGCCGGATCGTCGAGGGGCACGCCATGCTCGGCTGGATAGGGCTTGTAGCCGATGAAGTCGTCGCGGCCAAAGACGCGCTCCAACTCCGCCGCCACCAACTCCGGGTAGTTGGGGTTGGCACACCCGTATGCGAGCAGACGGTCGGGATAGTGCTCGCAGGCGGCGATGGAAATATCGTTGGATGCCGCATCGCCCAGCTGCACGCCGAGGTACGGACTGAAGCAGAATACGTCTATGCCGATGCGGTCCATGCTCGCAATCATGTGGTCGGCGTCCTGCCAGGGGAGGGCGGCCTGTCTGATGCCCATTGAGCCGTCATGGCCGAGATGTCCGTGGGCGTCGCAGATGAACTGGTCGGTCAGGGGCTTGCCGGCGCGCACCGATGCTACTATGGGGTCGTCGTCGGGATGTTCGGGAGGGGCTTTGAGCTCCGGCAGCGGGCGGCTTGAGGCTCCCTGGACGTTGCGCAGGAGACGCAGGATGTTGCCGCCGGCGATCTTACGGCGGTCCTCATCGCTAATCTGCTCGTAGTTGACCATCATGCGCGCGGCGCCGGGACTGCGATACGGCAAGTCAGTGCCGAACAGCAGCCGCTCAGGGCCGAACTCCGCGATGAAGCGCTCGTAGCCACGGTGCGCCTGTTGCGCCCATGTCTCGATGTGGAGATTGGGGCACTGCTGGAGGGCCGGGTACATGCGCCGGTCGGTGGACCAGCTTGTGCTCGACAGCACCACCGGCAGGAGCGGGTGAGCCTGGCAGAGGCGGATCAGCTCATCCCATGGGACCTCGGTGAGGTCGAGGAAGAGCGGCATGCGGTGACGTGCGAGCTCCGCCAACAGCGGGCCGATGACATGCTCGGCGGTGCCGAAGCCGTGCAGAGTTGGATAGAGGCGGGCCGTGCGCACTCCTAATGCGAGCATCTCCTCGACAAGGTCGGCGGGCGGCGGCATCTCGCCGCAATGGTGCGGCAACAGCACCCACTGGGGAACAAGCTGAGGGTCAGCACCGATTTCGTCCAGCAGCCGGCGGTTGCCATAGTCACAGTTGTGCTCTTTGGCGATGGCATGGAAGACGACGGCGCCCATGATGTCATGGTAGGCGAATTCGCGGCGGTAGTCTGCAAGCTTGTAGATGGTGCGGCGGTGCCTCTTAGCGCGCATGCCGATCATGCACGCGCAATCGAAAAACGGTATCGCTGACATGGTGGATCCAACCTCGCTTGTGTGCCGAGATGTTGAGCGGGTCCGGTGCGTCTATGGTTCCACGAGAGGGTCATCTACTTCCGTCTGCCAGCGGGTGAGCAGCTCGCGGAGGCGGGCCAGCTCGTCGGCGTATGCTGCCTCCTCAGCGAGGTCGTTCAGCTCCCACGGGTCCTGCGCGACATCGAAAAGCTGCGTGGTCCTGGCATCATCCACGTAGTACTCGATGAGCTTGTAGCGGTCATCGCGTACCGCACGCTGGCAATCGCGGTAGGCGAAGAAGAGGCTGTCACGGAGTTGTGTGCGCTGCCCGCTGATGATCGGGGCCAGGCTTTGGCCCTCGACTGGCTGCGGTATTTCTAATCCCGTCAGATCGCAGAGCGTCGGGAATATATCGAGGAGGTAGCAGAGAGCATCGGTCCGGCGGCCGCGGGGGATGCCGGGGCCGGTGATTACCAGAGGGACGCGCACGCTGTGTTCGTACATGTTCTGCTTGCCCATGAGGCCGTGGCGGCCGACAGCGAGGCCGTTATCTCCGGCGAAAACGATGATGGTGTTGTCGGCGTGGTCGGTGTCTTCGAGAGTTTCGAGCAGGCGCCCAATGTCGTCGTCTATGTGGCTGATCATGCCATAGTAGTCGGCGATATGTTGGCGGACGACTTCGGGTGTGCGCGGCCAGGGGGCAAGCAGCTCGTCGCGGATAGTCATTTCGCCGTTATCGAAGGGATGCTCGGGCATGAAGTTGGGTGGCAAGGTGATGTCATCGGGGTCGTACATGTCCTTGTACTTCTGCGGCGGGGTGCGCGGATCGTGCGGCGCGGTGTAGGAGGTATAGAGCAGGAATGGGGCCTCGCCTCGGTAGTCGCGCAGAAACCGCACCGAGGCATCGGTGAACATATCGGTCGAGAACTTTTCGCCGGTGTATGCGCGGTCTTTGGGATACCTGCCTGTGGGGTCGAAATCCTGGACCGGCACGGCGAGGTGGTCGGACATGCCGCCGAAGAATATCTTATCACCGGCGGAGAAGCTGCGGGCGAAGGAGGGGGGCTCATTGTGCCACTTGCCAGTGCTGAAGGTCTCATAGCCTGCGGCCCGAAAGACCTCGGGGAAGGTGATCGTGGCGGCGAGGTCGCGGGGTGCGCGGTAGAGAGTCCTGCCGCTCATCAACATCGCGCGGCTGGGACAGCAGACCGCCGGGATCGTCGAGCCCATAATCGCGGCATGAGTGAAGCAGATACCGTTGGCCACGAGTGCGTCCATGCTGGGTGTGACGATCTGCTCGTTGCCAAGTGCGCCAATGGTGTCAAAGCGCTGGTCGTCGGTGAAGATGAAGAGGATGTTGGGCCGGCGGTCGGCGGTCGTGGGCATTTTCGGTAGCCTCCTGTCGGTGGGTCGTTGTATTGTCATTCCTGATGTTGGCGGCAATTACCTCCGTGTTGCGCCATAGGAGTATGAGGAGAGACTGTCAGAATGTGGATGACTGGGCCAGCCTGGCACTGCACCCGGCGGGGCGGGTGCAGTGCTGCGACAGGCCCCTCCATTGAGTGCGCGGGGAGAAAGTGTTTCAGCCCGAATCAGCGCATTGTCCTCACCCCCCTCCATTGAGTGCGCGGGGAGGAAGTAGTTTGGGTGCGAGTGGAGAATACCATAGGTGAGGGCTGGATGCTTGTGGGCGGCGACTTCGGGCAGAGATGCGTAACTGGAGGCGAAGGCCATGAAGAAGCGTATCCTCGGTGTATTATTCGCGTTGCTGGTCATCTCGTGCACCGTGACATGGGCGCAGGAGTTGAAACTGCAAACCAGGGATGGGTTGGGTCTGGAGATGTCGGGAAGCGGTGCGATCACGGCGCTGCAGATCGGCAGTGTGAAGCTTCCGCTGAAGGGCACGGGCGGCTTTGCCATCGCCGACTTCCACAATCAGCCTGAGCCGGAGAACCTGATAGGCAACCCCGGGTTTGAGGCAGGTGGCGAGGGCTGGAGTCTGGCGGCGACACAGAGCATGGATGAGACAGTCTTCCACAGCGGTAGGGAGGCGGCTCGCATCGAGGTGGCGGGCCCGGCCCCGAGCAGCTCCAGTCTCGGTCGCACCGTGCCGGTGAAGCCGAATACGGCGTATCGGTGTGAGCTGTGGGTCAGGCGCGAGCAGGCTGGCGTCTGTGGCGCGTATGTCTCGGAACGGGATGAGAACAACAAGCTTAGCGGCAAGGTCAGTCAGGTCGGTCGCGCGATACCGAAGCAGGACGGGGTCTGGCACCATCTCGTCTGGGAGATCGTGACGCAGCCGGAGACCAGGCGGCTCAATATCCGTGGCGATATCTATAAGTCCACGGGCAAGCTCTGGCTGGATGACTTCTTCATCGCGGAGATGCCCGGCGTCATCTATCAGCCGATTGAGGCCACATGCAAAAAGCAGGCCGACGGGTTGCTGCTGCGTGGCGAGTCGGCTGAGAGCGGTCTGCAGCTTGAGGCGAGACTCAAGGCTGACGACGAGACGATCCGGGTGGACGGCCTGGTTCGCGATACGACCGGCAATGACCGGGCTGTCGGCGTACGCTTCGGTCTGCCAGTGGATGCAGGGGGCTGGAGCTGGTACAACGAGCTGGAGGAACGCGAGGCGGTCGCAACTGACAAGCCGCATCGGCATACCTATGACTGTGCCTCGGGCATCGGCGTCTGCTCGATCTATCCGTGGTCGGCGTTGAGCGGTCCCGAGGCCGGTCTGACGTTGGCGCTGCCGATGTCGCAGGGCCCCCGTGTCTTCGTGATCCAGCACGAGCAGGCGGCGCCGCTGATGTCGCTGAGTTTCTATTTCGGCCTGAGCAAAGACGCGCTCAGAAATCCCAGCCAGGCGCCGTTCTCGTTCGTGATCTATCGCCACGATCCGGGCTGGGGGATGCGGTCGGCGATGGAGAAGTACTATCGCCTATATCCGGAGAGCTTCGTGAAGCGCCCGCAGGCAGAGCGTTATCTGAACTACGCCAACCTCGAGCGGTACAACCCGGAGACGCACGAACTGAGCACATATCGGGCCCCAGTGGCCGATGCCAGCGACTTCGGGGAGGGCTACAAGTTTCTGTGGCACCTGCACGGCTGCTATGACTTCCGGATGGTGCACTATGACAATCCCAAGCGGCCCTCCGATGAACAAGTGATGGGCCTGCTGAATGAGATGGTGGAGCGGGAGAAGGAGAGGGCGAAGTACTACATGCCGACCGCGGAGACGCTCAAGAAGCTGACCTATGGCCCGGAGGGGGAGATTCTGTACATCGGGGACACGAGGTACTGGCGTGCGCAGGAGGGGTATAACCGCACCGATGAGCCGGGCTGGGGGCTGAACTTCCGGGTCAATGAGGACCCCGACGTCTCCGTGACAGCGACCGAGACTTCCCGCGCCAAGGTTGAGGAGTACGCCCGAGACGACACGCGGCGGCCTTTTGATGCCTGCCTCACCGCCGATGCGATCGAGGGGTATTTCGCCAACAGCCATGGGCTGAACTACCGGCGGGAGCATTTTGCCACTACCGATGTCCCGCTCACTTTCGGTAAGGAGACGCTGAAGGTCGCCATGCCGAACACGATCTGGGATTTCCACAAGAAGTGTTGGTGGCCGCTGACACAGAAGTATCAGGTGGCAACCTATGGCAATGCCAACAAGTACGAGCAGACTTTCACGATGCCGTTCGTTGATGTGCCGATGGTGGAGAACGAGTGGGACCGCGGCCATCCGGAGCGCTTCGAGCGCTATCTGCGGGCGATTGCGCATCACAAGATCTGGCGGTTCTGGCGCGTGCTGGGTGATGGCGAAAAGCACGAGCCGAGTGTACGGCGGCATTTCGCGCGGGGCCTGGCCTATGCTGTCTATCCGTGCGTTGGTGCGCTGCAGTCAAGCAGCGGCAATATCGAGCAGTACCGGCACCTGTTCCGCCAGTACGTTCCGGCCATCGAGGAGCTCTCTCATGCCGGTTGGGAGCCGGTGCCCTACGCACGGGCGAGTGAAGGGGTCATAGTCGAGCGGTATGGGTCGTTCGCTGACGGGGAACTGCACTTCACCTTCCGTAACTATGACACCGAGGCGGCCAAGGTATCGGAGCTGACTCTTGACCGGCAGGCGTTAGGAATACCGGCCGCTGCCGCCCTGGTGGCTGTGGACATCCTGCCGGGCATTGCCGCAGCTAGGCAGGTGGTTGGGGATGGCTGGGAGATCACGGTTGGTGCTGACGATGCGCGCGCGTTGTGGATCGGTACCCGCGAGCAGATGGCCCAGCATGGGTTTAGACTGGTTGAACGCACGCTGGGGAGGATTGAGCGGTTCTGCGAGCTGGACCTGAAGGAGGAGGGACGCGCGGAACTGCGGGAGGGTCAGGAACTGGCGAGGCGGGGCGCTACGCAGACGGGTAAGGAGGCGCTGGGGACTGCGGCTGAATTGGGCAAGCTGGTCAGCGAGATCGCCGGTAGCATCGAGACGCGGGGTGCGGTGAACCTGGCGAAGCTGCTGTATCGGCTGCGGATTGATCTGAGCTATGTACCGGCGGGAGTGCTGTATCTTGATGTGACCGGCCCGCGCCTCGTTGAGCAGGCCCTGCGCGGGGAAGCTGCAAAGGTCGGGTGGAACCTGAAACTGGTTCAGAGCATCCCCATCTTGGTGAGTGATGCCGTCTTGTGCTCCCCGTGGGATGAGGTGGCGGCGAAGTGCAGCGCCGACATCGCTCTGACTGATCCGCCTGATCCGAATGCGCTACAGCTTAGCGGCGAGGTGTTTGTGCCTGCCGAGCCG
The DNA here is from genome assembly GCA_964498775.1 of uncultured Armatimonadia bacterium. Lineage (GTDB taxonomy): Bacteria > Armatimonadota > Zipacnadia > Zipacnadales > UBA11051 > UBA11051. Next base: position 17,043 of record CAZCJS010000044.1, read on the forward strand.
CCACGTCTGCTGATGCCGTACCTGCTGGAGGTTACCGGCGACGCATTTGACACGGCGTTCAGCATCGCCGTGCCGGTGGATGTCATCGTCACGGATCCACTGGCGTTGCGGATATTGCCGGAACGCGTGTTCCGTGGTGAGGAGACAAGGGTGAGTGTCGAGGTGACTAATCGGCTCAAACATGCGGGTCGGGTGCGGCTTGAATTTGCGCCGCCGGCCAAGATCGAACTGGAGCCGGTTGGGTTTGAGCTGGATCTGGGTGCGGAGGCTGTCAGGAAGCATACCATAACGATCAAGCCTGCGGCCAATGCGCGGCTCGGTGAGGTCTATGTGCCCTATGTGATTAGGTCGGATGACGCGCGCCTGGCGATGGCAGGCAAGATCCCGGTCAAGGTCACCGAGCCGGTGCCGACCGTGGCGATCAACCGACTGGCGACCGCGCCACAGATAGACGGGGACTTGAGTGAGGCTGCATGGAAAGGCGAGCCGAGCATCGCGGAGCTGCCGCTGCTGCGTGGCGGCAAGGAGGCGACTGAAAAGACCGCCGTGTGGGTGGGCTATGATAATGAGGGTCTCTATGTGGCGATGAGGTGCGAGGATTCGCAGATGGACAAGGTGAGGGCCGAGTTGACTGACCGGGGGGACCCACTCTACCAGGATGATGATGTCGAGGTCTTCCTGCTGCTGCCGGGACAGGTGAAGGCGTACCAGTTCGCCATCAACCCGCTGGGTACCATCAGCGACAACTTCGGCAATAAAGCTCCCTGGAAGGCACAGGCAAGGCGGTACGAAGATGGCTGGAGCGTCGAGGTGTTCATCCCGTACGAGGCGGTCGGTGCCGGGGGCGCTCCGGAGCCGGGAGTTTCGTGGGCGGCACAGTTCGGTCGCCAGCAGAAAGCCAAGGGGGAGACAAGCGCCTGGATTCCCGGTCCGGGCTTCAACCGGCCGGATGAATTCGGGGAACTAATCTTTCGGTGAGGCGCGTCGCAGCCACGTACATTCGCATCTGATGACGCCCTCACTCACAGCAAGATGGCGCCCCTGCATTTGGCTCGCTGTGCCTGCCTTGTGCTGCTGGCAGCTTCGGCTACTTGTGCTCCGCTTGTTCGGCCAAGTACCTGAATAGCGCCTCAGCGGCCAAGCGCGGGCCTTCTCGCTCCATACCCTCAAGCCCAAGCCGGGTGCGTATCTGGCCGATGGGCACACCCAGCTCGTGAGCGGCGATGAAGTACCTGTGCGCCAGTTGCTCATGCACGTCGCGCATCTGTGGAGGCCCGAAGATGTTGCCGAAATAGCTGTATACGAGGCCACTTTCTTCCGTTGTGCCCTTGGCGACGCGGGCCCCAGTGCGAAAGATCTCAAGCGCCTCCTCCGGTGTGTGGAAGAATTCCAGTATCGGGGTTGACTCGGTCACCGGCTCGTAGTTGTTGGCGTAGAGCAGCACTGAGACGGGGTACCCGGCCACCACGCGGCTGTATTCGGTGATCGGCAATACCAGTCGGGCATTGTGGAATTGCGGATTCATGAAGATGCCTCGGTCGAAGTTGCCGAAGGCGTACCCGGGGTCAATGTCATCGAGCCGCACAAAGGCGCCGATTTCCGTGCCATAGGCCAGGAGTTCGCCCGGGTTGGTCAACACGAGTGATCCCATGTCGTCGAAGATGATGGTCGTGTCGGAGATCCAGTCCTCGGCCAGCATTCTGAATGCCTCGAGACTCTCGGACTTCCCCGTGCCGGTGTCGCCCACGATGATGATGCTCTTTTCCGGCCCCTCGCGCAGGCGCAGATTGGCCATGGCGCCATGAATGGGTAGACGGCCGCGCCGCATCATGATTACGTTGTGGAGCGTCAAAGTCATCTTTTTGACATAGCCGAAGTAGTCAACTTCCTCGGACCGGCCGATGACGCCAACCGCCATGTCATGGTCTTCGTCGACATAGAAGATAGTGCGCTCACGGCCCATCTGTTCCAGCGGCACCCCAAACAACAGGATCATGTCGGGCTTGCGACGCGCTTGCTTGTGGTCAGCAAGTTCGAAGAGGTTGACGAGGCTGATCGCCAGGGCGCGGTAGTCGGGGTGGAAGTAGAAGTGGATGCAGAGTTCCCCGACGAGCAATGGGATACACAGCCACTGCTCGGTGTCCAAGTTCAGGTCATTTAGGGGGTTCTCATCAACCTTCAGGAATTGGCCGCGCCGGAAGGTCATGCGGGGATAGAGCACCACCGGTGGGACCAGCAAGGCGAGGCGCACCATGCGGATGCTCTTCAGTTGCTCGTAGATGCCACCAGGGCAGTCCCAGTCTATGTGTTCGATCAGCAGACCCATAGTCGCGCCCGCGGGAGTCTGTCGGTACACTCGGGGCCAGTGCCCGCGCAGGTTGTGCTCAATGCGCCGGTACGCGTCGCGGATCAGAGAGCTCAGGTCCTCGTTGTTGAAAACGAAGGCTTCATGACCTTCGATGGCATGATCGCGCGAGTGATCTGTCGCGGCCTCGAAGATCAGATAGCGCTCGTAACCGCGCCAGTGATCGTACAACTCCTCGACGAACTCGGCGATGGCGAGAGGATTGTCAAGCAAGTCGGCACAGTCAGGAGCACGAACTCGGACCTCCTCGCAGGGCATGTCCACCAGGAGCGCAAGCGCACGGACGAGCATCTCGGCCGCAGGCGAGGGGTTCTCACGATCTCCAGCCGTCTCGATGCCGCCGAACACCATCAAATGGGCCGACCGGCGTTTACGCAGTCTGTTGATGAAGTTCTGCAGCACCTTGATAGCGTGGTTGGTCTGCAGCACTTGAGCGGGCTGCGTACACAAGGTCCCGGTCATGTACACCACAACACTGCGGTCGGTTACTTCGCCAGGCAGATGCCAAGGCATTGTGCATCCCTCCACCCAAGTATTCTACGGCAAGATGCGAGGGTTCATCAAGGGACGTTGGCAGGTCTGTGGCTGACGCGAATCCCGGTCCCGTTGCTGCGGAGCAGCATATTCACTGGCTTTTCCATGGTCTACTACGCCTGCCTCACTAGCAGCTTGGCGGTCACTGTTGCCTTTCCGATGTCGCCGGGCAGTATCACCCATTCGCCGTCACGGTCCGGCCATGCCTCGCCATTGACACGCAGGTCGGATATCTTCCGACAGAACTGGTTAGGGATTTTCCTGCTAGTGCGCGACAGCCGAGCCCCATGGAAAACACTGCCCGCCGCCCGGTCGTGAAACAGATGCTGCCAGCGGTACGCCCTCCGGCGGCGTCTGCATCTCATTATGATGAGGGCCTGCTCGGTGTCGTCAAACTCATAGACA
>CAZCJS010000045.1:0-20339 GCA_964498775.1 uncultured Armatimonadia bacterium
TCTTCGCCGGCGGCGCAGCCCACCTACATCGCCTGCACCATCACAGTGGCCTGATAGGTCATGTCCGCTGCGGGCTTGACGGGGATGTCCTGATACACGCCAATTTCGGCCGCCGAGTCACCGTCATGGATGAGTAGAGCTCTGCTATCATCCACGCCGCCCGCCACTACTTTCAGTTGCAGGTTTTCGCCCTTCGTACCATAGCGGCTCCAGCCGTTCGGAACGCCGGCGTCATTCGCGCCCATTTCGAAGGAACGGTTCTGCATCGGTATCTCAACAATCTCCGCATTGGCCGCCGAGCAATAGGGCAATACTAGAATCATCAATACTACTGTCGGCAAGACGGCTCCAGTGCTCCTGGTCATTGTCTCGTTACCCCGCTTTCTACTGCAAGGGACGGAAGCGTCCGGTTCCGGCTCCTCGCCATGAGCGCGTGTCACGCCTGGTATTGTATAGTTCGCATTGCAGGTTGTTTGTCCTTCCTGAAGGCATGGTGCGACGGCGTCCGCGATGAATTTGCACGGGCTGAAGAGGAGAATGAGGACAGGGGGCGAAATGAAGACATGAGTTCTACGTACGCCACCGAGCGGCAGTCGGAGGGCGATTTGCAGGGGGGGTATGGCTTGATGGGTAATGGTGGCCAGGTTGCGAAGAAGGTCTTGTTAGTTGATGATGAGCCGGACGTTGTCATCGGTGCCCGTGCAGTACTGGAGGTCGGCGGCTACGTAGTTAGCCAGGCGGCCAACGGCCTTGATGCATGGGACAAGATGATAGTGGATAAGCCGGATATCGTCATCCTCGATGTGATGATGCCGCGAATGGACGGGTGGGCAACGCTGGATCGGATGCGGTTGGATGACAGATTCCGCGACATCCCGGTCCTGATGCTGACGATCCTCGGCGAACCGCATAATTTCGGACAGGGCTTGCGTCTGGGCTGCACCTGGTACTTGCGCAAACCAATTATTGACTATGACGGCTTCAGACGTTTGGTAGCTGGTATCATTGAGGGTACGGCATCGCCTCCGGTTTCCGAGCCGGAGCAGTGAGAGCAACGGCAAGTAAAAAAGCGGCAATGTTTCCAGCGCGGACAGCGGACGCTCGCAGCCGGCAGCCGGAGAGACAGAGCCGAACAAAGACATTTCATCGTGAGGAGATGAATATGTTGAGGCCAAAGATACTGGTAGCCGTGACGAGTGCACTGCTGATATGTGTGATTGCGCAGGGTGCTGAGAGTGGGCCCGTGGCGCGTGGACGTGCGATCATGGCTGAGATTGTGCTGGTGAGCAATGGTGAGCCGGCTGCAGCCATCGCAGTGCCTGCGTCAGGAGTTGAGCGCCAACAGGGGGCACGCGTTCAGGAGGCAATCAGGGCTGCAACCGGGGCCAGGCTCCCGATAGTCAGCGACAGTGCGGCGGCGGCCCAAATCGGGTCGCGCAATCTCGTCGTCATCGGCAACCTGATGAGCAACCAGGTGGCGGCGCGCCTGTATCACAACTACTACGTGGCCTCAGATGCAGCGCAGCCCGGAGCAGGCTACCATGAACTGCGGACTGTCCACGATCCGGAGGCACTCGGGATCGGGGTAGTGTTCTGCGGAGGCAGCGATGCTGCCGGCATCGAGGCAAGTGTTGAGCGGTTGCTGGCGCACATCAAGCCGGGTGCCGATTTGGCTATGCCTCATCTCGTCGAGATGCAGGTGAAGAAGTCGCCTGAGCCGCTTACGGATGAGCAACTGGCGATGAAGCTGGCAGATGCTAAGCCGCCCTACGGTGCTTGTGAGTTGATCGTGGAGCAGGGCCTCAACTACTACCGCAGCGGTAACGTCGCATATCTGCAGGCCTGCAAAGCAGCGGTCCCGACGCTGCTGCCGGCCCTTAAGGATGAGACGTATCTGTCCAACCTCTATCCGATTGCATTTCTGGGGCCGATCTGGGACCAGATTGAGGAGGCCGCAATTTTCAGCGAAGAGGATCGGGCGGCAGTATCCGGCTTCCTGTTGGGCTGTCTGGATATCTGCCCGCGACTGCGCGAGCTGGATGCTCCACGCGACAGGCCGGTACACTATGGGTTTGCGGAGAAGGCCGGCAATCTTGCGAGCCTTTACCTACATCGTTTCTGCCCGGGTTTGCCGCGTGCCGAAGAGACCGTCCGTCGGCTGCGGCATTTCTATGAAATGCAGTCATATTTCTGGAAGCCGGCGAACGAGGCCAACGGCTACCAGACGACCTATGCCACCGAAATCGCCCTGTGGTGCCTGACCAACGGTGACTTGCGTTACATGGAGCGCGGCAACCTGGCCCGCCAGTGCGAGTACCTGATGAATGCAATCATCTCCAACGCGCCCTACAACACCTGCTTTGGGGATTCCGGTGGCAACATGGCACCGACGGTAACAAACCTCTTGCGGATCGGGACATGGTACTACCAGGATGGGCGCTACCAATGGTTCAACGATTTCACGCGCTGGGGGGCTCTGGACTGGAACCTCTACCATACCTATAGCACGGACGTCCCGGCGGTGGAGCCGACGGACATCTACGGGATCACAGTGATTCCGGCCGAGGAATGGTGTTACCAAGCCGGTGCGGCTCAATCCGGTGCGCCACCACGTGAGCGGGCCTATGACAAAGTGGTCTTCCGTTCGCGACTGGACCGGGAAGCCGATTACCTGCTGCTCGATGGACTGGCGGGCTTCAACCACGGCCATGCCGATGCCAACCAGATTGTCAACTATTGCGACAAGGGCCTCTGGGCTCTGAGCACTGGCGGCTATATGGTCAAGCAGTTGCAGGAGCACAACATGGTGGTTGTGTTCCATGATGGCGAGGGTGGCACAGACACTGTCCCGACGCTGGCGGACCTCGAGTTCTGCGCCGACCTTCGCGATGTTGGCGCAGTGCGGAGCACGCTGCATGAGTACAACGGAGTTGACTGGGCGCGCAATATCCTGTGGGCAAAGAGCCGCTACTTCCTGGTCATAGATGAGGTTACGGCGGTAGAGCCTGGCGAGTACGTGCTGCAGGGCTGGTGGAAGCTGTTCCGCAAGCCGACGAGGCTCAATGAGCGGATCATCACCAGCGGTGGCGAGGAGTTGCAAGTCCATCTCACGGGTCTGGACCGCTCAGCGATAGCTCAAAGAGTGTCAATACACAACCGCGACCAGCTTCAGGGAAGCTATACGGCTTCGCTGCAACCCGGGGATGCGCGCGTGTTTGTGAACCTGCTGCAAGTTACCCGGGCCCCGCATGACGAAGCCTTTGCCGCGCGCCGCTTCGCCGACACGGCAGCAGTGGTGCGAGCTCCTGACGGGATTGTGGAGCTGCTTGGCAGTCGCCCGCTAGATGGGGGAGATGATTTGGAGGTTGTGGGCCAACTCTACCGGATCGGGACCGACGGGTTCAGTCTCGTCTCGGGGAATCTGCTGCGCTGTGGCTTGCAGCTTCTTAGCGCCGACCGGGAGATGACGGTTGACTGCGACCTGAAGCGCGGTAGAGCTACGGTAGAACTCGATGCCACGGGCCGAGTGACACTTGCCGCTGGCAAGCAGGCACCTGTACGTGTGGATGGGCGGAGGTCCAAGGACGTGAAATGGGCCGATGGGTACTTCACCGTGACCTTACCCGCAGGCGAGCATCTGGTGCAATTCCCGCCACTGGATGACCACCGCCTGGCGATGGTGAGCGCTTGCCTGGAGGAGGCGTGGGCAGCCGGTGGAGTGCCGGTTGCACAGCCGCCGCGACTGGATACGGATGCTGCGCAGATGAGCCCTGTGTGGTCGTGGGAGGCTGGGAATGACGAGGCGGCCCAAGCACGGCTGCTGCACCTGGCGGATGTGACCGGCGATGGGAGCGACGAGTTGCTGCTGGGCGGCAATGACAACTACCTGCGCTGCTTTGATGATGCGGGCAAGCTGCTGTGGGGATTTGATGCCGGGACACAGGTATGCGCAGTCTGCACTGGTGACGTAATGGGCGACGGCGCACCGGAAGTCGTTGTGGGCACCGGTTATGGCAAGCCCGGCGGCGACATAGTAATTCTGAATGGGGCGGGCCAGGAAGTCGGCCGCATCAAATCGCCGACTTCTCCGGGTACCCCCAATGAATCATGGGGGACAAGGCCGGGTGCTATCGAGGTCGTGGGCCTGATAGACGTTGATGGCGACGGTGCCAATGAGATTATCGCCGGCTCGGCGAACTTCCACATGTACTGCCTGCGGCCCAACGGTGAGCAGGTTTGGGAGCGGCTCAACTATGCACACAGTCCCAACAATCTGATGTTCCGTGACGTTGACGGTGATGGGACGCCGGAGATCGTCTGCTCGACGAACTACTGGGAAACGAATGTCTATGACCTGAGCGGGGAGCAATTCTTCCGGGTGAAGAGCCCCGGCCCCGGCCTCGCAGTCGCCGACATTGACGGCGATGGCATGACGGAGTTCATCTGCGGCTCGTGCAAGGGACCGATCTCGGTGACCAGCTATGACCCAACGCTGGAGTTCACCGATATGACGCACACGCTGCCAGGCATCTGGGCGCCCCCGACTGACTGGTCGCTGGACACCGGAGCCGGTGTGGACATGCTGCGCCTCGCTGACCTGACGGGTGACGGAACGCCCAAGATCGTGGCCTCTTCCCGCAACAGCCTCCTGTACGTCCTCAATCCCGATGGCACGGTTCACTGGACGCGCGGGCTGGGGGATTGCATTCGGGCTATGGAAGTGGCCGACCTGGACGGCGACGGGGTCGCTGAAGTGCTGGCCGGAAACGATGCCGGGCAGGTGTTCGTGCTGTCGGCTGAAGGCACGATAATAGCTCAGGCGCAGGCTCCGGGGCTTGTGGAATTCGTTGCCGCCAAGGACCTCGATGGCGATGGCACACTTGAGGTGATAGCGGCGACCGCCGGCCCCACGCTGAGCGCCTATCACTGGAAGGCTCGCTAAACCGAGTCGCGCCGACTGGTGCGTCTGACGGCCCTGAGTAGAAGGCCGCAGGGAAGATACCCTGCGGCCTTGCCGATTCGTCTTCTGCTACGGGTGGCGTTTTAGAAGAGGCCGACGATATTGCCGTCCTCATCAATGTCCACGTCCACGGCTGCCGGCCTGGTGGGCAGTCCGGGCATTGTGCGCATCTCTCCACAAAGCGGATAGAGGAACCCGGCCCCCAGCGAGGGCTTGATATCTCGGACCGGCACGGTGAAGCCGGTTGGGCGGCCCTTGAGGTCGGGATCGTGGGTGAGAGAGAGGTGGGTCTTGGCCATGCAGATCGGCAGGTTGTCATAGCCCAGCTTGGTGAACTGGCGAATCTTGCGTTCGGCCAGCGGGGCGTACTCGATACCGTCGGCACCGTAAATCTCTGTGGCGATGGTCTCAATCTTCTCCTTGATGGATGCTTCCAGCGGATAGAGGAAGTGGAAGTCATTCTCCTGCTCGCAGACTGCCTTGACGGCCTCGGCGAGCTCAACTCCGCCGGCACCGCCTTCTGGGTGGACGCGAGTCTCGACCGCGGCGCTGGCTCCGGCGGCAAGAGCTTCCTCCTGCAGCGCGGCGATCTCGGCGGGCGTGTCTGTGGGGAATATGTTCATGGCCACGACAACGGGGAGCCCCATTTTGCCCATATTCTCGATGTGCTTGGCCAGGTTCTTGCAGCCTTCACGCACTGCCGCGACATTCTCAGTCTCGATCTCTTTCTTGGGCGGTTTGCGCCCGGGCTTGAACTCGAAGGCTCCGCCGTGGAGCTTCATGGCTCTGACGGTGGCGACGATGACGACGGCGGAGGGCTTCATATTACCGACACGGCACTTGATGTTGAGGAACTTCTCAGCTCCGCAGTCGGCGCCGAAGCCGGCCTCGGTGACTACGTAGTCGGCCAGCTTGAGGGCGAGCTTGTCGGCCAGTATCGAGTTGGTGCCGATAGCGATATTAGCGAACGGGCCGGCATGGACAAAGACCGGACCGCCGTCCAGACCCTGCGCCAGGTTCGGCTTGATAGCATCTTTCATCAGAGCCGTCATTGCACCGGCGGCATTAAGGTCCTCCGCGGTCACCGGATTGCGATCACGATCGGTAGCCACCTGGATACGGCCAAAACGCTGCCGCATATCCTGGAGGCTGTTACTCAGCGCCAGGATTGCCATCACCTCGGAGGCCACAGTGATATCAAACTGTGCTTCCCGAGGCCAGCCGCCGGTGCTACCGCCCAGACCGATCACCATATTACGCAACGCGACGTCGTTCATGTCCACGCCACGGTTCCAGCTAATGGACAATGGGTCTATGTTCAGCGGGTTATTGTGCCAGAGGCTGGCGTCAATCATTGCCGCGAGAAGGTTATTGGCGGCTCCGACGGCGTGGATATCGCCGGTAAAATGTAAATTGATGTTTTCCATCGGTACCACTTGTGCATATCCGCCGCCACACGCGCCCCCCTTGATGCCGAATGTCGGGCCCATGGACGGCTCACGCACCGTGCAGATGGCGTTTTCACCGATGTGGCGCAATGCCTGCCCGAGACCTAGCGTCACGACAGTCTTGCCCTCTCCCAGAGGTGTTGGCGTGATAGCGGTCACAAGGATCAGCTTTGCGTCCGGTTCGTCTTTCAGCCGATCAATCACCGACAGATCAACCTTTGCCACGTGCTTGCCATAGAAGTGGAGTTCGTCGGGCAGTATCCCGACATCTGTGGCTATGTCGCTGATGTCGCGCATACTGGCCTGTTGTGCAATTTCGAGGTCGCTAAGCATGCTGTTAGGCCTTCCTTTCTCAGTATCCACACACTATCAGCGCTCCACACGGGCAGCGCCTTCATGCACTATTCTTCAGCAATGGAGAGATTCCTTCCGGCCCTATCCATAAGTTGATAAAAGCTAGTGGGAAACCTCCATCCAGTCAGGAGGGAGCCGCAGTGCACCAGACGCTGCAATGGCATGACATCAACTGGACGAAGGAGCCACCCATGCCTGCAAACCAATTTCACGTGGTGTGCTGGGAGCAGCCCGAGAACACCTGATGTCCAGATTTTCGGCGGATTGCACCATTACCTGCTCGGTCGCAAGCCTCGGGACATCAAATCGGGGCAGGCTGTTGCAGGACAAACACGCTGCCACGGTCAATTCAACCGGGAACAACAGGCCTCCCGGAAGTGCAGTCAGGAGCGCGGCAATGACTAGCGGCGCAATGGTATGGACGCTCGGAGAGATCACGGATTTCTACGAACAGATCGCCTGGTTCGCCGCTAACGGCTTCAGCGGCGTCGGTTTCCACACTCAGCCCAACTTCGGCTTGGAGTGGGCGACCTTTGATGTGCGCCAGGCCTCGACAAATGACAGGCGCAAGCTCAAAGACGCGCTCACACCCTTCGATGAGGCCGCGATCCACGGCGAGTCGTTCACATGTGACATCCTCCTGGCGAGTCCCAATGAGTTGATCCGATGCGCCTCCGTCGAGTCAGTGCGCGACACGGTGCATCTGGCGGCAGAGGTGGGGGTCAAGACGGTGACGCTCCACAAGGGTATCGCGAAGGCACAATGGGCACAGGATGAACTCCGCGCCGCGTTTTCCAAGACGCTGGAGGAGCTTACGGAGATGGTCGCGGGTACGGGGGTTACAATCGCCATCGAGACCGAGCCGACGCTCGAGACCTACTACGACCTGCTGATGGCGGCCGGTCCTGGCGTCGGCGTGACCGTGGATACCGGCCATGTCTGTCTGGATAGTGGCGCAGGTTACCGGGAGTTCGGGACAATCGGTAACCTGATCCGGTATCTGGGCGGCAAGGTTGTACACATGCACGTCCATGACTACGACGGGAAGAATGATCATATCGCCATCGGCAGTGGAGATATAGACTGGGCGGACATAATGCGGGCGCTGCAGGAGATCGGGTATCAGGGGATGCTGTGCATGGAGTACAGCCCCACCTTGACCACGCCGCAGGACTACCTCGTCGGCCGTGAGAAGCTTGAGGGGTACCTGGCTGGATGATTGCGCTTCAGGGACGCATCCTTATCGCTGCCGATGTCCACGCAAATCTGCCGGCATTCGAGGCTGTGCTTCAAGCCGCCGGAGAGGTAGACGGCTGCATCTTCTGTGGCGACATCGTCGGATATGGCACGCATCCGTTGGAGTGTGTAGTGCTGCTGGAGGAGTTGAGCCGCCGAGTGCCTACCTGCGCGATTTTGGGGAATCATGATGTGCATGCTCTCGAACGCGACCGGTCATGGCCGGGTGGCCCGGTGGCGAATGGTAGCCAGTGGGAAGAATGGACCGCCACGCGTCTCGACGATGCCGCCCGCAGCTTCCTCCGCCAGCTCCCCGCAGCCACTATCGTAACCTGTAACGGTCTCCGTGCCCACATCTGCCACTACCAGTCACCGCTCAGCAGCCATGTGGATGATGCCACCGTAGCCGAGGAACTCCAGCGCTGGGAATATCGAGAAGATGCCGAGCTGGTGATTTTCGGACACTTCCACCGCCAGATTGACTTGAAGGTGGCCGGTATGCGCATGGTCAATCCCGGAGCCATCGGACAGCTTCGTCAGGGCCGCCCGCAAGCCGAATTCGCCCTGTGGACACCACCTGACAACATTTCTTTCCAGAGTGTCCCTTACGATGTTGACCGGACGGTGGCGGCACTCGCTGAAATCCCGATGACGACGGCGTACCGCGAGACCTGGGAGATCAACTATCGCAAAGGGATTGTGGATTTGAGCCGCGAATAACGCGTCGTACCAGCCATAGGAAGGAGCATGATCTGGAATGAAACTCACCGTACATCCCCGCCTCTTTGCGCGACCTGAGGACTTTGCCTTACTCGACCAGCGCCTCAACAATCACGACCCGCTCAGCCGTTCAGTACGAACTGCATACGAGCAAGCGGTTGCTGAGTTTACACAAGTGCGTACTGATACAGGTGAGACCGGCCATAACTGGCACTTGATTCGCATGCGCAATCTGCAGAAGCGGCTGCTGACGGTTCTCATTGAGTATCTCCGGACTGGCGATGAGCAGTTGCGGGGCTTGGTCACCGAGTACTTGAGACTGCCGGCGGGATGGGATTTTTGGTCCTGGATTGACTGGCGCGCTAACGGCGCCTGCGGGGTGCCTGGGGAGATCTACGATCTCTCCTACGGCGAGATGGGGCTCACGCTGGCGGCGGTCTATGACTGGCTGTACGATGAGTTGACGGATGAGGAGCAGGAGCTGCTCACCGCTATGGCTCGACGGCAGACGGATGCGTACCTGGGCGCATACGCCGCCGATGCCGCCTGGTGGGCGACGAAAGAGTACAGCAACTGGACGGCCGTCACTGCCGGCGGCGCGGGAATGCTGGCGCTGTCTATGTACGAGGAACTCGACAAGTCCGAGGAAGTGTTACAGCGAGCTGAGCAGGCTATGGAGGTGTTCTTCGGCTCGCTGCACGATGACGGCGGCTGGCCGGAGGGCGTGGGCTACTGGGTTTACGGCATGCGCTACGGATACCTGTATCTGCTCAGCCACGAGGCCGCCACCGGCCGACAGCATCCCCTGTTCGCAAGTAAGGGTGTGCGCAACACGGCTGTATTCCCGCTACTGTTTTGCCCTCAAGGTCAGGCGGTGGGCTTCGGTGACGCGAATGGATTCCAGGTCATGCCGTTTCACTACCGCGTGCTGGAGCGACTAGGCCTGGCTGCCCATGCGGCAGTACTCGACGAGATAGGACAGCGGCAGGAGTGCTTCGGTAACGCCTCATGGCCGTCAGAAGCATTCTACGGCATTATTGGGCCACAGCCGGACACACGGAGTACAGAGCCGTCGCAGTTGCCTGCTAACAACCTGCTGGGCGGCATCCAGTGGGGCTACATGAGCGACGCAATGCCCATGCCGCAGACCTTCATCTCGGTGCGTGGCGGCAGTGCCGATGTACCCCACGGACATGCGGATCTGATGGCGTTCTGGTTCCAGGCGAAAGGTGAGCAGTTCCTCATCAATGCTACCGACGGGAAGTATCTGGACACGACCTTCTCACCATCCAGATATGAGCTGTACGGTTGCGGACCGCTGAGTAAAAACACGGTGTTGCTCAACGGCATCGGCATTCGGCCGGACAGCACCAGTGACACTCGCAGCTTCGACCACGACGGGCATTTTGTGATTCAGATTGATACCAGTGATTGCTTTGGGGGGTTTGGAGGCACCAAGGCCTACGGCGACACCTGGCTCCATTACTGCTGCCGCAGCTTCGTCAATCTCGGCGCGGGGCGCTATCTCATCATTGACCGCGTGCGTTTCTCCAATGAGGGCCAGTTCGAGGCCCGCTTCCATACGCTCATGCCGATGGCCATTGATGACGAACGCAATATCGCGAGGCTCAGCGGCGAGCAGGCAACCGCCAGGCTGCGTTTCGCCTGCGGCGAGCCGGTGGTGCTGCGCGAGAGCACATCCGCGCCAGTCATGCCACAACGGTCGGCTGACACCATTCTGCAGGTACAGAGCGAGCGGCTCGTGCCATCCATCACCCTTGCCGCACTGGTGGACATTGCCGAATGTGATGACCCGCTGCAAATGACAGCCGACGACGGTAACCTGATCCTCACCCTTGGAGATTTCGCCCTATGCACTATACCTCTGGACGCCAATGGTGACCCGTTCGGCTCGTAGCCATACAGGCGCAACTCGCGCAACGGAGCTGGCGTATGATTCCTAGAGCACGCGTCGAATGTACTCTCGCTTTCGAAGAGCCTGATTTGGTTCCCTGGGGCGAGCACTCCATAGACTACACAACCTATGAAATGGTGTTGGGCCGCGAGAGCTTCGTAGGGGGGAAGTTTCGGCAGACGAAGGCGCTGTGGGAGGGGCGGCGCGATGAGATAGTCGCCTCGTACAAGCGCGATATTCCGGACCTCGCCAAGGCGTTGGACTTCGACATCATCACCGTCGGTCGCTGCCCGGCGCGCGGCACACGTACCACGGCGATGGAGCAAGTGGATCACGAAACATATCGCGCGGCCAATGGCAACCTCTACCGCATTTCGGCCACCACCCATGATCTGATGCCATACAGGATCAACACGGATGGTTACGAGCCGCCAACAGTGGCTGAGTTGCAGGCGCAGATAGACCGGGTGATAGCCGAGGGCGTGCCGCGCCCGGATGATTCGGAGTGGGAAGTGGCCCGGCATGTCATGGACCGGATGCAGGACACGCACTGGATCAACACGTGTATGGGCGATATCAACTTCCCGATGATCGGGCCGACTGACGAGATCCAGTTCCTCAACCTGGCTCTGCATCCGGAGTTGCATGCGAAGCAAGTCGAACTTGAGGCGAGACAGCGCATCGGCTCGCTGCAGTACTATGCCGAGCAGGGCTACGATTCGGTCATGCCGTGCGGGGACCTGGGCAGTTCCACCAGCCTGCTCTGCAATCCGAAAATCATCGAGGAGCATGTCTTACCGTGGTGGAAGCTGTTCACTGCCGAGGCGAAGCGGCTTGGAATGCGTATCATCAAGCACTGCTGCGGAAATACCTGGGAGGCACTGGACGCCATCGTCGCCGGCGGCTTCGAGGGCTACGAGGGCATCCAGGCCAGCGGCGGCATGGATATGAAGCGGCTCAAGGAGCTCTACGGCGACAAGCTCGTGCTGTGGGGCGGAGTGAAGAACGAAAGCCTCATCGGCGGCAGCCCTGATGATGTTATCGCCGACGCGAAGTATGCGCTGAAATGGGGCGCGCCCGGTGGCGGCTTCATCTACGGCGCAAGCCACTCACTCGCCGTAGGTACCAAGCCCGAGAACCTGCAGGCCATGAAACAAGCCCTCGAGCAATGGGGCCATTATCCCATCCGCGTCCCGGACTGAAAAGTTGGTACATCCGCGCGTCCCCGCACTCTGGCGGCTACTCAAGCGCATCCAAGTCCCCCAGTTGCGCCGCCAGCAGGACCACGGCGTAGTTGCGCACCGGCGGTACAGTCACCTTGCCATCCGCGATGGTCAGGTCCTGGATCTCCGCGTCCGGCGAGATGAGCCTCGCCACCTTCAGGCGCGGGTTCTGAACCTGTAGCGTCAACTCCGGCGTTGGGTTGATCGCCTCCAACACGTAGCTGTCCCCGTACTTGTAGTCAAGATTTGCGATATGTGCGCCGAGCACACCCGGCTTCGGCTGACGCAATAAGTTGACGAGCATCGTCTCAGGCCATTTGCCAGTGACCGGCACTGCTTCCTGCAGGGCCGCAATAACCTCGGCATGTTCCTGCTCTGATGCCGCTTCCACCGAACCCGCCACCTGGATCACCGTACCTTTGCCCAACGGGTGGCGGAAGGACGCTCCCTGCCTGGGGATACTGCGCAGCGTCAGTGCGGACAGCCGCGCATATTCACCGCCGCCGTGCTTGGCGTGTACAGTGATTCTGTCGCCCGGCTTTAGCTCCATCGGCTGGGAGGCGAACTCCAGCCAGGCGTTGTTGTCCGCATCGGCCTTCCAGGAACCCACAGACCTGTCATTGACCAGCAGTTCGAAGTGCGACTGCCCGTCGTCTTCGTCAAGGTAGTCAACTGAGATGCGCCACATACCGGCCTTGCCCTGGAATGTGAGCGAGGCAGTGCCTTCCTGCGGGCACTTGATGCGTGAGGGTTCGGGGACGTAGCCGTCGAGTTGCAGATCCTGGGCCGGTATCTGCTGCGCCAGTATATCCTCGCATCCGGGCAGGAATTCGCCGATGGCGCGGCCCTGCTCAGGTGGGCTAAAGCGGTCCCGGATGCTGAGAGCCGCGGAGATGATGACTGTGCGACCGGCTTCCACGAATTCACGCAGACCTGCCATCTCGTCCGGAGAGAGCATTGCCGCACCGTCTATGATGACAACTTGGTAACCCGTCAGCCGACCGGCTTGCAGGTCGCTGTTCACTATGACATCGGCGGGGATTCCGTGGCTCTGGAGGTGCCAGAGGAGTTGGTCGGTCCCGGCTCGCGTGCCGAGTACGTCCCCCATGCGCGGCCCCTCGGTCAGGTCGTAGATGATGCCGATGCCGCTGCCGGGCTGCTGTCCCGCATACAGCTTCTCCCAGCGCTTGGCAAACTGTGCGTACTTGCCGCATGAGGCCAGGATGCGTTTGTCCTCGGGGTCAGTGAATTCAAGGATATGACGGTCGAGGGTGAGACTGAAATTGCTAAGGTAGTTGCCCCCCAGCGCCAATCCCATCGCGCAGCCGGCCTCATACTCCTCGGCGATAGGGGAGCCATACCAGCGTTCTGAGGCGGATGGCGCTGCATACCTCTTCACGCCACGCACCATGCGCACAGGGTGGGGAATGTAGGTCAGTATTGCCGTCGGCTTTCCGTGGCTAGCTGCCAGCCCCACTTTGTACTGCCCGATGTTGTGTCCGAAGGGAGCCTGGCCGCCCGCCTCCGTGAAGACACCGTCGGTCATGCCCTGGTCAATGAGCCAGTAGGTCAGATTATTGGCCACGATGAATATCGGCTTCTCGCGGTTGTGGGCATGATCGCGGACGCCCGTGAAAAATCTCCTCGCAGTGTCAAGCGTGAACCAGCGCCCGAGCTCCTTCGGCGTGCCCTCAGCGCCGAGCTCATATTCCCGTCCGACATGTTCCTTGGAGTATTCCCGAAACAGCTTTTTGCAGGTGGGGCAGTAGCATGGCCAGGTCATCGGGTTGTCGAAGAATATGGAATCTACGCCGCGCTGCTCCAGCTCATCCATGCGGCCCTTGATGTACTCCAGCCATGCCAGCCGGTTGTAGCAGCCCGCATATCGCGCTGGATTGTTGTAGATGACCTTGTACTCGCCATCCGGTGTCAGTATCGCCGCATCCGCCAACTCCGGGTATTCAGGGAAGAGCCGCTCGTGATAAATCGTGCGACTGCAGATGTACATCATGCGGTGGCAGCCTGCAACCGTGGCGATATCCGTCGCCTCGTCGGTGAAACTGCCGCCCTGAACCAGGTTAAACTGCCCGTCTATCAGCGCCTGGACGTGTTCTGCATTCATCTTGCGGTAGTCAATCGCCCAGCGTAGCGCGCCCGGGTTCGCCCATGGGAACATCTCCGACGGTGGCTCCCAATGTGCGCAAACGCCAGTCGCAGCTATGCCAAGCACAACCATGGCTGCGGTTATGCGTTCATAGTCCGGCATAGCAATTCCGCCTGTGTTCACCTGCGCTTAGTGCTCGAGGTTGCGCCTAGACCTCATCACCTCGATTTATGAATCTGCCGGCGAGCGGTAAAGGCCTGCGGCCGGTGAGATGCCTTACATCTCCACATCACATTCCCAGAGATAGCCGGAGCGGTAAGGATTATCGGTCTCAGCCACGTAGAAGGTATTGCGTTCATCCACCGTGATGTCATGCGTACGGTAGCAGGTAGTGTCCAGTTCGGGGTCATACATGGCACCGAGGTTATGAAACGCGCGGCTCTCCCGGTCGTAACAGAAGAGTTGGCCGTCGCCGCTGTCGCCGCCGCAGCCGTAGATAAGTCCGTCCTTTCCGATCATCAGCCCCGGCATCCGGCGTGAATCGTACGCCTTGCCCAGGTACTCACACGATGCCGTATTCGGGTCCAGGCGGATCAGCTCTCCCAGCGTCGAGCCGATATACAGATAGCCGTCGCCGCCGTTGATCATGCAGTCCACAGGGCCGGCATTCGGGTACATGATATCCTTGCCCTGCGGACCGTTGGGGATGCTGTGGTCGAACCACGTAATCTCGTCACTGTCGGGGTCATAGCAGAACAGGTTGTGCTGGGTCCAGTGCCAGGTACCCCAGAAGCGCCCCCTGTCATCCAGCGCCGAGATGTGCGTAATCGAGCCGATGAAGTCGTAGTTGGTCACCTCGTGCTTGTCTATGTCGTACTTGAAGAACTTGAAAACCGGGTATGTCAGACCGTAGATGAGCCGCCGCTGCCTGTCAAAGGTGATCGTCTGGATGTAGTCATATTCGACAGGCGTGCAGAGGACCTCATACTGGCCCGTCTCAGGCTTGTAGGTGAAGATCTTCCCGCCCGGCGCTTGCAGTCGCCGGCTCGTATCATGCAGGCAGGCCGTCGCGCCATAGATCGTGCCATCTGTATCGAACTCCAGCGAGCGATGGATCTTGACGTCGAACTCCTCGCCCACCTGCAACCAGTTGAGACTCGTCCACTCAAACGTCTGCGTGTTGAACTTGTAAAATATGTCGGCGTCATAGGCCGTGATCCCACAGTACAGCGTCGAGTCCGCCTCACTGTACAGCAGGCACGTGAAGGCCACATAGTTCTTGCGACGCTCCTCGGCCATGCCATCGGCCCCAAACTCATCGCTCTCCATTGGTGCGTCCACCATACTATAGTCGCGCAGAATATGCGCCTTGCACTTCACAGCCATCGGTCATCCCTCCGCTGAGTGACTTCCTGATATTGCACACCTGTTCGGCGGTGTCGCGGGATGTTTCTGCACCGCCTTATATCTGTCCTGCATTCATCTATCATTCGTCTACTCACTAGTCGGCTTGCGGGCGGTACACTCTCATCGCATTGGTGCGCAGGATCTGCAGCACGACCTCTTCGGAGATCTCTGCGGCGAGGACCGGAGCGAGATTAGCGCGCGGATCAATCCAGTTCATGTCACTGCCGAACAGTATCCGCTCGGCCCCGATCTGCTCCACGAGGAACTCGATAAGCCCGCTGTCATAGTAGTCACCGGCGAGATCCACGACCACACGGGCGAATTCGCGGCACAGTCCGACCACCGCCGCCATGGACCCCGGACGGCCTCCCGCATGGCCTAGCACCAGGCGCACTCCCGGATACCGTTGCAGATGCGGGCGAAAGCGGTCGGGATGCGAGAGATACTGGACGGGATTGGTCGGCGATATGTCCCAACTGTGCGTCAGGATCGGGACGCCACGCACAGCGGCGAGTTCATAGACCGCCGCGTAGGAAGCATCATCGGCAGCCACCTCATGGACTGAGGGATGGATCTTGATGCCGATGCAGCCTGGGTCATCCAGCGATGTGTGCAGCCGCTCCATCTGTTCCGCACCGCGTCTGGGGTCAAATGCCTCGAAGAAGAAGAAACGCTCGGGGGCGGCTGAGCGGAAATCGGCGACCAGTTCCCGGGCGCTGGTCGCGGGTTCATAGAGTGCCTCTATCGGGCAGAGATAGATCTGGTCCAGGCCGCAGAAGTCCATAAAATCCAGCCAATCCGCCGGAGAAAAGTGCTCGTCCGGTACGGGGAAGCGGCCCGGCGGTCCGTGGTGGGTATGGGTATCAACTATGAGAGAGTTTGGTGGTGCAAAGTTATACTCATTTTCGACAGTTTCCGCCATTCCCAGAAGCCGCCGCAGATTATTCCCCGCAATATCGCGCTTCTGTGACCAGGTCAGCCGCGCCATCGCAATCGGGCCCATCGCCGCATGTGGGTTGTAGCGCGGAGAGTGTGTCCCGAACAGCAGCCGCTTGCCGAAGCCCTTCGTGCAGAGTCTTTCCAGCCCCAGCCAGTTGCAGAAGTTGTACGTACACAGGAAGGTGTTGCGATGCGCGGCGAGCAGTGTCTCGACTTGCTCCAGGTAGTAGAGTATCTTCAGGGGACCGGACTCGATGACGATGGACAACTGCGGCCACGCCGAGGCCACCTCCGTCACCTGCTCGAAGTCAACATCGGTATGCAGAATCACCAGCGGCACGCGCTCATGGCTCATCTCCGGGAAGATACAGGAAATTTCATCGAGCGATCCGGACTCATCCGGGCTGAACCGCAGCACGAGCCCATTGCAGCTTTCACGCAGTCCGCCCAGCTCTCCACTAAGCGAGCGTGTCGCCACTCTCCCGGCAACGGCTGCAAGCTCCTGTCCATCCGCATGATGCGGAAAAACCGGCGGCTCATGTGCCCACACGGACATGTCCAGCCACGGCAGGCCTGCAACCACACGCCGGTAGTCCTGTCGCAGTTGCCGGACAGCTCCGAGGTAGTCAGTGGCATTTTGGTTCACGTCGCCGCTCCCTCCTTGAGTTCTCTGAAATGCGCGTAGAGCTTCTCGTCACGTTCCCGCCGGGGTTCATAGTGTTCCATCGGGAATGAATTGGCCGCGACTGCCGCCATGTCGCGCTCATCGAGAAGTTGCATCACCTTGGCCTGGAGCAAAATATTGCCGACCGCCGTCGCTTCGATGGGACCGGCAGTGACCGGCAGGCCGGTGACATCGGCGGCAAGTTGGCAGAGCCGCGCATTGGCACTGCCGCCGCCGACAATCCGCAAAGCCTCAAACCGCCTCCCGCTCGCCACCTCCAGAATTTCTATCCCCATGCGATAGTCCAGGGCCAGGCTGGTCAGGATAGTGTGGCTGAGGTCCGCGGGCGTCTCAGGGACGGGCTGCCCGGTCTCAATACACGAGCCGCAAATCTCGGCGACCATGTCCTCCGGGGCGACGAAACGCTCGTCATCCGGATTGATGATAGCGCGGCACTCGTCTGGAGAATGCTTCATCGCGGCCGCGAGTTCATCCAAGCTCACTTCATGTCCCTGCCCCGCCCAGGTCCGGCGACATTCCTCCAGCAGCCAAAGGCCCATCATTGCGTAGAAAAGCCCCCACCTGCCGCGTGCCAGGCCGACCAGAAATACCTGCTCACGAACCGCCTCGGGCACAACAGACAACTCGGCGCCCACGCATCCGAGCATTGACCAGGTGCCGCAACTGAGGAACGCAACATTTTCCTCCTCTGCGGAGACAATCTCGGTGGCGACTGCGGTATCATGGCCTGCGGTGACCACGACCGGCACGCCGACAAGCCCCGAATGTGGAGCCTGATCTTCCGGCACGTGCCCGATGATCGCGGGAACCTCCACTATCTGTGGAAGAAAGTGATGGGGAATGGCCAGGGCTTCAAACAGCTCGCGGTCCCATTGATCGCCGGCGAGATTCCGTAGCTGCGAGACGGTGGACATAGTGCGGTCAGTCACTTTCGCTCCGCACAAGTCATAGTGGACCAGGTCCGCGATATGCAGAAGCGTTGCGGCCTCATCAAGCAGTTCCGGCCCCTCCAGCGCCATCGCCCGAAGCTGGCACAGCGTCGTCAGCGGCGAAATTACCGACCCAACCCGTCGCACCAACTCATCCGTCGCGATAATATCAGCGAAGCTCTCCGGCATCCCGGCAGTGCGGGCATCGCGGTATGAGATGGGGGAGAAGAGCAGTTTGCCCTCCATGTCGAGCAGGCCGAAATCCTGCGCCCAGCTATCGCAACTCAGCGAGACAATATGCCGATGCGCCGCCTGCTCTGCCGCTCGCGCCAGTCCCTCATAGACCGAGGCAATGATCAGCAGCCAATCCCATCGCAGGTGCCCGGCTTGCTGCCTGGGGCAGTGTTCGAAGCGATGGATCATCTCGAGGCTGAGACGCTGCTCATGCAGACGTCCGAGCATGACCCGACCGTTACTGGCGCCAAGGTCAACGGCCACGAAGTTGTGGGGTCCTGTTTTCATGGGGATAAGTGCCGGCGGCGGGTCACTGGCAGAAGGTACGGCCACCGTCAACGAACAGTGACTGGCCCGTGATGTACGACGCCCGGTCTGCCAACAGGAAAACGACGGCATTGGCGATGTCCTGAGGTTGGCCGAGCCGCCCCACAGGAACACTGCCCGCCGCCCTGGTGCGGTCGGCGGGATCCGGATAGCGCTGCTTCAGCAGGTCGGTCTCGATGAGAGATGGATGCACGATATTGCAGCGAATCCCAGCCGGCGCGTACTCCTTGGTAATGGCCCGATTCAGACCCTCTAAACCAGCTTTGGCTGATACGTAGTCAGCCCGCCCACCGCCTCCGGACACGATTGCCGCCGAGCCGATGAGCACAATCGCACCAGCGTCCTGGTTTTCCATTTGCGGGAGCGCCGCCCGTGTAGCGATGAAGGCCCCGTTCAGGTTGATATCCACGACGCGCCGCCATTCCTCTACTGTCAACGCCGCGAACGGTACGGGCGAGGTGAAACCCGCGTTATAGACGAGGTAATCCAGACGGCCCCAGCACGCCACGATGTGGGCGATGAACGCCTCGGTTGCACGCGGGTCCGTACATTGAACGACTGCGTTGAGGCACTCGACGCCAATATCATCAATCTGTGCGGCCAGTTCCTTGCTACCGGCGACACCGGCCTCACTGCCTGTGTTAGTCCAGGCGATCTTTGCGCCCGCCTCCGCAAGTGTCCGGCAGATAGCCGCTCCGATCCCGCGTGAGCCACCAATGACGGCGGCGACTCTCTCGGTGAGGTCAATCTCAAACATCGGCTTGCTCCCTTATTCAGGTGCGCAGAGCCGCTTCCATGCAGCTCTGCAGCTTCTCAAGTATCTCATCGGCCTCGACACGGTTCACGATCAGCGGCGGCTTGACCTTCAGCACATTCCGCCGCACTCCGCCCAGGCCGAAGATAATACCATTGCTGAAGCCTGCAGTACGGATGGCGGCTGTCTCCTCAACCAGCGGCTCTCTGGTCTCCGGGTCAGCGACGAACTCGACACCGATGTGCAGGCCCGCCTGTCGGACTTCGCCGATCTCGGGGTATTCGGCGCTCAGCGCTCGGATCCCGTCACCCAGATACGCACCCATCTCTCGGCAGTTGTCCAGCACACCGGTCTCCAGCAGCGCTAGCTGCTTGGCGGCAGTGACCATGGAAAGCGACGGGTTTGCGAAGGTGTGCAGTTCCTCGGCATCGGCATTGAAGCCCTCAAGCTTATCGGAGATGATGATAGCTGCCAGAGGCAGACCTGCGCCGAGGGCCTTGCCGAGCACGATGATGTCCGGCGTGACCTGGAAGTAGTCGGCGGCGAACATCTCCCCGATGCGCCCGAAGGTCTGAATCTCGTCGAAGACCAGCAGCGTCTCAAACTCATCGCACAGGTTGCGTAGTTGCTGCAGGTAGCGCCTTGGCAGAATGAGTTGCCCGGCGCTGGCCTGAAGCGGCTCGACGATGACACCCGCCGGCCTGCCGGCAATGCCTCGCTGGAATGTCTCCCGCGCAATCGTCAGGCACATATCTATATATGTTTCGCTGTCAACGCCGAAGGGATTGCGGTAGGTATCAGGATTGGGGATGCGGATGAATGGTCTCGTCAGCGACAAGAAGCGGCTGCCGCCGATGTAACTGCCCCCGGCTTGGGTGGAAATCCACGATGCGCCCATCGAGCCCAGCGTGCTGCCGTGGTAGCTGTCATAGAGGCAGACGAAATCGCGCGCCGTCTCGACATTCTTCACACATATCTTCATCGCCGCCTCGACGGCAGGTCCGCCGCCGACCGTGAAAGAGACGCGGTTGAGGTTACCCGGGGCGATGGCGGCCAGCTTCTCGGCGAGGTAGAAGCGAGGTCGCGTATCAAAGCCCTGGTGCG
>CAZCJS010000046.1:0-20289 GCA_964498775.1 uncultured Armatimonadia bacterium
AACCCCTCAGGCTTGGGCGCTCAGTCCTTACGTGGAGTGAAATCCCCCGGCACCGCCCGCATTATTCCCTTGCAGTGACCGTCGAAATACACGACAATGACCCGGCCGTTGTGGCGGTGCATTCGCTCAAGCATCATGCCATTGACATAAATCGGCGTTGTCGGCAATTCGTCGTTGATCCAGGATGCCATCAACTCCGCCGTAGCCTTCTCAATATTGAACATCGGCGCGTTGTAGGCACGCGGGTCGAAGTCCCCCTTTTCTCCCTCGCGGCTACTGAACCACCAGCCATCCATTACCATAATAGTGCCGGCGGGATCATTGACATACGTCGCCCGGATGCTCTCCAGATGCGGCTGGTTGTAGAGGTATGAGGTATCGGGTGGATCACTGGGCGTCTTGTAGGCCGGATATGCGGCGTAATCCCCCGGTTCCACCGGCGAGGACGGGCATGAGTAGATCTGATCATTTCCGGAGTAGACAAAGGTCACGTCAATCCAGCGGTAGTAAGTTCCGTTGTCAGCCTGGTAGAACATGAAGGGCATGCGGTTGTCGAAATCCGTACGATAGAGCTGCATGGCGGTGCCGATCTGTTTCAGATTCGACATGCACGCGGCCTCGTTGGCCTTGTCCCGTGCGCGGGCGAAAACAGGGAAGAGGATCGCGGCCAGAATCGCGATGACAGCTATTACAACCAATAACTCGATCAACGTGAAACCACGTGTAGCTCTGCTCATTGCGACCACTCTCCCGGTAACGCCCACCGATAATGCCAAATGCGCGGCACACGAACAAATCAGCCATCGCGTCGTGTTAGGCACAATATTGAGCGCTATTTATCGGCCTGTCAATACCTTTTTCGCTGCCTGCTCCCCGTCTCCTGCCCAACGGACGCACAACACACTTACGGGACGATGAAGCTTGTCGTCCATTCCGGATGTGCAGGCGCCGTACCCGCCTTCAGCATCCCCAGCCATTTCTCATCAGTCAGCCGGTCCGAAACCGGCCAGGTGAACTCATAGTAGGAGAAAACGCCGCCCTTAGCGAGCTGAATCCCACCGCGCGGGTCGGGCACGATCACATATAGCCGGTATGCGTAGCCGACTGCCTCCTCCAGCGCGGAACCGAACGAGGTGTGCACATCCGCCACCGTCGCGATGTTGCGATCCACCTCGCTGGTGATCAGGTACCAGGAATTGATCCCATCGTACTCCTTGCTGCTATCCTTGACTATCGTCAACTGCAGGCCCTCGAGCTCCCCGCCGAAGAACTGTATCCGTTCGTAGTCCTGCTGCGACAACGGCTGCCCGGCCAACTCCATTTCGGCGCACCTCTTCAGGAAAGACAACATGTTGCCGAACTTGCCATAGGCACTCGCCATTTCGGCACTGAGCAGACCGCGCTCCTGCAACCCGTCGCGGGCAAGCTTGGACAGATACCACAGCCGGCCCCACGCTTCCGGCACCGGCTCGACATAGCCACAGACCTGGTCAGGCGGCATCCCGCCCATTTCCGCACCGGATGGCTTGGCATATAGTATGGTGTCATGCCGCAACTGTGCCCAACTCCCCAGTGAAGTCGCCAACTCCTTGTCCAGCCATGCGTCGGCCTGCATGAACATCGGATAGCCTACACTCCAGTTCTCGAGCAGGGCCGCCAGGCTGTAGAGCCAGCCCCAGTACAGATTCGACCACCATTTCTCTTCCGGGTATGAGAAGAACTCCTCCCGCAATATCGCCATCTGCTCCGTGTACTTCGGGTAGCGCCCCTGGTCATAGATGTCCAGCAGATGATTGTAAGCCCGTGCGGAGCCCAGCACCGACATCACATCGAGGCCGATCGGCATATCCCGCGCGTCATTTGGGTTTGTGGGCACCGGAAGCACCTTCGGCGATACCAGGTTCTGGAGCATGTAGGAATCGGGTATGAAGCGCTGGCCCATGAAGCGGAATTGCCGACCCTGCACTTCCAGGCTCCCGCCGATGAACTCGCCTGCCGAGTCGGCCTCATAGAAGAGTGGAGCTATCTGCGGCTCCGGCATGATCCTCCGCGCAGCCGTGATGAAGTCACTCACCTTGGCGTCATCGCTGAGGTCGGCCAACTGCATTGACTGCCCGAAGATTTGCTGCGCCAGGGGTACGTACTGCCGGTAGCCGATGTCATCGCTGCCGCCGACAAAGAACGCCGTTGGCTCATATATCTTCGCCCATAGCGCCCGCGCCTTGTCATCACCGGCCAGAATTCTCGTTATCAGCAGTGCTTGTCGCTGGTGACGCGGCGAGCGATCCACCTTACTACGCGGGTCCAACTCCATCGCAATCGTCCCGTACCACATCATCGCCCGGAAGTACTTCTTGAGCGCCTCGTCCCGCGTATAGTGCCCCCGAGGACGGAACTGGTCATAGTGAACGGTACTGCCCATCAGCGGCGACTCACTGCGCCCGGCCATCGCCCCGATTCGCTGCATCTCGTCCTTGTACAGGGCCATTTCATCCGCCTGCACGAAACGTGTCTGTTCCTGCCCGGTGGCGAGACTCCAGGCGATGCTGAAGTAGATGACATTGGCGCGTGCCGCATCCCGCATCGGCCCATCCGCCAGATTCGCCGCGAACTTGTCATTGTGATACGCACACACCTTGCTCAACTGCTCGCATGCCGCGACCAGATACTCCATCTCCACCTTGCGCAAGCTGAAATCGAAGAAGAGGTGATACGCCTGCAGGATCGAGTCCACCGTGATGAAGTTCGGTGTCGGCTTTTCGCCGGCCTCGCTGTCGGCATATTCCTCATACAGATAGAACATCTGTATGGCCTCATCGGGGACCACTACGAAGCCATTCTGGATTAGCCGCGCGGTCTGCTCCGATGTCAGCGGCGAAAGGTTCTTCGGGTTAGTGACGCAGGCTACGTCCACGGGGAGTTGATACTGGGGGGCCGCAGGTTGGCCGGTGTACCGATATTGATCAGGCCGCTCCGCGTCGGCGTTCAGGCATAGGCATGAACCCAGAATGAGTACGCAGGCAACAGACAGTACCACATAGCTTCTTGTCATCGTAGCTATCTCCCTTGAGCAGGTGCAACGGTAATCGGCCCGTATATCGCCGGGCCCTAGCAGATGGCACAATACTGCCGGGCAGACCTCCGAGCGGCACTACCGTGGCATCTGATAGCCTCGCCGCTATTCGTCCCCGTTGAGTCCCAGCAGGTCATCGAGCAAGCTGTCGCCGCCGTTCTTGCTACGCGGGCGTCTGGGCCGGGGTTCCTCTGTTGGCTCCGTCTCCTCCACCGCCGGCGGCACAGGTGGCGGCGGCGGCTCCTCCGACCGCGTCGGTTCGGGCTGTGGTGCCGGAGTAGGTGGTGGCTCCTGCGACAGTGGCGGTTCGGGTTCTGGTGTCGAAGCAGGTGGCAGCTCCGAGGTTTCTGCCCCCACCTCGGCTTTCTCAGCCGCTTCCGGTGTGGCAATCTCTTCAGATTCCGCACGGTCTGGTGTCGTCTCGGCACGCCCGAGCAAATCATCCATCATGTCGCTGATCGGCTCGACACGTGCTTGCGCGCCGGTATCGTCAGGCGCACTCTCAACGTCTCCAGAGGCTTCCTCCGTGATGTCAACGCTTGGCTCTTCGGGAACCTGCTGCGCCTCGGTTTCTTCTCTGGCCGCCGCAGTGTCGTGGCCCAGGTCATCCATCGTGTCTCTGCTGGGCTGCTCGACCGGCTCGGGTTCTGCGTCTTGTTGTACAGTATCTATATCCCCGAAGAGGTCGGCCATCATGCCAGCTTCCGGCTGTTTACGGGCTCTTGCTTCCGGCCTTTCCGGCGCGGCCTTCGTCTCACCGAAGACGTCCTCTACCAGCGGCATGCCGGCATCTGCAGCCGCCTCCGGTTCTGTTATAGCCGGCACTGGCTCCTCGCGCGCGTGGTCATAGTAGTAATAGTAGTAGTAATAATAGTAATCGCTGGTGCTCAGCCGCAGCTTGTTGAGTATCGTCCCGATTACGCTGCCCCTCGCGTGCCTTATCAGTCGCACCATTTCTACGAAGGCCGTGCGGCTGACGTGCTCACATTCGGCGATCAGCAGAGTGTGGTCTACCTTCGATGCCAACAATATGGCATCCGTCAGCACGATGGCCGGCGGCGAATCGAGGATCACGACTTCCGCGAGTTCCGACGCCTCACGAATCACCTCACTCATCTGCTCTGACCCAAGCAGATCCGCCGGGTTTGGCGGCAATGGCCCCGTCGGTACTATCAGCAGACCCGGCACGTTCTCCACTTCGACGATGACCTCATCCAGCGTGCTCTCCCCGATGAGCACATTCGTCAGCCCGCGTTCACGGTCCACATGCAGCAGACGCTGCAACGAGGGCCGCCGCAGGTCAGCGTCAATCACCAGCACTTTTTGCCCCGCCTGGGCGAACACCACGGCGAGGTTCGCAGCCGTCAGACTCTTGCCCTCGCCAGCGCCTGCGCTGGTTACCAGGAAGGTGCGCCCCGGGTTGTCAACCTGCGCAAAGTGGATATTTGACCGCAGTACACGATAGGCTTCTGCAGGCGGGCTTTTCGGCGACGCTATCGTTACCAACTCGTCCTTGCTCGTCTCCAGCATCGGTACCATGCCCAGGAACTCGACATCCGTGTAGTGGGTCAGGTCCTCCGGGCTGTGGAACGTGTCGTCCAACGCCTCGAGCAGCAGTGCCACCATCAGCCCGGCGAACAACCCCAGAGCCAGAGCGAACATCGTCATCCGACCAAGGGCAGGTCGCACCTCGTGTGCAGTGACCGCGCGGTCTATTACGGCAGCACTGCTCTTCTTGATTTCTTCTCTGAGCTTGCTCTGCTCCAACTGAACAAGGAATGTCTTATACGTGCTCCGGGCCAGTGCGATCTGGCTTTCGAGGCGTGCAATTGTCGCTAACTCGATCGGCAAGTCAACCGTCTCGGAAGTGAGCCTCAAAACGATGGCCTGCAGCCCGTTGATCTGCTGTTGTGTCTCGGCGATACTCAGGTCGGCGGTCTGTATCTCATTTTTCAGTGTGGTGACAGCCGGATTGGCGCGGAATTCCTTGCTATCTTCAGTTGCGGGCACGTCCGCCAAGCGTGCTTGCAGTACCTCGATCCTCCGCTTCGCCTCAGCTACTTTCGGGTGGTTTTCCTTATAATTCGACTGCAAGTGCGTAAGCGCTACTTGTTCTTCGTGCAGCAGCTTCTGCACCATTGCTCGTTCCGGATGAACCTGCTTGACCGGTACCTCAATGAGCGATTGGGCACTGCTCAACTGCGCTTGTAGCGTACTCCTGCGGGCCTGTAGGGTGGCCAGATTCGTCAGCGCGGTATCAAGCTCTCGTTGGTACTGCGACAACTGCGACTTTGCCGCGCTAGCCTCGACTTGCGGCACCACTATCCCCACTTCGTGTTGGTACTCGGCCAATTCTCGGTCCAGTCGGTCCAGGCGGCCCGACACAGCATCTATCTGCGTCTCCAAGAACTCACGGGCAGCCGCAACATCCGCTCGCCGCAATTCCGCGCTCTTGACCACGAAGGTCTCCGCCGTCTCATTCGCAAACGCCAATGCCTTCGCCTGTTCGGAGTTGGATGCGCTAATCACGAGCCGGTCCGGCTCTTCGGGGAAAACGTCGAGGGAATCCACAATCTCGGTAGCATCCGCAACGATCTTGCCACCCGACTCACGCGCACCGAGCTTATTGGCCGTACGCTGGGCGACGTCATAGCTCTTAGCGATACGCGCCTGCGTATCCAGGGTCAGTTGCGCGCTGACATTTTGCGACTCGATGGCCATTTCCTCAGTGAACTGGATCCGCTCCACGGCCTGCCGGCGGATCAGTACCACCGATTGCGCACGGTACGTCGGCCGGTACGACACCGCGTACAATCCACCAAGCATACCTGCCGCCAACGTGATGACAACAATGAACCACTTGCGCTTGGTGAAAACGCGGACGTAGTCTTTTACCTCGAACGCTCGGCCGCCTGTCTCCATTAGCTCTCAATCTCTGACAGTGCTGCCGGCTGCTCGGACGCCGGCCAACACTAACCAATTCCGCCCAACTACAGGGGCGGATTCAGTCTCCCACTTCAGAGGATCGGGCGCCTGCGTATATAAGAACTCTAATCGTTAAGCGCTTTGGCCATTCTCCCACCAGCGTCAACCAATGGCCATACCAAAACGCCTGCAGCCCCCTATATCATTTGCTGCAAGCCCGCATACCTCAGGTAAGTGCCCACAATTATAGCACCCGTTTCTTGCACCCGTCAACCGTTCTCTCATTCGTCGCGTTTCGTCCATCCTCACTTATCCACAATCTGCTGCCAAGATATGCACAACTCACAGCCACTTACCCACATTAATTTCGCCACTTCTCCACAGGCGCACCCCCACTTGTCCACACCCTCCTGACCACGCTCTCCTCCGCCAGTGTCCAGGAGACCCCCTTGCAGACACCGAGGCGTTCTTCGCACTAAAGTATTACACCCTTGATGCCGATAATATCAAGGGTACAGGCAGATGGAGAACCATCACTGCAATCGGACTTCCCGTGCACCAGCAATCGCACCAACGCAATCCAGCAATAGCGGGAGACACAGTATGGCCAGGGACTTGCCCATTCAATGTTGTATCTGCAAAGCTGTGTGTTGGAGCCTCGACGCTGACGGCAATCGCTCGGAGTGGGTAGCATGCTCAAAGAGGATAGTTGCTTCACACGGTATATGCCCTGATTGCCTGCCCCATGAGTTGGCCAAAGCTCGGCGCGCTATAGAAAGTAAAAGCAATGCCACAGTTGCTCCCTGATGGCATCTTCACGTAGCGGCCGATTTGGGTAGGGACGGGGGTGCCCGGAGCCTCCGTCCCCTTTTCCATCCCCGATCTGGTGACTTATTGCCAAATTCCCCCGGATTCCCAATGGGCCATTTCCCTATCCCGCCGCCGCGTTCCATGTCGTTCCCTTCGCCGTATATTCCGCAGTTTGCGTCTGCCGGCCCCCTGTGCTATATTCCCCATCAATGGATGCTCTACCACGTGCCAACACATCGGTGCCGCATCTCTGCCCGCTCGCGGTTGCACTTCTCGCGGCCCTGTTCGCTTGGCGGTCATGCTGCCCGCTGCTTGCCGCCCAGGTGATGACCGTGGCACAGCGCGGTGATCGCGAACCCCTTGCCGTGGCTACATGGGACCACGGTAACACGCTCCTGGCGCTGCAAACTGACGGCTCGCAATATCGCGCCCCCACCCCCGGCGGCCACCCAGCCGAAGCCCTCACCATCATCAAGCCGTTCGGCATAGTCGTCCTCTGTGGCGGACAGCCTTTCCTCCTCTCATGGGCCGAGCCCACCCTCGAGCACAACCTCGTCCCAGGCGGACCAAGAGACGTGCGCTCGATCGTCGGCGTCGGCGACAACCGCTTCGTCGCCATTTCAGGTGGACACTACACTGGTAGTCTGCTCAAGGGTGCCCACGCCTCCCTGTGGGAGTTACTTCCGCGCTGCCGCAAGCTGTCTGACGCGATTCCCCCTCAGGTCAATCCACAGTCTGCGACAGCGGGGAGTTTTGGCGACAATGCCGGCGGTGAGAATGCCCTGGGCGTCACTGATTGTGTTATGTTCTCTGTTTACAAAAGCGCAATACTCGATCCGACCGTGCGGCTCCGTCCCTGGCTCTACCGTGTCGCAGGCGAGCGGCTGGCGGCGCTGTGGCAGGGCAGCAGCTTCTCGCAGCCGCATTTAGCCGTTGCATTCGCGGACCTCTGCCGGCGCAACTCCGGGGATGAAGTGTGCGCTCTGGAACTCACTCGTGACGGGCAACGTCAAATAACCGTCTATCGGTGGCACGGCTTCATAATGGAGGGAATCGCCCGCAGCCGGCCGGGGCCGTTCGGCAATTCGCTCAGAGCTGCATCTCTGGGCACCGAAGCTGGCGAGGCGATCTTCACATGGCGGGGCGCTGACGAGGGGTGCATTATCGGACAGACAGCCGCAGAGTGGCCCGAGGGCGAGCTTGCCTCTCTGCGACAATGCGCATCCACGGAGCAAATGCCGCGCCCGCTCGCCTGGGACATCGGCTCACTTGATGGGAAGCCTGTGGCGTTCGTGCTTACCGGTGACGGTGTCCTGCGTGCAGTGCCGATCCGCCTGGAGACGCCTAAGTAATTGCGCCTGTGACCCGCCGGCTGTTATAATATATCGCCGGTGACATGCCGGCAGCAGTCAGTGGCAGACTACTATATGCACAACTCAGGGAGAGACTGCCGATGATGGTGCGAACTCTACTTGTCGGACTTGCAATCCTGGCCCTTGTGGCGATGTTGAGCGGTTGTGGCGGGAATGGTGACGCCAACCTGGTGGACAATACCGGCGGTGAGCCGGACATATACACCAATCCCGGTGGAGGCACCTACGTGCCGCCTGCCGATCCTGGTGGCGGAGGTGGCGGAGGTGGAGACATTCCACAGCCGCCTGCACCACCTGGCGGCGGCGACGGCGGCGGAGAGACACCCGGTGGCGACATAACTCCACCTTCTCCACCGCCCATCTAGGGATTTCTCATCGGTTCCATTGTCTTGCCGTATGTGGTTAGTCCGCGTCGTTGCGCTTGACCGCTTGACGAGGCTGGCCAGAGATTGCGCAGTCTAGTCGCATACGCGTACAGCTTCCGCCACTCAATAGCCGGCCGCTGCCAGCGCCGCCGCCAAATCATCGTTGGCCGCATAGGCAAACCCCGGGCCGGACCACAGGTAGTCGCTCTCCGCTTCCACACCATCGATCGCGGCAGTCAGCAGTTCCCCCGCGATGAGGTCCTCGGTGAAGCGCAGCACCACGTCCGTCGTTTTCATCTCCACGGTCTGCTTGATGAACTGGCGGTACTTGAGGTCTTTCTTGGGCTTCGGGTCGGGGATGATACCGCCAGTGGACGGCCGCGGCGTTTCCTCCTCGTCGTGGAGTCTCTCCTTTAGCCTCTCAACCTCGTTGCGAATACGGGTCTTGGAAAAATCGAATGCGAACTCCTCCAGTGAGCCGTACTGGGACTGTGGGACTACGTGAACACCGACTGTGACTCTTACATTATGCAGTGGTTGGCGGAGCGTGTAGTCATCCTGGCGACCATAGACTTTGAAGACGAGACGGGCCAGAGGGCCCTCACCGGCCCAGTGCAGGTCCCCAGGCTTGACCCGTTGCTCGGAACGCACATCCGGCGTGCCGCAGCGTCCGATGGCAATGCCGACATAACATCCGCGAGTGGCAAGCACCAGCGTCTGAAACTGGCCGACACCGGTCGGGTTGCCGTCCCACTGCGCCCCATGCACGTGAACTGCCTCGATATCCGGACGCCCACCCAGCACGAAATTCACGTAGGCTTGCTTGCTGGTACCGAAGCCAATATTCTCGAAGCTAAAGCTGCACAGGGCGGTGCCGCCCTTCTGCACCGCGCTGACGTGACCGGTTGCCGGATGAGCCTCCGAGTAAATGCTGGGAGCCGTATTGGTTGCAGGGAAGCCGATGAATACCGGCACCGAGCGTATCTGCAGCATACCAGTCATCGTGCCCAGCGAGAACTCCGGAGCCAGATACGTCGAAGTAGTCGCGACCTGTGCCGGCGGGTTGGCGCGTGTATCTATCTGGTAGGGCAGCTCTAGCCGCGCGGGAGCTTGCGGTTCTGCTGGTGCCGGTAGCAGGAAGTACATCACAAAGGGCTCGGGCCGAGCCATTGTGCCAACACCGAAGTAGTTGGCCAGCGCGTATGACGCGATGCCGGCGTTACCCAGGTAGTCCGGGCGGAAGCTGCGGTACATCGCACCACCAAGGCGTTTCCCCGGCTCCCAGATACGCATCCCGACATCTGCACGGGCCAATCTGAAGGCTTGAGTCAGCACCGGATCCGGCTGCGCGGAAGAGTCCTGGACCCACAGAATCGCAGACAGTCGCATCGCGTCGAAGGTCGGCGAATGACCTGCCGGCAGCCCGTGCGCCTTGACCAGCGCGAGCCACGAGCGGATCTGCGAGACCGCCTGAGCCACTAGCTCCGGCTGGTTGAGCGCTGCCCCGGCGGAGCCATAAGCTGCCGCTTGCAGCATCAGGTAGGCTTCTTCCTCGGGCTGCACGGTTTCTCGCCGTATCGCTCTGACGGCCTGCCGGAGGGCTTCGGCCAGCCGGTCCGCACCCTCGCCGAGACCCTCCCGGTGATTCCGCAACGACCAGGCCAGCGGTGGCACTGCGTAGAGGGTTGCGTCATACGAATACGGCTGCTCCTCGCCACCGTACCAGCGGAAAAGCCCGCCAGTTGTAGAGCCGGCCGCCGTATCCTGATTCGCCAATATCGCCGCTAAGAGGGCCTGAGCCACCTGCTCGTGGCCGCCTGCCATAAGTAGCGCAGCGAGCATCCCCGGCGAGCTTTCGGCCAGGTTCGGCTCTCCCATCGCATCCTTGATCAGGCCGGCGGCGGCATCCAGATTCGCCTCGCCGTACGATACCACTGCGGCGACGACGTCCTCAGCGACCGGAGCCGTCCAGCCTGCGCTTGCGCAATTTAGTCCCGCTATCAACAGTGCAGCTATGACGGCAACCGTCGAGATCCTTGGCATCGTGAGCATCACTTCCTCAACAGGATTCTTCATGTAGAGCCAACAAGAGCCACCCGGAACAGCCCACGAAATACCGGGCGAATTCCGCCAGCAGTTGCTAACATTGTATCACAAAATTGGCTCGACTGCGCCACACAACAAGCCGCGCTCTCTGCGCCTCAAGCCGAGAAAGCGCTCTCTCGGATGCGCGCTGTGGAGTCTTTGACAACTCCCGGTAGCCAATGTATCAGCCCTGTTGCATAGTCATCAGGCGTGGGGTTCAAATCGCTGGGTGTGTGCAGGCGACGGAACGCCGGGGGCGTATGACTCTTGGGGAGCTAACTGTGCTTGCCCAGCGTTTGCGACCTCGCGTGTGAGGGAGGCTATGACCTTTCTTGCCGGTGGGAGGAAAGCCGTTTCAGCACCGGCAAGCTATGGGAATACGGGCCTGCTGAGGTGTAGGGCACTCGACCGCCTTGCAGATGCTCCCGCTCCCAAGCCTGAACATCAAACCTGGTCAGCATCATCTTAGCATCTGATACTGCGGCGCATTTGACCCCTCCGGCTACCAGCCTTAGCAGGAAAAAAACGTGACGCGGAGAAATGTTACCTTGCCGGTTTTCGTATGAGAGTCCGTTTTCCGATTTGGACAGGATATTGCGCAGATGAGCGACGGCTGTGTGGGGGAGTTTTGAGCTTGCGGGCAGCTCTCGACAGCTCGCCATCCATCCAGCCGGTCGGATGTACTGGAGGAGGTCTGGCATGAATGCCGAGCGTGAGGTGCAGCGACTGGCCGATGAGTTGCGACTGCTGCGCGAAGCCATTGCGACATGGAGGCGTGGTACCGGCAGCCAGAGCGGGCCGCAACTGGCACTGATGAGCGTGCTGGATGAGCTCGGCGAGCGCAGCGCGGTAGAATTCGGCGAGGCCGCCGATCTGGACAGCGTAGAGGCCCGCCTCGAGGAGTTGCTCCCGCCCGACACAGGTGTCGGCGTGCTACTTGGTGGCATCATCCACGATCAGGCTACCAGCCGCTGGCACAAGGTTGCTGCATGGACGAACTTCGCCGACCTGCCCGACGGCGGTATGTCGAAGTTCCCGTGGCCGTTTTCCAGCCCGCATCGAGTGGAACTACTCCATCACCTCGCGCTCGGTGTTTCACGCGCTGCCGATCTGCGCAAGGCCACGGCGATGACCGTCGGCCAGTTTTATCATCATCTCGGCAGGCTGGCGGAGGCAGGCCTCGTCCTGCGCATAAGTTCGGGCAAGTACGCTCTGGCGATGCGCGGCAAGGTGGCGCTGGCGTGTCTGGCGGCGGTATGCGAACTCCTCGAGCAATGGCCGCAACAGCTCGGCGAGCGTCGCCTCCGCGAAGACATCGCCGCCGATGCAAGTGCTGAGGAAAACAGCGAGATCGCGGACGAAGCCGCTCCGGTGACCGACGCAGAAACCCCCGACGAGACGCAGATTGCAGAGGCAGCGGAGGAGGAAATGCAGGGAGACTGACTGAGCGCAAGCCGAGCATGGGTCAGTCTGCGCCGTTGTTTGTCGGGCGCTATCTGGCTCGCGCCTTTCCTATGGCCGCGAGATGCTCTGCGTACGTCCTGGAGAATGTGTGCGAGCCATCCTCGCGGGCCACATAGTACAGATAGTCAGTGCGCGGCGGCTTCAGCGCCGCCTCCAGACAGGCGAGCCCCGGGTTGCAGATGGGGCCCGGCGGCAGTCCCTCATGCAGGTATGTGTTATACGGCGAGGCGACCCTCAGGTCGGAGTGCAGCAGCCGTTCCTTGTGCTGTGGCAGCGCGTATTGCACGGTTGCGTCAATCTGCAGCTTCATCCCTTTGCCCAGCCGGTTGTGGATGACCGACGCTGTGAGTCCGCGGTCCTTGTCAGTCTTCGCCTCTTTCTCGATGAGCGAGGCGATTGTGACCAATTCGTGCAGCGAAAAGCCGCTTGCCGCAATCTGCTGCTCATACTTCTCGTAGAACTTGCGCTCGAAGTTGACCAGCATTTCGGCGACAATTTCTTCCGCGGTTGTCCCGATGGCTATTTGGTAAGTGTCGGGGAACAGGTATCCGTCGAGACTGTCACTGGCAAGCTCGAAGCCGGGTGGGTTGGCCAGCTGACTGCTGCTAGCCGCCTTCAGGAACCCCTGCTCCGAGACGCGCAGCTCGCCGGCTCCGATACGCGCGGCCATCTGCTTGAGGGTGAAACCCTCGGGGAAGGTGAGGCTTCGGCTTGCAGGCCTTCGCAAGCCCTCATTGATAATTCTGGGGATAGGATCCGTCGGTGAGAGGTCGAAGTAGGAGGCCGCTAGATTGCCCGAGTTGCCGGACCGTATGTAGATGTGATATGCGACATAGAAGACCGCCGCGCTGCGGATTATTCCCTCGTCGTGCAGGGTGGCTGCCAGTGCCCACACGCCCTGGCCCTGCGGCAGATAGATGAGTCGCTGCTCGCCGGTCGGGTCGGCGGCCTGCAGGCCCCACTGGTAGTAGAGGCCTGCGGCGGCCGCGGCCACGAGCACGAGCGCTACAATGATGACCACCAGGCGTTTCATTGCGGCTCGGTTGGCTCCTCTGCGCTCTGCCTATCCAGAAATGACTGCAGCATCACGGTAGCCGCTAGCTTATCCCGGTGTCTCTTCCGACCGGCTCTGCTGACATCCGCCTCCAGCAACACATGCTCCGCGATTCCGCTGCTGAAGCGCTCGTCATGGGTATGCACGGGTAGTTGGGTTCGCTGCCTCAGCAACTCGATTTGTTCTACCACGCGCTGTGCCGTCGGACCGATTTCTCCGCGCAGCGTGTAGGGCATCCCGACTACAATGCTGTCGGCTTCATTGAGGCGCGCGGTCTCGATAATCTGCTCGACCTGTGCCGCTCCATCCGCCTCATCTATCACACCCAGCGGCATAGCCATCTTGCCTTCCGGGTCGGAGACCGCCAGGCCGACTCTCTTCTCTCCCGGATCAACGCCGAGGTATCTCATGCTTTCCCCTGAGTTCCGCCGCCATGGTTACTCGCCGGCGAGCTGTGCCCTCAGCACCTCACCCGCCGCCGCAACCGCAGTCTCTATCCGTCCGGCGTCTTTGGCGGCTCCTTCGGCGAAATGCGGGCGGCCGCCGGCACCACCTCCGCATTGCTTGGCCAGTTCCCCGGCCAGCTTCCCGGCGTGAGCACCGGCGTCCATTGCGCGCTCCGAGGCCTTGCACACCAGCCGTCCCTGCCCCCCCTGCTTCGAGAACAGGACCGCCACGTCCACGCCCAGCTTGTCAACCAGTTCGTCGGCCACGCCCGGAAGCGTGTCCTTGTTCGCGCCCGGCAACACAGCCGCGACCAGCTTGAGACATTCCACATCCTCCGCGTCATCAACCAGGCTCTGCAGATCCACTGCCGCCGAGGCAGTGCGGGCCTTTTCAACGTCCTTGTGGAGGTCGGTTATCTGCTGCCTGAGCTGCGCGATGCGGTCGCGGATCTGGTCGGCCGGGCAGTTCAGCTCCACGCTCAACTCGCGCAACTGCTCCGCCAGTTGGCGGTGATGCTCAGCCGCCACCAAGCCGGTCACTGCCTCGACGCGTCTGATACCCGCGGCCACGCTGCTCTCGGCGATGATATGAATGCTGCCGATTTCACCGGTCATGTTGACATGCGTGCCGCCGCATAGCTCCATGCTCAGGCCCTCACAGGTGACCGTCCGCACCTGCTGATCATATTTCTCCGTGAAAATGGCAATCGCGCCCTGCTGTAGTGCCTCCTCATACTCCATCTCCGCGACTGCCACCGGGCGATTCTTCAGCACCCATTCATTGCTGATCCGCTCGACTGTGGCCAACTGCTGCGGTGTCACCGCTTCATAGTGGGTGAAATCGAAGCGCAGCCGGTCGGACGCTACCAGCGAGCCGGACTGTGCCACATGCTCGCCGAGTACTTTCCGCAGTGCCGCATGAAGCAGATGCGTGCCGCTGTGGTTGCGCATGATCGCTTGTCGCCGCGCGGTGTCCACTGCGGCAGTGACCGTATCGCCGACCTGCATCGCCCCGCGCTTGAGAGTGCCGAGGTGCAGCACCTTGTTGCCGTGCTTGACCGTATTCTCGACTGCGAACTCAAACTCCGCGCTACGGATGATGCCTTCATCCCCGACTTGCCCGCCCTGCTCGGCGTAGAAGGGGGTCCTATCGAGAATCACCGTCGTCGCCACCTCAGCCTTGGCCAGATCGGTCTCTTCGCCATCCACGAGGATTGCGGCTATTCGGGCCGGAGTGCTGTCGGTCTCATAGCCGAGGAACTTCGTGGCAGGCAGATGTGCCAGTGAAACGGCTTCTTCCGCCGTCGCCAGTCCTGCACCCTTGCCGGACCTTGCGCGCTGGGCCGACATTGCGGATTCGAAGCCGTCCATATCCACCTTGAGGCTACGCTCCGCAGCCAGTTCAACGGTCAACTCGACGGGAAAGCCGTAGGTGTCATAGAGAGTGAAGGCCTTCTCGCCTGGCATCGTATCCTCATCAGTCTGCTGCAATTGCAGCGCGATGTCTTCGAAAAGAGCCATGCCCTGCCGCAGTGTTGAGGCGAAGCGTTCCTCCTCGCGCTGCACGAGTTGCGTCGAGAATTCTTCGCGCTCCACGAGTTCCGGGTACTGCTGCCCCATAGCGGCGGTGATGGCAGGTATCGCCTGGTAGAGGAACGGCTCGGAAGCACCGAACTGCCTCCCGAAGCGGAACGCTCTCCGGATGAGGCGGCGCAGCACATAACCTGCGCCTTCATTCGAGGGCGCAACTCCACCGGCCAGCACAAAGGCCGCCGAGCGGAGGTGATCCGTCATAATCCGCAGAGCCAGGTCGCGGTGCCCGTCATCGCCATAAGCATAGGCGGAGTTGGTCTGTGCGTTGATGACCTCGGCGATGCGCCACAAGATCGCGGCCATCTCATCGGTCTCGGCTACGTGGCGCACATCCTGCATCACCAGTGCCAGCCGCTCCAGACCCATGCCGGTATCTATACCCGCGCTCGGCAGCGGGGTCAGCGTCCCATCTTCGGCCTCGGTGTACATCTGAAAGACGAGGTTCCAGATCTCCAGATACCTGTCGCAATCGCAGCCGACGGTACAGTCCGGCCGGTCGCAGCCGAGCTCCGGGCCCAGATCCAGATGAATCTCGCTGCATGGGCCACACGGGCCTTCCCAGCGATCCTTGGGCCACCAGTTATCGGCCCGCCCCAGCCGGCTGATCCGCTCCATCGGCACGCCGATGTGCTTGTGCCAGATGGTTTCGGCCTCGTCATCATCGTTGTAGACCGTGACGTAGAGGTCTTCTTTGGGAAGCTCGAGGACGTCGGTTACCAGGTCCCAGGCGAACTCGATGGCCCCCTGCTTGAGGTAGTCGCCGAAGGAGAAGTTCCCCATCATCTCGAAGAAAGTGCAATAGCGGTTATGGAATCCGACGCCGTCAATGTCATTGGTGCGCAGGCATTTCTGGATGCTCACCGCGCGGGGCGCCGGCGGCTCCTGCTCGCCACGGAATGCAGCCATATACGGCTGCAT
This sequence comes from uncultured Armatimonadia bacterium, assembly GCA_964498775.1. Classification (GTDB taxonomy): domain Bacteria; phylum Armatimonadota; class Zipacnadia; order Zipacnadales; family UBA11051; genus UBA11051. The sequence goes on from CAZCJS010000046.1 coordinate 16,107, forward strand.
CCCGGCGCTGGTGAACAAGCTGGTGGGGTCGTCTCGGAGCACCAGGGGGGCACTAGGCTGAACGAGATGGCCTCGCTCGGCAAAATAGCTGATAAACAGTTCTCGCAATTGCTGTGTGGTCATGCGTTCACTTATCCTCATTTTCGACTTGGTTTGTCTGCGTCTCGACTTCTTTGCACTTCGGCTCACTCGGCTCGGCGGCCGGTCCGCTTGCGGCACCGTGGAGCCGCCGGAAATAGCCCCAGACACTCTTGATTCCCTCCGAAACATCGAGCAAGAGCGGCTCCGAGGGCGCGCGCACGACTTCCGGCCCAGGCCCAATCGCGGGTATCCATTTCGCCAGGATGATTTTGATACAGCCTGCGATCGGCATGCCAATGATAACGCCAATGAGGCCGAAAAGCTCATAGCCGGCGAACATGGCGAACAGAATCACCAGCGGATCGAGATTGATGCGGCGGCCAATCAGCCTCGGCTGGACGATAATGGCGAAGTACTGGCTCATTGCTAACATCAAAATTGCGGCGAGGATACTGGCGGGTCCCGGATTCACCATAGCTGTCACATACGTCAGAGCCGCTGCGCTGCCTGCACTCACGACCGGGCCGACGTACGGGACCATGTTGGTGATGCCGGTCAGAAGCCCGACGACGAGCGCGTATTTGTTGCCGAAGAATGCCGCCAGCACGTACATGATGATCGCCGCGCCGATTCCATTGGCGAAGAACAGCACCAGCACCCCGCGCAGATACTGCCCCAGCATCGTACCAATCTCGGTACTGACCTCGCTGACCTGATTGCTGTGCTCTGTCGGCAGCAGCCTTCGCACGGTTCTGCGCATAGTCTCGGCAAGCATCATGAAATGGAATGTTATCACCAGCAGGATAATCCCGATGCCGATAACGCCGAGAGATGCCATGAGTTGTTGGCTTACCCAGCGCAGCACGTCGGGTACATGCTCAGTCGCCCATGCCTCGATCTCGGGGATGCGTTCGTCCAGCATTTCCCAGATGCCGAGGTGTGGGAGGTGTCTGTCCACCCACTCCTGAGTGGCGGTGCTGGTGGCGTCGTACAGTTCGATAACTTGCCTGTTGTACTCATCGAAATGCTCGGCGACACTCATCGCCTGCGACACCAGCGCCGGGACCAGAGCCCAGGCGCACAGTGCCAGGACTGCGACGAGGCCGCCGAAGACGGCCCATACGGCCCCACCTCGCCGCCAGCCCTTGTGCTGCAAGCGCAACACGAGCGGCTCCAGAGCGTACGCTACAAAGAATCCCGCGATGAAAAGGTAGAGAACGTCTCGCAACTTAATGGCCAACAGGTAGGCGATAACCAGCAACAGACCGCCGACAAAGAACGCCGACATCGTCGCAGACCACCAGTGCAGTGCCAGGGATGGCTCCGTGGCCCCGCAGGGGTGCTCGCCGCTTACCTGCTGTTGCTGCTCTCCGCTGGGTTTCTCCATGTTCCTCTACTCATCTGTTACTATTAGTTCTCAATACTGTCAATGACCCGCTCACTTAGCTGCCTGAGCCTGTCCCAGGTATCAGCGGCCACGTGTGCAACATCCAGATGCAGCGGCTCTGACGGTGCTCGTACACCCGGGGGCGACCCGATGACCGGTATCCATTTGGCGAGGATAATCTTGATGCTCGCCGCCAATGGCATCCCGATGATCATGCCAACGAGGCCCAGGAGTTGATATCCGGCTATGACCGCGAAGAGGCCGATGACCGGATGGAGGTCAATGCGCCGCCCGACCAGGTTCGGCCGCACGATGAGGTCGAAGATCTGGTCTATCAGGGCTGCCACCGCGATCGCCGCGACGGCTGCCCACAACGGCTCATTGCCGGCCGTCATATAGGTAAGAATACCGGCGCTGCCAAGCGTCACTATGCTGCCGAAGTAGGGCACGACGCGAAACACGCCAGCAATGACGGCGATGGTGAGGGCATACTTACTGCCGAAAAACAGCCCCACGACCTCCAGGCCCAGCCACGTGGCCACCATCGTCAGGATCATTAGCAGCACGAGGGCCTGCAGGTAGCGGCCCAGCATCGCCGTGATGTCATGACCAATCTCGGCTACTTCATCCGTATGCTCTCTCGGTATCAACTGCTTCGCCGTCGTCTCCAGCTTTGTCTTTACCCGCATGAAGTGGAAGCTGATCACCAGCACGATGAGGCTTAGCCCGATCATCCCCAGCGAGGCCATGAATTGCATGCTGATCCACTGTAGCATCGCGGGTGCCCGGGATGTGAACCAGCGCCGCGCATGATAGCTGCGTTCTGCGATGATCTCATTGACGTTGGCGTCGGGGTAACGTTCGCCAAGCCATACTTCGGTGGCACTGCGCCATCTGTCGAAAACCTCCAGCGCCCGTTCACTATACACGGACCAGTTGCTGACCGCATCCTGGGCCTGGCCGACAAGCATAGGTGTCAGTGTCCAGGTCACGAGTGCGATAACCACTACCAGAGCGGCAATGACGATCCAGATTGCTTTGAGGCGTGACACACCGGCGCCCTGCATCTGCTTGATGAGGGGTTCGAGGAAATACGCGACGAAGTAGGCAATTGCGAAGAGCAACAACACGCGCTGTAACTTGTACGCCAGGTAGCAGGCAACAATTAGTGCCAGCCCGCCGAAGAACACCGCCAACACCGTCCATCCCCAGGATGGCTTCCATCGGGTAGGCTGACCGGGTTGGCCTACTACCTCGGCGGATGAGGCTGCGATTGTCTGCGGCCTGCCTGCGCTGGTCACCGGGTCTCCATCATATTGCGCAGCCGATGCAGAGCCCGCTGCTGCAACCGCGATACGTGCATCTGCGATATCCCTAGGCGCTCGCCGACGGCATCCTGCGACATATCGAGGAAGAATCGCATGACCAGTATCACTTTCTCGCGTGTCGGCAAACGTTCCAGGTACTCAGCGGTCTCCTGACTGCTGACTAGTTGGTGGAGGCCAGGGTCATCTTCGCCCGTACGCTCAATGTATGAATTGCCCTCGTCATTCTGGCCGCCCCCGTCATCAATACTGACCAAGTCGTACTGCTGGCCCACCTCCATCGCCTCGATGACTTGCTCCCTGCTGACACCAAGCTCGGAGGCGACCTCGGAGTATGTTGGCGAGCGGCGCAGATGCTGTGTGAGTTGCTGCTCGGCGGCACGCGCCTTCGTCGAGAGTTCCTGGAGCCGTCGCGGCACGCGCATGGCCCATGTCATGTCACGGAAGTAACGGCGGATCTCGCCCTTAATCGTCGGCACGGCAAAGGTGGCAAATTTGGTTCCGCGGGAGGGGTCATAGCGGTCAATGGCGTTGATCAGGCCGATGTGGCCGACGCTCACTAAGTCCTCATAGTCCTCCCCCGAATCCGTGTACTCTCGCGCCACGTGCCGGACCAGGCCCTCGTGCTTCTCGATGAGGTATTCGCGTAGCTCGGGCTCGCCTGATGCGCGCAGCAGTTCAAAGAGTTGCCGGCTGCTTAACTCGTCCCAGCGAGATGTCATCAAGGCATCACCTCGCCGAACGCTTTGTCATCATGATTTTCGTCCCGCTCCCCGGGGCGCTCTCAATCTTGATCTCGTCCATCATTTCCCCCATGAGATAGAGTCCGAGGCCGGTGCCCTCAGCAAATGGCTTGTCAGCCACTGGCGGCAGATGCTTAGGATCGAAGCCGCAACCCTCATCCTCCACCTCAATGGTCAGTTCTTTGTCCGCAACGTAGAAGGTGAGCTTGATGCGGTGGTCGCCGGCCGCCGGATCATCACCGAAAGCGTGTTCGATGACATTCGTGCACGCCTCCGACACCGCTATCTTGAGATCCTCAGTCGCCTCGATACTCAGGTCGGCTCTGGCGGCTGCACCTGCTATCGCCAGCCGAGCCACTGATATATACTTGACATCAACGGGCAGAGACATCGCTATGCGATCGCCGAGTTTGCTCATGAGTCTTCTTCCTCCCGGTCCGGATCGTCGTCGCCACCGATTCCGGCCGCGCTTTGCCAGCCCGCGATCAACGCCTTTGCATCCTCCGCGGTCCCAACCACATTTAGCAGCTCCCTGGTCCCCGAAACATCGAAGACTCTCAGCAAGTGCTCACGGTCGCAGATTACCGTGATATCCCCATCGTGCTCTCCCGCGCGCTTGCCAAGTCCCACCAGAATCCCCAGGAAAA
>CAZCJS010000047.1:0-9313 GCA_964498775.1 uncultured Armatimonadia bacterium
TCGCTGGCCCCCATCTTCGAGAGGTCATGGCCGACATCCGCCCAGCCGAGACTGGTGAATTCCAGCGTCTGCGGATCGAAGGTGTAGAGGATATCTGCATCGTAGGCGGTGATGCCGCAATAGACCAGCCCGTCGGCTGGGTTGTAGAGCAATGATGTGAAGGCGACGCGGTTGTGCAGCCGCTGCTAATCAACGCCCTCCTCGCCGAACTGATCCGTTTGCGGGGCGTCATCGGTGCGGTAATCGCGCAAGATGTGGGCCTTGACCGTCATGCTCATGACTGATTCCTCCGCTGATTGGTGTGGCGCTCAAGCGTGTTCGCCTGACGCGCTCGATATTGCTATGCCCGGCGGTTGAGTCCGCCCATTCCGACACCACTTGCAGAACTGAGCCAGTCGGCTCAGTTTTCGACGGTGGGGTTCCATCCGCTGAAGAGGCGCTTGATGAGCTCGTACTTCGGTGTGCCGGGGGCCTGGTGGCAATACACATGGACGCCCTCGGCGTGTTCGCGGCCGCATTTCATGACATGCTCGCAATACTCCGGCGTCGTCTGCCCGAGGCGAGAATGTCCGGTTGCGTAAAAGCCGAGGATGATGGGCATGTCCGGCCCCATGATCTGTTTGACTTTGGCGATCTCTTCTTCGCAGAGGCTCGGGTCGGAGAGGTTGGCCCCGGCGGATTCGTGGCGGTAGTAGAACAGCAGCCCGTCAAGAAGGTCGCCGTAGTTCTCGGCCAGGGCCGGGTTCACCCTGGAGAAGTAGGTGCAGGGGACGAAGGCCAGGTGCGGGTTCTCGGCATGGGCGGCGTCCATCATCTTGCCGAGGTAGTCGGGATTGTAGAAGCTGAGATTGTGGGTGAAGTCGTCAATGCTCCAGGCGACGAGGTTGGGGTAGGTGGTGCTGAGATGAGCGATGGCGCCGGCCCAGGCGACATAGTCAAGGCCGAACGGCTCCGACTTGGTGGTCTTGGACTCCGATGGCGGCACCAGCGATACCCAGACCTTGAGGTCACTGTCTTTGGTCGCACGGAGGAACTCCTCGAGGTCGGCCCAGTCCGTCTCGCGATGCCAGATGAGGAAGTCGTAAGTGTTGCAGTGCAGATCCTTGAGTTCGGCGACCAGGCGGGTGATATCCACTCTCCGCTCAGCGTTGCGCGGCTCGCCGTCGTAGGTGGCGAGCGTGCCACTGATGATTTCTCGGCGCGCCTGTCGGGCCTCGGGCGTGTCCTCAGCACGGGCACAACCGATGACGATGGGGAGCACTAAGGCGACAACGGTAATGATCCGCAACATGGTAGTCTCACCTCCGCAGAGTGTTTCGGTTGTCCACTATTCTATGCCGAAGATATCGGCGGCGGTCTGCCAGTAGATGCGCTGCTTCTGCTGGTCGGTAACGGCCATGAGATCGAGGACCTGCTCGTAGCGGTCAATGAGCGTCTGGGGCGGATGAGTGTCGGAGGCCCAGACGAGCCGGCTCAACATGCGCTGCCAGATTTCCTCGCCCTGGCGCAGGAAACAGTCCTTGAGGTGATCGGTATCCACACGCAGTAGCCAACTGCCGGTCAGGTCCCAGTAGATGTTGTCCCAGGTGGCGATGATGGCGCAGGCCTCTTCGATCCAGGGGAAGCCGAGGTGGGGCATGAGGATATTGAGGTCGGGGAAGCTGCGGGCGATGGCATCGAGGCATACGGGCCGCTGGTAGCGTGCAGATGTGTCGAGGCCGCCGTCGTTGGGCAGTCGCCCGGTCATTCCGCAGTGGAAGTTGATCATCATGCCGAGGGCTTCAGCGCGGGCATAGATGGGCCAGAGGCTGCGGTCGTCGTAGAAGGTGGCGGGGATGATGACCTTGAGGGCTTCGAAGCCAAGCGCGCAGAGTTCGTCCACCTTCTGCGGCCCGTCGAGGCCGAGGCGCACATAGCCGAAGCCGACGATCATGTCGGGGTAGAGTTCTTTGCAGCGGATGACGCCGTCGTTGTCATACTGGTTGAAGAGCGGGCCGCAGGTGGACATGCCGATCTTCTTGACGCTGGCGGCGTTGGCTTGCTGCATGTACGTCTCGAGGTCCCCCGGAGTGATATGGTAATGGCGGTGAATGTCGAAGTAGCGGTCAGTGGCGGGCATGTCAACACCTCGCAGGCAACTGAGATGACATTGGTATGTGAATATTGACCCGAGGGGTGCGAGAGACCTTCCTGGTGTTGGTGAAGCCGTGGCGATGCCGACTGAGAAAAGAATGAGAGGTAGCTGATGATAGCTACCTCCCGATTGCATCTATGTCGAGCATTGAGTATTTTTTTCTGCTTCAGGGCACTGCGGTGGTTTACGGCATGGCGCTGTCAACGTCAGTTACGGTCGAATTGACTCCGGCACCGAGAGCGGTCCATGCTGTGATGGCCACAACGACGATGAGAGCCAGCAGCAATGCGTACTCTACGGTTGTCAATCCATCTTCGTCTTTCCAGTAATTCAACATTTCTCTTCCACCTCTCCTTTTTGTGACGTCGGCACGGTATTGCAGTCAAGTTCTGGGCCAAGCCTGGTTTGTGTAGCCGGTTCGGGCGGGCCATCGATGTAGTGCTGTGCACTTCCCGCCATAATCCCCCCAAGGACTAGTTTGTCAAACCGGCCATTACAGCCGCGAACCACTCTTGGCTAAATGTAGTATAGGCCAGAGAGTGTCAATTGCGGCGCAAGTAGTCGTCAAGGTTCACTCAAGAGAATCGTCGGGCAAAGGGGCTGGGTAGGGGCTAGGGATTCTCGCCTGGTTGTGTTGGTGGTGCCTGCAACTGAGGCTGTCCGGTAGTCACGGGGTAGCGTCCGAAGGTGTCGAGAAGTCGCTCAATTTGCGCGGCCTGGAGTATGTCTGCTTTCCTCTGCTGGGTGAGTTGGGCAAAGCGGGCGCGCTCGAGGTTTTGCTTGAGGGTCTCCTGTATGTCCTCGAATGGTGGTACCTGTGCCGGATTTCTGCCAAGGCGCTTGACGATGTGGTAGCCCATTTTGCTCTGAAAGACGGGACTGATTTCGCCATCCTTAGTGAGTTCAAAGGCGGCTTGCTGGAAAGGATCGTTTCCGGCGACGATATGTCCCCACTCGCCGGCGTTGTCCTTTGTGTATGGGTCAATAGAGTGAGCTTTTGCAGCGTCGGCAAAGGCGATGCGGCCGGCGAGGATATCGGCGCGGATTTCCTCGGCTTTCGCCTCGCTAGAGACACAGATGTGGGCGACATTGACTTTCTCGGGTTGCATGAGCTTGTCGCGGTTGGCCTGGTAGTATTTTGCGACTTGCTGGTCGGTAATGTTGACAAGTGGTGCGACCATCTTCTCCAGCAACAGAGTCATGTAGATGTTCTGGCTGTAGAATTCGGGGGTGAGGTCGTTGACATGAAGCCATGTGTTGAAATTCATGCCAGTGACCGGAGCACGCATCTCGATATCGCGCTTGGCACTGAGATATCGCTGTACAAGCTCTTCAGTGGAGACGGTAACGTGGGCCTTGACGGCTGCCTGCTCGATTGCTTCAGCAACGATCATGTTTTCGAGGACCTGTGGTCCGAAGCGGGCGAGGCAGCCCTGGAGCAGAGTGGCGTGGGTGATGGTGTGAGTGTTGACTGTGGCGACGGGCTGAGTGGCGTCTTCTCCCTGAGCAGAGGCAGCCAGGGCAAAGGCGGCCATTAGGAGAATGATGAGTGTAGCTTCAGGATGCTTCATTTGGTAGCTCCTTCGTAGTGGTGGTATCGTCATTGGGGGCGCGGTGCTGTTGCTGGGCGACTGGAACGTTTATCCACACCTTGTTGTGTCTCTGGACGGCCTCAGTGCCGAGGTCGGTGGAGAGTTTGGTGAGGCGGGCGGCAATCTTTTTGGCTCGAGCTTGTTGCGGATATATTGGCCCCATGCGAGTGCGGGGTATCCATATCGGCTTGGCAAAGATGTTCCAGCCATGGCCGTGGGTGTACGTAAGATGGAAGACTGCGCTTTCCATGCGCTCTCCTTCGCGCTGATCAAAGACGAAATTGCCCATCGAGTAGAGAATTGGAGAGCCGTTGTATATCTCAACCCCCTGGAGTGTGTGGGGATGATGACCGAGGATGATGTCGGCGCCGTTGTCCACCAGGTATGCGGCGAGCTTTCTCTGGCGGTCGCTTGGGGTGCTGTGGTATTCTTCGCCCCAGTGTACAGAGACGCAGAGGAGGTCGGCTCCGGCTTTTGCGGCGGCCACCTTCACGGCGAGGTCGTCGTAATCGGCGACTTTGGCGTAGGAGCCATGCTCGAAGGCGAAATCCGTGCAGGCCATGAAGCTCAGTGTGAGACCGTTGACTTCGAAATATGTGGGGTCCCAAGCGCGGTCTTTTTCTTCCGGCTTGCGACATCCGCAGTATGCGATGCCGTGGTCTTCGAGGGTATCAATGGTGTTGCGGACGCCGACCTGACCGGCGTTGAGTGTGTGGTTGTTGGCGAGTGAGACGATGTCAAAGCCGCCGTCGAGGAGAACCTTGACGGTGTCGGGGTCAGCGCGGAAGCAGCAGTTGTGGGGATCGTGAGGGCCCTCATCGGATAGGGGGCACTCGAGATTGGCGAATGAAATGTCGGCTGAGCGAGTGAGTTCGCGTACCTCGGCGAGGATGCTGCGATAGCCGGCGTTGCGGATGGCGCGGCCGACATTGCGATCAAGCATGATGTCGCCGACGGCTATCATGGTAAAGGTCTTTTTTGGGGCAGGCGGTTGCACGGGGGCAATGTTTGCCCCGGCATCAGCGGCCCCGGCAGCCTGCTGACGACAGCCGACCAGCCCCATCACGCAGATGATCACTGCGATGAGCGCAATGGCCCGGACTAGTGTCAGTTTGATTCCCATGCCTTTAGTTTACCTCAGATGGGGGGTTTGATGCCAGTGTCCCGTGATGCGCGAGTATTCGGTGTCCTGGCGTCAACGGATGCGACGGCTTGTTGACACCGTTTCACAGGGGTTACTATAATCATTTCGGCGATGGTTGTCAGTAGAGCAGAGGTGCAATCCCGACAATGGACGGGTAACAGAGACGAGACGGATGCTGATGGTAAGAGCAGGAGACATAGCTGCCCTGACGGGTATGGTGATTGTATCGGTGTTGGGGCCGAGTAGGATGATAATGGCAGCGGCAGGCCCGTATGAGCCTGAGACCGGTTGCTATGTGGGCGCCTACATTGACTTAGACAATAACGTGGAGGGCGATGTTCAGGCATTTGAGGCGCTGGTCGGCAAACGGCATGCGACATTCTTTCGCTATGTGGGCTACGGGCAGCCGTTCCCGTTCAGGTGGGTGCGTGAGTTGAGGGCTGCCGGTATTATGCCACATATCGCGTGGGAGCCGAATGACGGTCTGAGTGCGGTGGTTGATAATAGTTATCTGCGGGGTTGGGCGGAGGCGGCTCGACGTGCGGGCGGTCCGGTATTCCTGCGGTACGCTTCGGAGATGAACGGCACGTGGGAGGCATATTCGGGTGACGCGGCCGAGTACATCAAGAAGTGGCGGCTGGTGTATGAGGTGATGAAATCCGTTGCGCCGAATGTTATCATGGTGTGGTGCCCATTTGCCACGCCGCAGTCGAATATCAGCAAGTACTACCCGGGTGACGAATACGTTGACTGGGTGGGTGTCAACATTTACAGTGTGGTACACCAGGACGGGGATATCAACAAGCCGCCCAGCGAGGACCCGGTTGAGCTGCTCGGCTATGTGTATGACCTGTATGCGGAGCGCAAGCCGATAGCCGTCTGCGAATACGGTGCGACGCACTACTGTCAGGCGGAGCGACGGGATGTTACGGATTTCGCAGTCAAACAGATGAGCCGGCTTTATGCGGCGTTAGTCGAGCGATTCCCGCGTGTGCGGATGATCAACTGGTTCTCGGTGGATGCGATAGGCGATAAGCTGTCTGACAACAACTATTCGGTGACAGGCAATCCGAAGGTCCTGGCCACCTATCGCAGCTTGATATCCAGCCCGCACTTCCTGTCGGAGGTGGCTGATGATGCTTCCGTGGCAATGAAGCTTGGGGATGGGCTCGGAATGGCAATGAGTCCGCCAGCCGGCCGGGCGGAAGTGCCGTCGGCGGTACCGCCGGCTCCGACAACGAGTTGCCCGCTGGCGGCGGCCGACATCGGGCCGGTGAATCTTGAGGAAATCTGGGTTGCCGTCATCGGTGCCGCACCGGATGCGGTGAGGGGAGTCGTAGAGATATCCATCGAGGCTCCGGCGGAGATGGAAGCTGCGACGGTGACTGTGCAGATAGACGGTCAGTTCCGGTGCATCACGAATGTCAAGCCATACCGTCACCGGTGGGACACGGAGCATGTAGCGGCGGGCGAGCATATCATCGAGGTTGAGGTGATTGACGAGCGGGGACGTGTTGCGGGCCGCAAACGTGTCTGTGTTATTGTGGTGCAGGAATCGGGCCCATAGGTGGCGAAGAGAAGTGCGGGGGGGCAGGTTGATACGGGCGCGCTGGGGCAGCAGTTGGGAGAGAGCGAGCAGTCGAGGCGTCTGGAGGGCGTTATGATGGAGGAACAGCGTCGCGGTTTTACGCTGATAGAACTGCTGGTAGTGATCGCGATCATCACGGTATTGGCGGCGATTTTGTTCCCGGTTTTTGCGCGGGCACAGGACCGGGCGCGTACGGCCAGCTGCCTGAGCAACCTCAAGCAGTTGGGGACGGCGGCGGGGATGTATGCGTCGGACTATGATGGCGTGGTGAGCATCGGTGAGCAGCCGTCGCTGCCGGGCACCGAGAACGGGATGTGGTACTGGCGCTGGTTCCCGTATGTGACCAACGGCCAGGTATATGTGTGCCCGTCGGGTGTGCAGGGCACTCCGGACGGCGAAGAGAGTTTGGTGCGGTTCCCGAGCATGGAGGAGGGGCCGATAAGCTATGCGACGATCTGCGAGAGTTGCTTTGTGGACGAGATCTGTGTGCTGGGCTCGATACAGCGCCCGGCGAACACGATGCTTCTGAGCGACAACCCGTGGTCGGCATACCGGACGTGTCCGCGCTCACATGCCGGCCGCCCGCAGCACAGGCCGCTGGCAGACATGTCAGACGAGTACAAGGACTTCCCGTGGCATACGAATAATGTCAACGTGTGCTTCATGGACGGTCACGGTAAGGGCATTCTCCTCGATACGCTTGGCGGCGGTCCGAATGATCCGTTGTTCATGAATAACTAGGCGTCATCAAGGCTGGCGAGGGAGAGGCGGCAGGGCTGCAAGGCTGCGATATCCAGAGATAGTCAACGAAGGGGTCGCCGCAGAAAGTGAGGTCGCTGCTCACCTGGCGGCGGCCTTCTCGCAACCGATACACAAACACAAGGAGCGTGACACAAGCGATGGCTGCGGTGAGGCTTGTGAACCTCACGAAGCGGTATGGTGAGGTAAGCGCCCTGGATCAGGTCAACCTGGAGATATTGGAGCGAGAGTTCCTGGTGCTGGTGGGGCCGTCGGGCTGTGGCAAGACGACGTGCCTGCGGATCATTGCGGGGCTCGATGAGCCGAGCAGCGGGGAAGTGTGGATCGGGGCCCGGCAGGTGAACCAGGTGTCGGCGAAGGACCGGGATATCGCCATGGTTTTCCAGAACTATGCTCTCTACCCACACATGAGCGTGTTTGATAACATGGCGTTCGGTCTGAAGCTGCAGCGGGTGCCCGGGGCGGAGGTGCGCCAGCGAGTGCAGAGGGCGTCAGAGATGCTGAGCATCGAGGGGCTGCTGCAGCGGCGTCCGGCAGCGCTTTCAGGGGGGCAGAGACAAAGAGTTGCGCTGGGCCGGGCGATCGTGCGCGAGCCCTCATGTTTTTTGATGGATGAGCCGCTCTCCAACCTCGACGCGAAGCTGCGCCTGCAGACCCGTGCGGAGCTGGTAAGACTGCATCGGCGTCTGCAGATCACGACAATCTATGTCACCCACGATCAGGTGGAGGCGATGACGATGGGTGACCGGATCGCGGTGATGAACGAGGGAGTGATCCAGCAGTGTGACACGCCGCTGGGTCTGTACAACAGGCCGGTGAAGCGGTTCGTCGCCGGCTTCATCGGTAGCCCGCCGATGAATTTTCTGGAGCTTGGCGTCGAGGAGGCCGGCGAGCAGTTGTGGGTTTGCGGAGGCGGCTTCCGTCTGCGAGTGGACGGGCAACATGCGCAGCGGCTCAGGCAATATGTGGGTCGCGAGGTAATATTCGGCATCCGGCCTACGGACATTCGTGAGGCAAGAGGCGATCGCAGCGAAGATATGCAGGGGGGGCGGTGTGTGGAGGCGAGAGTTGAGGTGACGGAGCCGACGGGGGCGGATACGCTTGCCTATCTCGAGGTTCACGGACATAGCCTGCTGGCGAGTCTGGACAGCGAGACGGAAGCCGTCGAGGGACAGGCGCTCATGATCGCGGTGGATATGGCGAAGTGCCATTATTTTGATATGGACACCGAGGCGAGCATACTGTGGCACAACGCCCTCCCAGACGCGTGAGAAAGGCCAGTCACATCTCCGAGATATCGAGACGCCTCCCGACGCGAGGTCTGGATGTCAAGTCCGCAGCAGGGCACACGGAGACCGAACAGGATGAGTGACGGCCGAGATTCCGGCAGCGAAGAAGCTTCGCAGGAATATCTGCGACCGGCTCCCCTGGTGGCGCTGGTTCTCGTGTCCGCTGCCTGGCTGGCATACATCTGGGCGACGAAGACGCTCTTTCTCCGCTTGATGCCGGACGATGCCTATTACTACCTCAAGACGGCGGTCAACATCGCAGCAGGCTATGGCCCGACCTTCGATCTCCTGAACGCGACAAATGGTTTCCATCCGCTGTGGATGGCTCTGCTGGTCCCGGTAGCCTCGGTCTGCGGAGATGATATGGACCTCTTCACGCAAGTTGTGCTCACTGGCCAGATTGGCCTGGTAATCCTCGGCACTCTGATACTGGCGCGCAACGGCCTCTTCGGTCGGGGTATGCTGGTATGGGTTGCCGTCGCCATGCTCGCCAGCTTCTATGGGACCAAGGTGTTGGTGAACGGTGTGGAGGCCGCCATTGAGTACCTGCTACTATGCGCGGCCCTGACGTACTGGTGGCGCGTGACTGGTCCGGGCGAGATACTCCATGTCAGAAACGCCGTCGTTCTCGGATTCCTAGCCGGCCTGGTAACACTGGCTCGGCTGGACGCCGTGGTCTTCAGTGTAGTCCTGCTGCTAATGCCACTCATCTGGCCCCAGAGACCCTTCCAAGCAACCGAGATGAGAGAGCGTCTTACGGAGTGCGTCATCGGCCTGGCCGCCTTTGGCGTTGTCCTGATACCGTAC
>CAZCJS010000047.1:9323-20286 GCA_964498775.1 uncultured Armatimonadia bacterium
CTCGCTTGGAATGTGGTGAGCTTCGGCCACTTGATGCCGGTCAATGTGAGTATCAAGGCCGGCCCACCTTTCGCATTCACTCCGCCGGGAATTGCGGCGGCCGCAGTCATCTTCGTTTGTGTGCTGACATTCCGCTTCATGGGTGAGCAGTGGGTTCCCGAACGCCGCAGACTCTTCCCGCTGGTAGTTCTTGTCGGCCTCCAGGGCGCCATCCTGCTTGCTGCCAAAGGGATGGCAATTCCGCCGCCATGGTATTTTGTCCCCCATCTGCTGCTGATAATGCTGGTTCTGAGCGTCTTCCTCCAGCGTGTGGTCCTGCGGGTGATACCGCGCAAGTTGCCTGCGCTCGCGGCAGTAGGCTACACGTTGCTGCTCGTCTTCTCCTGCGTGCGCGCTACCGACTCGCTCGGCCTCAGCGCCCGCACGGTGCGTCGTGATGCCGGCAGATGGCTGAGCAGCAATACGTCGCCGGATGCCATCATCGCGGGCTGGAACGCCGGCATCTGCGGCGCCTATTCCGACCGTCGCTTCGTCAACCTCGACGGCCTCATCAACTCCTGGGAATTCAAGACGAGCTATCGCGATACGGGCAGGATTGCTGAGTTCATCAACCAGGTCCAGCGAGTGGACTATGTGGCAGACTACGTGCGCTACGGCGACCGTGGCTTCTACGAGTACCATAACATCCGCGGCGTAGACTTTTCAGACTGGTACGTCATCAGAGCCAAGTGGATGCACCGGCAAACGAGCGACCTTCGCAGGCTTGTCTTCCTCGACGTGTATGCCGACGAGTTGCACATGGTCCTGAGTCGCAGGCCGCCCGGTGAGCCGGTTCCCCGATATGCAGAACGCCTGGCGCGGCTCTCTGCAACCCAGGGGCGTTCTGCAACCGTGGGCGCGACAACCGAACTATAGCTGCTGTTGTAGGCTGCAACAACGAGTGACTTCATCGAGCGCACTGAATTGCGAGGCCGGAGGGTACGCGAGAGATGGTCGACGCCAGGGGCCTGGACGTGGTGGAGCATATTGACGAACTGCGCGCGGGCTTGCTGCGCTCGGTGCTCTATGTCGCGATCGGGTTCGCGATATCGTGGAAGTACCGCGACAAGTTGATGGCGTGGCTGGAGTACCCGGCGCATGAGGGGGCCGGTCGAGCCGGTCTGGATGATTTCAGCTTTCATATATTCGAGCCGGCCGGCGGGATAATGCTGATGATGCAGATGGCGTTACTCGGCGGGGTAGTGCTGGCTTTCGCGGGGATTGTGGCGGAGGGGTGGAAGTTCGTAAGTCCGGGCCTGACGAGGCGAGAACGCGGCTACGTGTATCTGGTAGTTCCCTCGTCGGTGGTACTGTTTGCCGGCGGGATTTGGTTCTGCTATGTAGTGACACCGCAGGCGTTCGCTTTCCTGATTATGTTCAACACCCAACTGGGCGTGGAGCCGCAGTTCATCCTGGGCTCGTATTTACGCTTTTTCATGCGGCTGTTGCTGGTCTTCGGCCTGGCCTTCCAGATGCCGCTGGTGATGATGTTTTTGGGACGTCTAGGCCTCGTCTCGGCTGCGACGTTCGCCCGTAGCTGGCGGTGGGCAGTTGTCATCATCCTCGTCATCGCGGCCATCGTTACGCCGACACCGGATCCATTCAACATGATGCTGCTGGCGGGGCCGATGATACTGCTGTACTTCTTGAGCCTCGGGCTTGTGCTGATTATGGAATTGCCGGTAAGCAGGTCACGCAAGCGCGATCGGGCGAGGCAAGACGAGCAGTGCAAGGGCAGGGGCGATAAGTAGCGATGGATCTGGCGAACGTGCTGGAGGCGATGACCGAGCACGAGGACTACCGCGGCCAGCTAGTGCATAGCGCGGTAATCCCGGGACGGCAGGCGCACTACGGTGAGCTTGCATCAGAGCTGGCACCGCAGGTAGAGCAGATCCTGAGCCGATTGGGGATAGAACGGCTCTACAGCCACCAGGCCGAGGCGATAGATGCGGCTCTCCGCGGCGAGAATACGATGGTAGTAACGAGTACGGCGAGTGGCAAGACGCTTTGCTACCTGGTGCCGATAGCGGAGCGTCTTGCCGAGCGGTCGTCGAGCCGGGCGCTGCTCATCTACCCCACGAAGGCGCTGGCGCAGGACCAGTTGCGCAAGCTGAAGGAGTTCGGGGCCGGCGAGGCATTCGAGGCCGCGACCTATGACGGTGACACGCCGCAAGCGGTGCGCCGGGAAGTCAAGAAGCAAGCGCAGGTGGTGCTGACCAATCCGGATATGCTCCATGTCGGCATCCTGCCATATCACCACACGTGGGCCGGCTTCTTCCGCAACCTCGACTACGTGGTCATAGATGAGGTGCATACGTATCGGGGGATTTTTGGCTCGCATACGGCGAATGTAATGCGCCGATTACGCCGGATTGCTGCTCACTATGGGGCGAAGCCACAGTTTGTGTGCTGCTCGGCGACGATCGGGAATCCCCAGGAGCTTGGCGAGGCGCTGACAGGCGTTGAGCTGCGATTGGTTGCTGACGACGGCTCACCGAGCGGTCGTCGGATCATGGGCTGGTGGAATCCGCCGCTGTCGGATGCGGCGAGCGGGGAGAGACTGAGTGCGAATGTGGAGGCGGCGAATTTGCTGTGCCACCTGGCACGGCGGGATGTGCGCAGCATTACCTTCACTCTCGCGCGGAGTACGGCGGAGTTGATTCTGCGCTACGCGCGAGACAGGCTGCGCGAAGAGGGCCTTGCGGACAAGGTGATGGCGTATCGCGGGGGCTATCTGCCCGAGCAGCGGCGTGAGATCGAGCGGAGGCTGTTCGACGGGGAACTGCTGGCGGTTACGTCAACGACGGCGCTGGAACTGGGCGTTGACATCGGTGGTATAGATGCGGTGATCATGGTCGGCTACCCGGGCAGTATCGCGAGTGTCTGGCAGCAGGCGGGGCGCGCAGGACGAGGTGGAGATGACGCTCTGGCGATTCTGATTGCCGTCGGCGGGGGCATTCACCAGTACCTGGTGCAGCATCCGGAGTATCTGCTTGAAGGCATCGCGGAACATGGGGTGGTGAATCCGCAGAATGAGTTTATCCTGGGCTCGCACCTGCTCTGCGCCGCGTATGAGAAGGAGCTTGAGAAGAGCGATGAACTGCTGTTCGGTGGCGGGGAGCAGGGCTCGTGTGCGGTGGCCGAGCTTCTGGAACTGCTTGCGCGGGAGAGATATCTGACGCGTCGGGGGCAGAAGTGGTACTGGGTTCATCCTGAGCTGTATCCGGCGGGCGCAGTGAGCATCCGCTCCATCTCGGGTGCGGCGTTCGATATTGTAGATGCGGAGAGCGACGCTCTGCTAGGTACGGTTGACGGGGAGTCGGCTCTGCGGACAATCCATGAGGGCGCTATCTACATGCATGCGGGTGAGACGTACCGCGTCGAGAGGCTGGACATTGAGGCGCGGAGTGCAAGTGTTGTGGCGGTGGAGGCCGACTACTTCACGCGACCGCTGGTGGTTTCATCCGTGGCCTCCGCCGAGCCGTCCGAAACACTGGAGGTCGGCAGGCTGAATGCTCGCTACGGAGAAGTTACCATCAGGTCGCAGGTGACCGGCTATCGCAAGATCAGCCAGACGGGCCATCGCGAACTGGGAAGCGCGGAACTCGACCTGCCAACGGAGGAATTCGAGACGTGTGGTCTGTGGCTGGGCGGGATGGATGCGTTGGAGGTTTGCGCCGAGGGCGGCTTCGAAGTGGCAGGAGCACTTCACGCGCTGGAACATGTGATGATAGCGCTGCTGCCGCTGTTTGCTCTGTGCGACCAGCGGGACGTGGGTGGTGCCGCGGAGGTGGCACACGCGGAGACGGGCGAGCCGACCGTGTTCATCTATGATGCCTATCCGGGT
Source organism: uncultured Armatimonadia bacterium (assembly GCA_964498775.1). Lineage (GTDB taxonomy): Bacteria > Armatimonadota > Zipacnadia > Zipacnadales > UBA11051 > UBA11051. The sequence continues at coordinate 13,210 of CAZCJS010000047.1, forward strand.
GGTGTCGGTATTGCGCGGGCGGCGTATTTGCGGCTCGAGGAGTTGCTGCGGGCGGCTGCAGAGACGATAAGGAGTTGCGGGTGTGAGAGTGGCTGCCCGTCCTGCGTGCAGTCGCCATTTTGCGGCAGTAATAACGAGCCGCTGGATAAGGCCGGTGGCGGCGCACTGGCTGAGCACTGGGCCGGTGCTCTCGGAGATCGCATCGGGAAGCGGGAAGGGAAAAGCTGAGGAGTCGGCGAAGGAAGGCCGATAGGCGCTTGCTATGGCAGCGGATCTGCATATCCATTCGAGAATGTCTGACGGGACCCAGACACCCGAGGCGATAGCTGCGGCCGCCATTGAGGCGGGCCTGTATGCCATCAGTATTACGGACCATGAGCATGTGGCGGGGGTGGAGCCGGCCCAGGCTGCGGCCGGAGAACGGTTGCAAGTGCTTGCGGGGGTGGAGATAGCCGGCGAGCTCGATCAGCGTGAGGTACACATCCTCGGCTACCTGATAGACTGCGAGAATGCGGCGCTGCTGGCAAAGCTGGCAGAGATTCGGCGGAGCCGCGACAGCCGCGCGCGGGAGATGGTGAGACGGCTCAACGCGGCAGGAGTCAAGCTCGAGTATGAGGATGTCAGCCGGATCGCCGGAGCCGGTAGCATCGGGCGTCCGCATGTGGCCAGGGCGCTGCTGAATGGTGGCATCGTCAGTCATCAGCAAGAGGCGTTCCAGCGGTTTCTGCGCGCCGGGCGGCCGGCGTACGTACCGCGCTACAAGCTGGAGGTCACCGAAGTGATCTCGCTGGTGCGGGAAGCGGGCGGTGCGGCGGTACTTGCACATCCGGGTCTGTGCAACAATGATAAGCTGGTGCGTGAGGTCATTGCGGTCGGCATTGATGGCATCGAGGCGTATCACACCGCTCACACGGATCATCAGCAGGATAAGTATCTGGAGATGGCCGAGGAGTATAGACTACTGGCCACAGGAGGCAGCGATAGTCACGGTCCGGGGGGGGCCATACCTGTCGCAATAGGCAGTGTGGCTGTGCCGGACGAGATTGTGGAGGCGCTGCTGGAGTGGGCAGAGACAGAGCACCCGACTACCGGGATAAGCAGGTGAGAGGATGGAAACAGTTGTTCAGGCGGCAGAGCAAGATGCTCGCGTAACAGTGCTTAGCATCGAGGGTGATGCCAGTGACACGGATAGGGATCTGACGCGGCTTGAGCCGCTCTTGCAGAACCTGCTGGGGTCAGGCATCAAGTACCTCGTGGTTGACATGTCAGAGGTCACGGCCATCGGCTGCCAGACGCTGGCCCAGTTGTTCTGGGCGGCAATGCTGCTGCGGGCCGAGGGCGGGGATATGGCGTTCGCCGCCGCTACGGGCGATGTAGCTGCAACGCTGGATAACCTGGGAGTGGAGCGAATGGTAAACCTATGGGCCGGCGTGGATGAGGCAGTCGCAGCAGTTTGCGGGTAGTCACCGGGATGATGCGGCGCGACAATGGCATGGACATAAGCTGTTGGCGCGTGGCGGTTGAGGCCATAGGTTACGGAGAATGATGGAGATGGCAGCGGATGAGATAAAGGTAGTATGTTTCGGTGATTCGGTAACGCAAGGCACTCCGCATGTGCCGGAGGCAGATACGTTCCCTGCGCTGCTGGAGCGGCGTCTGGACTTCATGCAGGGGGACGCAGGGCGGCGGGTAGAGGTAATCAACTCCGGGGTCGGTGGAGAGAACACAGCCGAGGGGCTGGCGCGTTTCGACAGCAGTGTTGCAGCGCACGGGCCGCGTGTGGTCAGCATCGAGTTCGGCCTCAACGACATCCGTCCGGAACCGGAGAAACTAATCGGGCGTGACGATTTCGCGGCGAACCTGCATGAGATAGTCAGACGCTGCCGCGACCTGGGTGCGGAAGTCGCGCTGATGACTCCGAATCCGATCATTGACAGTCTACACAGCTCCCGTGGCACTGATTTGTATGCGGAGTACGGCGGCTGCAACGGTGCCGTGTCAGCATACGCGGAGGTGGTGCGTGCAGTGGCCGATGAGGCAACCGCAGCGCTGTGCGATATCTACGCGAGATTCGTGAATATTGCGGTTGAAAAGCAGTTCAATGGGGAATGCTGTGACTACAGGGGCTTGACATGCCTTTCGGGTTACATAAGCAGTGCTGACGGTGTCCATCCAACGATAGCCGGGCAGGAAGTCATCGCGTCAGAGTTGTACAAGACGATGATACTAGGCGAGTTGATTATGTGATCGGCGTGGCGAAATTGGATTGACTGGCAGCTCTATTATGTATGATAATAGTTATTCTTAGCGCAGCAGGCGGATTGTTGTGTCTAGATGAAGGCTATTGGACCAGTGAGTGGGGATTATGCCTAAGGGCGAACGAGATAGCAGGGGCAGACAATCAGGTAGAGGAGCAGCAGCGGTCGCTGCCAATGTGCCGTGGGAGCACGTCGGTGACTGCGACCTGGTGATTGGTGCGCAGGAGGGAATCGCCGAGGCATTTTCCACCATCGTGGACAAATACCACGGGAGGATTTACGCCCTAGCCCACAGGACGTGCGGAGGCGACCAGGCCGAGGACCTCACGCAGGAGGTCTTCCTGCGGGCGTTTAGCCAGTTGCACAGGTTCGAGCTTCGGAACGAGGCGTCGCTGCGCACATGGCTCTACCGGATCGCAATGAATGCCTGCATAAACGAACTGCGGCGGATGAAGCGGCGGCGTGGTCTGGAAGGGCCATCGCTCGACGCGCCCATCCAGACCGACGATGGGGAGATGCAGCGGACCGTTCCCGATGAGTCCGAGATGCCACACACGATGGCTGAGCGGCATGAGATGAGAGAGCTTGTGCACCAGATCATCCGGGAGATGTCGCCCAAGTACCAGCAGGTATTGTTACTGATTGATCTTGAGGGGATGGAGTACGAGGAAGCAGCGGCGGTCATCGGTTGTCGTGTCGGTACGGTCAAGTCGCGTCTGTCGCGGGCGCGGGATGCACTCGCGACGAAGCTGCGCGCACTGATGAGGACGCCCTAAGCAAGACGTCGTCCGCTCAAGGCTGCGGGATTTCCGCCCGCATCCGGCCGCAGAACCCACAGGGGCAAATGCGACACCCATGGCACTACCATCTGCCGTTGACAGAGGCAAATTGACCTGCGAAGAGGTCCGTGAATTGCACCAGGCCTATGCCGCAGGAGAGCTGGCAGCGGAGGAGAAGTCGGCCTTCGAGGCGCACTGCCGTGAGTGCGAAGCATGCCGGCAGCTTCTGGAGCAGATGGAAGTACCGACGCCGCCACCGTATCTGGCCGCCGAGATCAAGGAGGAAGCCCTCCAACGGACGTCTCCCGAGCGTACTGCCACCCGCAAGCGAGCCATCGGCTCCCCGCAGTTTTTGGCTGCCTGCGCGGTGATCGCAGCGGGCGTGATTGTGGCCCTGATAGCGACGTACCACATGAACAACAGCGAGGCGCGGGAAGACGCCTGGGCACCAGCGATCATCGTGACGTCGGGTGGGGCCACCGTTGACCTCACGGACACTGAGGACCCCATGCGGGTACAGAGTAGAGATGAAATCCTGGAGAAGTTGCAGCGGCACGGGCACGTGGCACCAGCTACGGACACTTCAGGCGAAGAAGGGACTCCGCAGCCCGGGGCGAGCGAAGTCGAGCCGGACGTGCCACCGGCAGAGCAGTAGAGGCGTACAAGGCGCCGGATGTGAGCAATGGAGAAGCCAGCCGCCCACAGTTGCAGGGCGGCTTTTTTGAGGCCAGCGGGACGCAAGCAGTTGGGGCAGTGACTTGTGCGGTGGAATTACTGCGGGCGTGCGGCGAAAATGAACTGGTAGGCGAAGAAGCCGGGGAAATGTCGCGAGAGCCAGTAATCGCAGCGCTCATCGAGTCTGAAGAGCCGCAGCAGCTTGCCGATTGTGTAGTGGTATGGGGCCCATGCCCCGGCACCGGGGGTGACGTCAAAGGTGGCGATGGCAAGGCCTGCCTCCGCCAGCAGGTCGCGAGCAGTCTTGAGCGTGTAGAAACGCAGGTGTGACCTGTCGCAGATGCCGAGAGGATGGTAGTCCCATCTGCCGCGTAAGAGGCGGAAGCGGAGCCACCAGTTGGCGACATTGGGCAAGGTAACGATGATGATGCCCTCGGGGTTGAGATAGGGCTTGAGCAGCTTCAGCGCGCGGGCCGGGTCCTTGAGATGCTCGAGGATGTCCATGCAGAGGATAACGTCGAAACGCTGCCGAGGCCAAGGGAGTTCGGCGAGGGTGTCCATATCGGCGACGATGACCTCGGCACAGTGACGGCGAGCTAAGTCCGCAGCCTCCCTATCAAGCTCGATGCCGAGGACTTCACAGCCCTTGGCGACAAGCTGCTCGGAGATGTAGCCCCGTGCACAGCCGACATCAAGCACGCGGGCACCGGCAGGCACCAAACCGATTGCCTTCTGATGGGGCCCATAGGGAGATGGGTTGAATGTGTATTGCCTGCCTACATCGCCATTTGAGGATGCTGCCGGGGCATTGTCAGACACGATCTTTCCTCGCGAGCCCTGATCATGCTATACTCCGAAGACAATATATCAGAGATGAAGGCAACTGACAAATGTCGGATACAAGAATCGTTGCAGTGAACTTGTGCGGGGTGGTCCTGGAAGTTCGCAGCAACTATGCGCCTTTCATAGAGTTTGTTGCTTCACGCCTGGCTAGAATTGTGGTGAAAGATGAGCCCGCGGAGGTCCATGCGGAGTTGAATTGGCTGCGAGAGTTTCCCTGGGGCAAAAAGACACCGCCGATCGGAACAGGACTTCCGGCGGTGGCTATCAACATCCACGGCAGTGAGCACGAGGTCGGGATTCCAAGCGTGCCGGGCTTTCCCGGGTTTTCCGCGAAGTACGACTGCCAAGAAAGTCTTCAGGTGACAGGTCAACTGAATTACCAGGTGGTCTGGGACAGTCTTCGTCAACGCCTGGGCCGATTTGTCGCCAACTACTTCTCAACGCGATTGATGTATCAGATGGTGTATTTCCCGGCTGCGTGGCATCTGGGAGATTCACTTAACCGGTTCTGGTTTCATGGGGGCGCAGTAGAGTGTGGTGGGAAGGCGCTGATCATCGGCGGTCTTGCGGGGATCGGGAAGTCCACGCTGCTGTTGCGCCTAATGCATGATGGAGAATTTGCTTTCGTATCGGATGATCTTCTCTTCTATGACGGTGAAGTTGTCTATGCGTGTTATGAGCCGGTTCGTCTGACGAGCGTATCGGAGGCACCCGCGAAGCTATCGGCGGTGGGAGCGATAGGAGATAAGCCGGCGTTTGAGGTTCAACATCAGGTTACGGATGCGGTGATTCCGAGAATGCTGGTACTGCCTCGCTTCGGTGACACGACATGCATTGAAGAGCTGCCTTGTTCGGCTGCGGCGCAGCGTCTATACACTAGTAGTCGGCTGGCGGCGCAGGTGGCGGAGTTCGATTACTATGCGACGATTCTCTCCACGTTCTTCGGCATGGACGACTGGTATCCGCGCCAGACCCAGCAGTTGCAGGACCTGCTTTGCGACACCGCCTGCTATGCACTTCAGATGAGGCGCGACGATGGTCCGGCAAAGGCCTACAACATCTTGCGCGAGGCGGCAGATGGCATCTTCTGAGGGGCAGGTTGAGATGGACCCGATCCGCGAGTTGTTGCCGATTGGTCTGCAGATGTCGGCGCGACAGCGGGCTGCAGTGCTCAGGCTTGCCAATTTGACCGGCCGCAGCGGCCCGATCGTTTTACTCCCCGATATGGCCTTCAAGGCGAAGAACCCCTTTGCCACAGGTCTGGTTGCTTGCTTCCATGAGCATGTGGTGCCCACGGCGATTGGTGCCAGCATCAATTGCGGAACGCTGTTGATGAAGACAGACGCAAGGGCTGCCGATGTGTGTGGCAGTGAGTGGCAACGGATACTGAGGGCTATTGCTGAGAAGGCTGCGGAATACTCACGGGATACTCCCTCGCTCACGTTTGATGAAATGGTGAGAGCGATGACAGATGCGCGGGCATCATGCGCCGCGCTGGGGTATTCGAAAGCAGAGCTAGACTGCATTGAGCCAGAAGGCTACCGCCTTGGTGCTGAGACCAGTTGGCGACAAGTTGCACAAGCGATACCGGAGTTCGCACTGCGTGGGAGCCAATTGAGCATGGGCGAGCTCGGGGTTGGTAACCACTTCATTGAGTTCCACTCAGTTACTGATATTGCCGACAGAGAGATGGCGGTTGCTTTGGGTGTGTCTGAGGGTTCTGTAACCTTCGCTATTCATAGCTCTCCACCCCTGGGTCCCCTAGTGAGTCTGATGTATAGCAGCCGGCCTGAGGTTAAGGGGGAAATCGCGGTGAAGATGGCCATACGCAAAGCGCTTTTTCACCTGGGATTACCAGCCGGTATGTCGGGGCTCGTGGCTACGCTAGGACATCGCCTGGCGCTCTATGAAGATGAGCCTATCGCACGCAGCTACGTTTGTGCGTATGATGCCGCCACGAGCAGCGGCTACGTGCATCGCGCGATGCTGGCAACCCAAGTCAGGAAGATACTCGGTGAGGAAATGGGAATTGGATGTGAGCTAGTTGCGGACCTCTCACACAACGGCATCTGGCGAGGTAGGGTTGACGGGAGCAATGTGTACATCCACCGGCATGGTGCGTGTTCCTTCCGGCCCGCCAGCTTCTTCCCGCCTGACCATCCCTATGCGCGGACGGGTCAGCCAGCGTTTGTCGGCAGCTCGATGTCAACCCCGTCAGCATTATTTGTCCCGGGGACGGCTGCGGACCTCAGCTACTACTCGCTCAGCCACGGCACCGGCAAACGGGAACATCCCGGTAGCCTACCCACCGATAGCGACAAGTTCCTGCATGATTCTGGAATCGAGGCACTATGGCCGGCGGGAACGCAGATCACGTCCCAACTCGGCCACAACTACCGGCCCATAGACAGCCTGGCCAAGGTCCTCAAGGAGAACGGTATTGCTCGCATGGTTGCGACGATGAAGCCAGTCGCGTGCTTCAAGAAGCCGTAAGTGTATGTGCCTGATATGGTCACTTGACC
>CAZCJS010000048.1:0-19968 GCA_964498775.1 uncultured Armatimonadia bacterium
GGCGGGGCCGCCGGCTATGGTGGCATAGTAGATGCGTCTAACGTTGCCTGTCTGCTCGCCGGGCTTCTTGGCAACCATCACCGCATGAGCAGTGCCTGCGGCGTCAATGAACGCCTCCAGGGTTTCGTACCCGACGTCTGTGAACTCCGCTGCCTCCGTTTCTCCGGGGAGACGCGACAGCTCGATTGCCTCACCAAGGCCGGTGCTGTTGACCCAGCGGAAGTGCACCCTTCTTTGGCCACCCGTGATATACCAGTAGTACATCAGGCCGACGGCGCCGCGACCGTTGGAAGTAAGGCGGAACCTGGCGGTAGTCACACCCTCGGCGGGGGCAACCGAGTGGGTCTGCCACTGACCTTCACTCGTCGTGCCTAACGGAGCCCAGGCGACCTTGATGGTCTGGTCTTCCAGCCAGGCAGTACAAACACGTTGATTGGGCGGATCAATGACGTAGTGGACTCCTCCCTGCGGTGCCGGAGAGGTCCAGGTGGTGCTATCACCTGTGGGCGTGAGAGCCCAGTTGTCTGTTTGCAACATGGCCGCACCGGCTGAGAGACTTGCCACGACACCAGTCTCATGGCTCTTGCCCAGCATGTACGTGCCGCCGGCAGCGTCTATGTAGATGGGGCATGTTTGCCCCCAGCCTATGCCCGGGCCGCCAACTTCTGCGTCCTGCCACGTCCCGCCCTGCGGAATGGCGCAGTGGAACGACCCGCCCTTGACATACCCGATGATCGGCTCGCCACCTGAAGACGCTACCATTCCGCTCTGCTGATTCGCCTCCGGTATCCTAACTGGCGAGGACCAAGTGCCGCTCTGGTAATGCCAGTAATACAGTTTGCCGCTATACCCGGCTGTGAAATGGAACTCGTTGCTGTCCGCCCCAGGTACAAGCCCTTTGGGCTCGAGCGAGGTATAGGTACTGCTCGAGATATCCCCTTTGGGGAGTGGGACCATGGTTGTGGTGCTGCCGGAGCGCAGCAGGCTGCAGAGCTCATAGTTGTTGTTCGCCGGGTTCTTGGCGGTACACACCACCATGATCGCGCCGCTATTGCCTGTGACGATGGCCGGGCGCACCCCGTTGCTGACCTGGTATTCATCAATGGGGCTGATTGGCTCCAAAATGGAGGATGTCGTGTCGGCATTCGCTAGAGGGCCCATCGTTCCCAACAGGAGTACGGCAACCACGCAAGCTATCATCCACCGTTCCATCTCCGCTACCTCCACAGATAGTTGTCTGGTATCTCTATGAACCAGAGTCGCCACGCACAGGCTTGAGCACGAGGAGTTTCGCTGCACTCGAGCCTTTTTCCTGCCCATCTTGCCTCGATTGCGGCGGTTAATCCACCCACGCACACAGTAGTGTGCTCTGCAGCAGAAGGAGCCCGGGACGCCTGCGGAGAACAGTCGCTTCGGGAGAAGCATATCGGCGACTGAAGCGTCGATATTCGTAGCGGGCCTTGTCCCGCTTCAGCAGGGAGTGTTGACATTGATTGATTTCCATGCGCACATGGGACGGTTGTACCGGGAGGGCTACCCGGACAAGCATTACCTGACCGCCGCGCAACTAGTTGACCGCATGAACCGTGACGGTGTGGACATCTCGGTGGTCCTGCCGCTGGAGAGTCCGGAGGGCCACTGGGGGTGGCTGTTGACCGAAGAGGTGATCGAGGGGCGGGACCAGTTCCCCGACCGGCTCATCGCCTTCATGTGCATAGATCCGCGCTATCCAAATCTGGAGGCGCTCTTCGATGTCTTCATCGAGAAGTACGGGTGCAAGGGCTTCGGCGAACATGTACCCGGCTTGCCGTTCAACCATGAACTGAACAAGGTGATATATGGCAAGTGCGACGAGCACAGTGTTCCCATAGACATCGAGATCGGCGGGGTCTGCACCGATGAACCGGGGCTGCCGGGTCTCGAGGAATGTCTCAGCGAGTTCCCTAACTGCATCTTCGTGGGGCACGGGCCGGGCTTCTGGGCGAACATCTCTGGGGAGTATGCAGATGGGTATCCGCCGGGGCGTGTTAAGCCCGGCGGGGCAATTGACCGACTGATGGCTGATTATGAGAACCTCTATGCAGACATCTCCGCGGGCTCCGGCTGGAACGCTATCAGCCGGGATCCCGAATTCTACGACGGCTTCATCGAGCGCAACTGGCGGCGGCTTATGTACGGCAGCGATATTATGTTCGCGAGTCACGAGATTCCGCAGGTCGAGTGGATGCGCCGGAAAAGGGCTGAACTCGATGTGGAGGTATTCAGCGCCATCGCAGAAGGTAACGCCCGGCGGATACTCAAGCTCGATGAGGAGTAGTCCGATGCGCCTCGCTGCAACTCGGCACACGAACATCAGGCCGCAGGAGTGGCCATAGTGACACGAGGTTCCGTCATTGCGTGCCTGCTCATCACTGCAACTTTACTGGTGCAACTAGCGGGTTGCGGCGGCGGGGAGGCTGGACCGCAGACGCCCGGCAGTTCTGTACGCTGTGCAGAAGTCGTCTCCCCTGCACAGAGTGAACTGCTCGGCGACATGGACGGCGACGGCGAGCCCTCCGTCGGGGATGCGATCAACATTCTGCGCATCGTCGTCGGCCTCGACCTCGAAGACCAACGAGCCGATGCCAATGAGAACGGGAGTGGCGATGTGGGGGACGCCATCCTCGTTCTGCGCTGCGTCGTCGGTCTCGATAGCTGGCCCATCGGCACCATCTCTCCCCCGCCCGTGCGTCAGGACATTACTGCCGCGCAGCTGCAGACCATGATTGACACAAGTCAGCAGGTGGCGCTGGTTGACGTGCGCACTTACCAGGAGTACATCATCGGACACATCCCCGGCACTATCAACCAACCGCTGGCCAACATTGATGAATGGTCTGAGCGTATCAGCAAGACCACGCCGATATGCTGCATCTGTGCCGCCGGCTCGCGCAGCCGTCAAGGGGCAGATATACTCATAGAGAAGGGGTTCAGGGAGGTGTACAACTTGCTCGGTGGCACAAATGGCTGGCCGGGTGATATCGAGACCGGCTGCGGCTGCGGCCCCTAGTACATGGACATTGCGGTGAAAACAGTGACATTCATGTATTGACTTAGTTAATGCCGAAATGCTACACTACGTGCGACCCTGAAGTTGTACCGTATTCCGGGAGTAATGCAGAGAAAAGCTACGATGATCGGTTGTCAGCCTGTTCCGTCGGCGTACCTCAATGCAGCTCGGCTGCGACTGGCTAGCTTAACCCGCCAAGAAGGAGGTGCGTTACATGGCAACAGGCAAAGTCAAATGGTTCAACGACGCCAAGGGCTTTGGCTTCATCGAGTGCGAAGGCGCGGATGATGTATTTGTACATTTCTCCGCCGTACTCGGCGATGGTTATCGGACCCTCAATGAGGGTGATGAAGTCGAGTTCGATGTTGTCGAAGACGCAAAAGGCCCTCGTGCCGAAAACGTCAAGATTCTTGACTAGTAGAGAATCGCGCATCAGTGAGCCAAGTCCCGCTGCAATTGCAGCGGGATTTGTACTGGCTCCATTCTGCGCCCGGTGTTCGGGCTATAGAGGCTCAAATATTTCGATCTCTCTGACCCACATGAGGCCCTTGCGGTCGTTGGGACCCTTGTTAGCAGGCTGGAAGAGCCGCAGCTTATTGGTGGTCACCGGGTGTCTCAATACCATCTCCGTCGCAGGCACCGGCTGGTCGCACTCGATCGTCTTTATCGTCTTCCAGGCTACGCCTTCAGGAATCTGCAAGTGTACCTCTCGCGATGTTCTCGCAATTCCAGCATCGAGCGACCAGTAGACGACCACCTTCTCCACCGTCCGGTTCTGCGCGAATCTGAGTTCGACGAAGTGTTCGCGACCGTGATCCTCGGAAGCCCACGCCTGGTCGGTCCAGTGCTTGTCCTCGACCTCGATATACCCGTCATTGATTGGGCTGGGGCTATATCCCGAGTAGTTGCTGTCAACGACGACTTCTGCCTCGCGGGCGATATTCCCCTTGCGGCGTGGATCCTCCATCAGGGCAACGTCATCGAAATACGCAGTCCCGCAATGACCGCGCAGCAGGAGATAGACGTTGACATTGCGGATCGGCTGCTCCGGCTCGATGAGCAACTCGCCCATCTGCCAGTCGGTGGTGCCGGTCTGGAAGCTGTGAGTGCGACCCCAGATGTGGCCTCCGTCATTCATGTAGTAAAGGTCCACATACAGTGAGTAGTTCCGATCCGGCTTGCCACTGACGTCTACTGCCTTTGAAGAGGCGCGCACCAGTATCGCGCATGGCTTGTCCTGGTTCAAAGCAACCGACTGTGATGCCTCGCTCTGCAGAGACGCGGGGTTTCTAATCCGCAGAGATGCCTTCCCACTGCCCGCCTCCTCGGTGACGATGCTGACCGTATCCTTACCCCAGCCCCAGCCCGTCTTGCCTTCCTCAAAACCGGGGTTCTTCAGCAGATTTGCCTCATTGGGGATGTAGAGTATCTTCAGCCGTCCTGTGGCACTGTCGCGACCGGCAACCGCCATAACGTTGACGGTTACTGCACCTGCCGCTGCTTTCTCCGTAGGACTGATCTGGGCTTCCACAGTCGCCTGCGCGGCGGGACCAATCTCGATACCAGCAGGCGCAGTGACACGCCAGCCTGTCGGCGGCGTCACGGCCAGTCGCGCAGTTGTCGGCCGGCTGCGGTTGTTGGTTAGGATGATGCGCAGGCGAGTCGCACCGGTCTCGGTGTCTGCGCCCTCGCTCTCGAGGTCCACCAGCAGCGGCTGAACCACGCCGATCTTATGGTCTGCCCGTAATGTCGCCGCGGCCCCCGTTTCCCCGATGTGCATGAGGCCGCTCACCTCGATCACTGAGCCTACTTCCGCATCGGCTGGAATTGTGAATATGGCCTTGCCCGCCGTCTCTCGTATCGCGACATCATCAGAGCGCAGTTCGGTCCGCACCGGGATACCGGTTAGCTTGGGCGCGGAGAAATCCAGAGTCACCTGATCGCCCGGCGCGGCGGCAACGGGTCCGCCGATCGCCGGTGGGGGCGCATTGAGGGCGCGCAATGTGACGAAACCGAGGTGCTGTTCAATGGTCTCAATATCGCGCAAGACCCGGCGGCAACCGTTTTCGGCCTTCTCGGCGGCCACGTACTCACTGAGATTGCGGCACTTACCAAAGGCATCAAACAACGTGTCGCGTGTGGACTTGGCCTCCAGCTTCACTCCCGGCTGTTGCAGCTGCACCAGCGATGCGCGCAGGCCCTGACAATTTCGGGCGATTGGCTCGCGCATCTTCTCGGGTACCGGCTCATACCACTCCTGGAAGGTCGGATCAATGGCGTACTCGTCCCGTAATGCATCTGAGATAGAGATCTCAGAGAACTTGAGGGTCCCTTGCACTGTGCCGGCCCTTGTTGGAATGAGTTGGATGGCGCGCAGCGGGTGCTCGGATTTGATATTGAGTTCGCACATCTTATTTTCGTAAGTGCCATCTGGTACTTGAAGGGAATGGTTTTCGTAGTGGGTAAAGCTTTTCGTTACCCAGGCTATGCGGCAATCAACTCCGCTCTTGCCGCCGGCGAGGTCTGCCGCAGTCGCGCGGACACGGAGCGTCACTTCAGCGGGCTCGGTCTGGAAGAGCATTACCCATTGCGAGCATGTCTGTGCGCCGCTGAACACCAGCCTGGTCTGCTCGCCATCTGTCTCGCGCCGGTAGTTGGCCCCATTGGGAACCCAGTGAACGGGCACGGGCGGCTTGTCATTATCCACTTCGCGCATCAGGACGCCTCGGTTCAGCGTTTCGATGGCCTGGCCGATGCGCCATCCGGCCGCGGTCTCCGCGTCGGCGAGTTGAATGGCCATGACGCCGTCTGCGGGAATTACCGTCTCGGCGGATAGAGCGCCGCCCTTGACACTCAGCTTTACAGGACGGCCCGTGACCAGGTCCACTGCTTCAACCGTTGCAGGGTTTAGGTTAAGAGCCTGCGCATCAATGCTCAGTGTGGTCTGGTGCGGATTAGCGTCTTCGTTGAGGAGCGTGAGATAGACGATGTCGTCCGCCGGCCCAAAGCGCTCGACGAACACGCGCGGCTCCGAACTGCGGGCAAAGGTTACCGGCTCCCAACCGGCGAGTGCCAGTTGCCGGCACAGCGGCTGATACTTGCGGAAGATATCGCGGTCACGCTCGTAATAGCGGGAGTGATACCAGTAACAGCCCCCCGGCCCCAGCCCACTAGGCGGCCAGTCAAAGAATCCCGGAAAGACACCGTAGGCGAGGCAGCGCTTGTGGAACAGCTCCATCTCCGGCCGGCCTATGACCTGCTCATAATTCCCCTTCAGCAGGGTCATGTATGGCTTGTGGTAGATGATCGTGCGCACGTAGTTGAAGGTCTCGCGCGGGATACGCACGCCCGTCTCGTTGCCGAAGACATCCAGCCAGGGTGCGACAAAGGAGGCCGAGCCGCCGACGCCGTTCATCATCGTTATCTTGCCTAGCGGGCGAAGCAATTCGGCTGCGGCGCGTGCGAACTCACACGAGGACAGGAAGTTATTGAGGAAAGGCTTCTTGGCTACCGGGTCCCACAGACACGGCGCGGCGGCTGTCTTGAAGTGGGCCGGATTGTAGTTGATGCCGGTGGAAAGGCCGTCATAGTAGAAGCCGTCTAGCTCTGCGTTCTGCTTCTGGCGTACTTCTTCGAGGCGTGCTGTCGCCTGCGCCAGCGTCCATTTCCCATAAGGCAAATCGGGGTCGAGATTGAACTGCGCGATGAGATGAGCATATACGGCCCACTTGCGCACAGCCAGCTTCCCCTCCACATCGTGCAGGCCGACCTGCGCGTAGATCCCGTCCTGGCGTGTTCGCTTTCTGAACGCTTCCTCCATCGCCTTCACCTGCACCTCATAGGAGGGGAGAGGATCAGCCTCCGGGTCGTAGTCGGGGATGGTCGCGCCCATTCCTGCGTGGGTGAAGTATGGACAGGACAACACTCCTATCTTGTCATCGTAGGCCGGCTCAGGCGCACCCTCCTGCAACGCAAAGTAGAACTCGTTGACATTGTCTATGTCCGAGAGCTTTCTGAAGGCCATCCACTGGCCTTGGTCTCTGATATAGACATTGAAGAGGCCAGCATACATGCGGTAGTAGCGAGCCAGCGCGCTGCGAAAACCCCAGGTCGGGTCGCAGGCATATAAGTCAAATGCCACATCCACTTCATTCGGCTTGCCAGTGTCCGGCGACAGCGCGAAATCATAGACGATCTCCAGGCGCTTCACGGCTGCGTCATAGGCTGTTCGAAAGGTGCAGGGCTTATCCAACGGCACCGCCAGGCACAGCCCCACCGGCCCAGTCAGCACCGTGCAGAAGTTGCGGTTCGAATAGCCCATTCGCAGGTCCGGCTCGTCCTTCCATTCCGGGAGGTCGGCGTACGCCCGCAGCGGCTGGACATTCTCATAGACTTTACTTTCATTCATGGGCACGGATGTTTGCATGTCCTTGTGCCACTGCCAACCTTGGGCATCAAACGGGAAGCTGAAACGCAGCAGCATTCCGCGCGCAGGCAACTCCCCGCCTTTGAGGTTGCAGGAGAAGCGCATAGCTTCACCACGTGGCTCGACTATCACCTTGGCAGTGGCATTGGCGGCATCGAAATCCAGCATCAGCTCGTCATCAATGCCGCCGCGGGTGTTCTTGCCTGCGACGAAGCCTCCGTGCTCAACATCACACAGCTCCACCAGCGGCCCGGGCGACACGTTCAGTTGGGTCTCGCCTACACTGAGGCTTGTCACATTAGCCTGGGCATCAACTTGCAGCGCGACGCCGCCGGCGCTTACTGTAGCTGCGTAAGCGCTACTCGCACAGGTAGCCAACATATACAGACCGACTCCAAAACCGATTATGCGCAACATATTAGGGCCTCCCTAGCTATCGCTTTGCCCGTAATAAGCTTCGTCGCCATGCTTGCGCAAGAAATGCCTATCGCGCAGAAAGGCCGTGATATTTGTGACAGAGGGGTTAAGGGCCTCCGTCAGCAGCCCGATCAGCGCGACATGCTCTAGCACGATGCTGTTCTCAGTGGCAGCCTGGGGCGTCGCTCCCCACGTGAACGGCCCATGACCCGCCACGAGTACTGCGGTAATCTCCGCGGGATCGAGGGACTCGAAAACCCGTACGATCGCCTTGCCGGTCTCCAGCTCATAGTCTCCGCCGACAGCCTCCGGCGACATCTCCGCAGTCACCGGCACCGGCCCGCGGAACTGATCCGCATGGGTGGTTCCATAGCACGGCAGACTGCGCCCGGCTTGTGCCCATGCCGTAGCAGCCGTGGAATGACTGTGCGCCACGCCGCCAATTGCAGGAAAACTCCGATACAGCTCCAGGTGTGTCGGCGTGTCCGAGGAGGGCCTCAACTCCCCCTCGATTACCTCGCCCTCGATATCAACAACTACCATCTGCGCCGGCGTCATTTCTGCATACTCGACGCCACTGGGCTTGATGGCGACCAGGCCGCTATCGGGGTCCCGGCCACTAACATTGCCCCACGTCAGCAGCACCAGGCCCGCCCGCTGCAGCGCCATGTTCGCGTCATAAACCTGTTGCTTCAGTTCATCCAGCATCAGCAATCCCTTCCGCAAACGGTGGGGCTACCGGATTATTCAGCGACATCATATTTGATGGCCAGCAGCTTCTTCATGACATCGGCCAGTGGCTCACGGTGCCCTGCGACCCCGAAGCTGTCATGCAAACGTTTGTACAGCTTGTACAACTCGGCATAGACCGCATGGCGATACGGGTCCGGTTGATACTTCTCCACCTTGACTCCCGTCATCGCTGCCTGTGCCTGCTCGGTGGTATCGTGGCCGCCTCGTTCCGAACCCGCCACTACGGCAGCGAAGATCGCCGCACCCAAGGCACAAGTCTGTGACGAGCGCGATACCTCGATGCTACGGCCGAAAACATCCGCATACGTTTGCATGAACAGGCGGTTCTTCTCAGCGATGCCGCCGCAAGCGATGATCCGCTCGATGTTGACATTGTACTCCCGCAGCCGGTTATGTATTGTCAGGGCACCAAATGCCGTTGCCTCGATTAGCGCGCGATAGATTTCAGCCCTGGTGGTGTGCAACGTCTGTCCCAGCAGCAAACCGCTCAGGCGAGCGTCAACTAGAATCGTGCGGTTGCCATTGTTCCAGTCAAGGGCTAAGAGGCCGCTCTGGCCAGGTTTGAGTGCTGCCGCCACGGCAGTCAGCTTCTCATGGAGGCCCGCATCACCGCACACATACGTAACAAACCAGTTGAGGATGTCGCCGACGGCGGATTGCCCTGCCTCGATCCCGTAGTAGCCCGGTACAACTGAGCCGTCAACGATGCCGCACACGCCCGGAATCTCCGCCGAGGTGTCGGTCTTTGGGGCCACCGTGATGTCACAGGTTGAGGTGCCGATTATCTTTATCAGGGTGCCGGTACCGACACCCGCTCCGACGGCACCATAATGCGCATCGAATGCCCCTACTGCTACTGGTATGCCTTCAGGTAAACCGAGCTGCTGCGCCCATTCGCGGCACAGTTTCCCGGCCTCGACATCCGAAGCATAGGCGTGCCGGTACAGACGTCCGCGCAACTGTGCCAGCGTCGGGTCCAGCATTGCCAGGAAATCCGCATCCGGCAGGCCACCCCATTCAGCGGAGTACATGGCCTTGTGACCGGCGGCACAGACGCTGCGCTTCAGCCGCTGCGGATGAGTCTCTCCGGTGAGTAGCGCAGGGATGTAGTCACAGAGTTCGACCCAGCTATAAGCCGCCGCGAACACCTCCGGCGCGGCGTTGCGGCAGTGCCATGCCTTGGAGAAGAACCACTCCGACGAGTACGTGCCTCCGCACCTACTCAGGTACTCGGGCCGGTGCTCGATGGCCAGGTCCGTGATGCGCTCGGCTTCCTCCATACTGGAGTGGTCTTTCCAGAGCCAGGCGAGGGCGTTCAGGTCATCGGCGAAGGGGGCCGTGAGTGCGAGCGGCGTGCCCGCTGCATCAACTGGAAGGGGGGTCGAACCGGTTGTATCAATGCCGATGCCGATGACCTGCTGGGGGGAGAAATCGGTCGCCGAGGCCGCCTGGTTCAGCACCCCGCGCACAGCTGCAACAAGGCCCTCGTGATAGTCAGCCGGATGCTGGCGAGCCACATGGGGGTCGCCAGGGTCGCAGATAACGCCCTGCTCGCCGCGGCGATAGTCATACACGTCAGTGGCGATCTCCTCGCCGTTGTCAACATCAACGAGCAAAGCGCGCACGGAGTTGGTGCCGAAATCAAGCCCCAGTGCATAAACATGCCTCGTCATCGCTGATGACCTCCTGTGCCGGTCAGCCCAGACCGACAAAGCGAACTGTAACTTTCAAGATTCGATATGTCTCCTGGCCGCGACAGGTCAATGCAGTGTTAGATCGCTGCGGTGGTGAGCTTCTCGACCAGTGCCGTCAGCGTCTGTCCGGCTGAAGCATGGATAGCAAGAGCAGCCTCGTTGTCGGCGGCGGTGGGATCGCGATTGACGATTGCGAGACGATTGCCCTGGAAGGCGAGCATGTTGGCGGGGGATACGCTGAGACTGGAGCCGACCACCATTACCAGGTCAGCGGATTGTGTAGCATTGAAAGCCTCCTGAAATGCCGCCGGCATCTGGTCCCCGAAGAGAACCACATCAGGTCGGAGTGCGGCTCCACATTCTCCGCATGAGGGCAGCTTGCCCGCCTGTACCTGCGAAACCGCTTCTTCCATCGGCCACGTGCGCTCACAAACGGTGCAGTGTACCGTCCGCAGGTGTCCGTGTATTTCGAAGACCAGTTGCGAGCCGGCCTTGTGATGCAGCCCATCTATGTTCTGTGTGATGATCGCCGACAGATAACCGTTTTCCTCCAGCCACGCCAATGCCATGTGACCGGCATTGGGTTCCGCTTCGGGAAGCACAAAGATTTCTACGAAATACTTCCAGAATTGCTCGGGGCGCGTGTTAAGGGCATCCACTGACAGATACTCCATCGGGTCAATAGTGGCATAGAGACCGGTCTGGGGACTCCGGAAGTCCGGAATTCCGCTCTCAGTGGAGATGCCGGCGCCGGTCAACGCTACTGCATCTCGCGCGTCTGTCAGCAATTCGGCCAGCCGGTCTATCGCTGTCTCGCTCAATCTATTTCCTCCATCGCGGAAATCGTGTCACCCAGGCTGATTGTCCTACTCGTTCAGCCACTCTGCAAACCATTCATACACAATATGCTCGTGCTCGGCAGGGAGGTCATGGCCTTTGTCATGGAGCAGATAGCCCAGCTTTTCCGGAGTACCGTACAGTGCATACGCCGGGCGTGCGGCCTCGAGGTAGTTCCATGTCAGAATCGTGTCCGCTCCCGGGCCTTTCTCCGTGGGTTTGCGGGTCGGCTCAGCCCCGCCGCCGATGACCAGCAGCGCGCGTGGTGCGGCCAGTGACAGAAGCTGGTGATGGTCAAGCTCAGGGTGCTCGTGTATCTGCTCTCCGAGATACCAGGGAGCGTCCCAGTTGGTGAACGCTCGGCCCACACCGCCTTCACAGGTGATACCCGCCTTCAGCCGCTCGTCGAACGCCATCGAGTACAGTACTTCTTTCGCACCCAGCGAATGGCCGATACAGCAGAGCTTTGACGCATCAACCTGCGCCATTGCCAGCAGGTAGTCAATAGCACGGAGACCGTCCCACACCATCTTGCCCATGCCCGTCCACTCAGGCCATCTCTGCAACAGGAACTCAACCATGCCTTCGTACTCGGCCCATTGGGTGGCCTGTCTGTCGCAGTAATCCCAGATGTAGTTGCGCGGTGAAAGCGTCACATAGCCACGACGGGCGAGATTCAGGGCAAACTGCAACGGCTTGCGCGTCCCCAATCCCACTGGCTGGTCTATTGTCATGGTCGTCGTAGGGTGATACACAACGCAGCCGGGGCAGAAGGGGCTATCCTTGGGCGTCATCAGATAAGCAGTTACCCGACATCCTTCCTCCACCTGATAAGTGACTAACGCCCGCGTAACATCACCCAGATCCTCCTCATCCAGGATCTGAGGTTCGAGGGGAGCTGGATCGGGGCCATGCCCTAGATACACTGCCCAATTTTTGCGGATAGCCTCACGTTGGCATTCCCAGTCAGCCAACGTCGGCCCGACTTCCAACGGCGGAAGCCCTATTGCATCGGCGTCATAATCAGCAGGCGGAATGGTCAAGTTTTGCAGGTCCATCATGTCTGGCATCTCCCAGGTTTTCAGCAGGTAATATCACGAACAAGTGACCCATATGCAGTTTCGAGTTGGCAGACCGGAATACCTTTACAGAGGCTTTCAGGAATGCCGCATCATCTCAGGGAGGAACTGGCAGCTGCGATCGCGAATCGGGTTTGAACAAAGCCATTGCGGCACGAAATGTAAACATAGCAATATATGAAACGAGGGTGGATCTTGCCATGGGTGACGACCGGCTCAAGCCACAGCTTGTGATGAGGCGCGCAGGGTTCGACGGGCTACCGGATGTGCGACTACCTGACGGATATGGGCTGCGCTGTTACCGCGATGAAAGCGACGGGGCGGCCTGGGAGCAGATAGTTGCTGCGGCGTTTGAGCGCGAGACTGAGGCGGGCGAATTTGACACACGGCTGAGGCAGCATGAGGCATTCCGGCCTGAGCGCGTGCTTTTCGCAGTGCGTGACGAGATTCCCGTAGCAACCGCTTCTGCATGGGACTCACCCAAATGGGGAAAACAGACCGGGCAAGTCCACATGGTGGCCGTCGTTCCCCGACACCGGGGCCAACATCTGGGCTACTGGGTGAGTCTCGCCGTACTGCACCAGTTCCGCCGCGAGGGCCGCCGGGACGCCATGCTCTCGACCGATGACCCACGTCTGCCGGCAGTGAAAACGTATCTGCGGCTGGGCTTCGTGCCGGTACTCGTGCATGAGAACCAGCGGCAACGCTGGGCGGAGGTCTTCGCGGCTATCGGCAGACCCGATCTGACCGTCGAGTTCGCCGACATACTCAGCGGCCCGGTGGTTAGCCCCATAGAGTAGGCGCGTCGAGCTACTCGATTACCCGGAAGTATGCGTAGCTGGTAGCTCCGGCGGCCAACTCCGTCACCGCGACCTGCCACATGCCCCGTGCATCATTCGGCGCAATATCCAGGTTGAGCTGCAGTTTCCCGCCTGTTGCGCCGTAGTAGCCGCTGAACTCTGCTTTTTGCCCGTCGGCGTCGCGTATCTGCACATCGAGCGGCACGACGGCATCAATTCTGTCGCCGGCTGCATCAACTACTGCGATGTTCACAGTGACGGTCTGCTTCTGCTTGACCGTCTGTGGGGCCTGGACTTCCACTTTGTCTATCGCCCGCTCCGTAATCATGAAGACGCGGCCCTGGCATGGACCGAATTGCCAGGGGATGGCCAGATGCTCCTTAGCCTTATCAACGCGCAGCTCCCGATGTCCGACCAAGTCATAGACATGACCGCTGGGAGAGTTGACATATACTGAGGCATCGAGTGGCAAACCGCGCTCCATCACCAATCCGTGTTGGCCCACATAGTCGCCGAATTCGCGGGTGTCATTGACTGCAAACACGTAATCGGTGCTGCCGTAGCGCCGCACACGTGTGATGATATTGGGGTCGGATGAGCCGGCATAGCGCTTATAGTGGGCATCGAGCTCCGTACGTAAGTGTTCGGCTGCCTCCAGGTTCATGTTCTTAGCCATGTCTGCTTCCTTGGGGCGAGTGTGGCTTTGCAGAAGGATGTCAGGTTTGATCGCGGGGCAGAGGTTCTCATCACCGACGACTATCCCACCGCGATCCTGGAACTCCTGCACGGCTTTCGCAACGCTAGCGGTCAGGACGTCGCAATCGGCCATCACCAGCACCTTGTAGTGCGCTAGGCCGTCGCGCAGTATCGTCTCGTCATAGATGACCTGGGGCTGCAACTGTGCATAGTGGAGTATCAGATACGCATCTCCAGCCCAGCCACCGTTCCAGCCATAAGTACCTCGTCCCGCAAACATCTGCGAGCTGAAGCTCTCGAGGAATGCCACATCGCTCTGGCGGTCAGGGACTTGCATCAGGGCCGGGCCGAGCGGCTGCAGCACCGCCTCAACGAGACGCTTCAGTTCCCTGTGGGTACCCGGATGGGTGTGCCTGTATGATGAGTGGGTCCCCGTATAGACTAGGGACTGCCAGCCATGGTACATGATGCCCTGGATCTGGCGGGCCATCTTCGTCCAGAACGCCTCGCGCATCTGCATCGGAGCGATCGTGATAAAGGCCGCATCGGGGATTTCCTTCTCCCAGCGAGCGCGGTACTTGCCTTGGTCCGGTTTGTCGCTCGCCTTCGGGCCGTGATCGTGATCATCAAAGGTCGCGTCTACGACTTGTGCCTCGGTACCCGGCATCGGTGCCGTCTGGCCGCGATACCAGATGACCTGCGTCATCTTCATGACCTGCTGGCCCTCGCGACCGCCCGCGGCCATCGCGAAGAGCTCATCAGTGCATAGCCCGATACGGATTGGGTCAGGATACGAGTATGTCCAGTGCGACAGGAAGTCTACTTCACCGCCGCTACCCCATTTACTGGCCACACGGCAGGCCGGGTCGTGAAAGGTCCAGAACTCCTCGCGCCCACACGTCTGGAGGCCCCGATGCAATTGCGTATGCAGCTCATTCCACCCGTCGCCGCGTTCCCAGAACCACTTGTAATACACTAGAATCGGGTGGTCATCGGCAATGACGCGGTCGCTTGGGAAGTCCTTGAGATTCGTGTAACGCACCCCGCGGGCGGTGCCGATCTCGGCAGGTATATCGAGCCCGGAGTGCTTGCGGAAGGCCGCCCTGTCCATCTCGGAGAAGGAAGGCTTGCTGGCTCCCCGCACTTCCGTATGGATTAGGGCACTCTCAAACGCCGGGAACTCACCATATGTCTGTGCCACCGATGCGCCCACGTTGTAGCAGAACTTTTGCACCTCTGGATACAGCCCGTTGACCGAGATGCGATCGCTGTCGTAGGGCTTCCCGTCACGATCCACCTGGCGGAATTCCTCCTTGTCTACGGCCCATCTGCCAGGTGAGAGGCCCTCGACTATATGCAGGTCATTGACAAGGGCCTTGTCCAGCATGTCATATGCCTCGGCAACCTGGTCGTCACTCGCTGCCTGGACCGGCTCACCGGCGTCCCATATCTTCCCGAAATCAGCCCTGAGACCGAGACAATGGGTGAAGCCGATGTCCTTGAGCCGATCCATCTCCTCGAGCACGTTACTCACGCCGTTCACGCCCCACATGACCACCGGCATACGATGGGGCAGAGGCCTTGGCACGATGTGTAGATCAAAGCTCTGCCGACTGACGAGTGGTTCATCCCCAGGTACTTCGAGCTGCGCAATCAGCTTGGCTTGGCCTGGCCTGCTGGAAGTATCCAACGCGTAGCTGACTGTCGCGCTGCCTCCTCCGGCAATCTCAGGAAGCTCGAATCGCTGGTACGGCCCATAGTCAAGACTAATCTTGACCACCGCGCCGCTCAGCTTTTGCCTCTGCAGGTTCGTCACCTCGAACTGCACCTGCGCATCCTTCTCCATACGCAGAAACGCTTTCCGGTGCGAGGCGACTTCCATTTTCACACTGCAGAACTCAAGCACTCCGTTGCATATCCGCACCTGGTCAAGATAGCCGGGGAAACCGTGGTAATAGCTGCCGACGCGGTCTCCGATAGTCAGATCGTGCTTACCGGCCACGATGGCACCGCGACCGGGCTTCTCGACTCGTCCCAGAACGATGCCATCGCGAAAGAACTGAACCGTACCCGCGCCGTCATAGGTGCAAGCAATATGGTACCAGACACCCTGCTCATAGATGATGGATTCCGAGGTGAAGACCTCCGATTCGGAGCCGAAGCCCAGCCGCAATCGCAAATTGCGCTTGCCGGCTTTGTCCGCCGGGCTGAGTGTCAATTGGTAGTCCGTATCTGCGACATATTTCTTATCTATCAGGAATGACTCAGGGTAGCCGTCCAGGTCCGCCTTAGGCTTGAGCCACATCTCGATGGTGAAGGCCCCCTTCGGCGTCAGTGTGCCGTGGTTCTTCACCACCACGCCGTGCTTCTCGTCCGTATCAGGCCAGCCCCGGAAGGACTCCAGACACGAACCGAAGCGACCTTGCTCGTTGAATTCCGCGCCCTTCACTTGCAGGTCATGTCCATGCCGGCTACCGTCCTCGGTCTCCTTGCCGGGCATGAATTGCCACAGTGCAATCACGTGGCTTCCGGTCGCATCATTCCCGATGTACGCGCTCTCAAACGGCTGCGTCAGACTACCTTCCGCGTCCTGCGCCATCGCGCAAGCGCAAAGCATTCCAAGCGCAATCATTGCCATCGTCATGAATGTCATCTTGGTCATCTGACCCACCTTTCCAAATAGCGGTTATCCCTACGAGCCACCAGATCTACTTGAGCTCCTTGATCTTCAGCACAATGATAGTCACCGGTTGGTAGATGCCGCCTGCCATCGCCGTATTGAGCACGCGCACGGTAAACTGATTGTCCGCTCCCCACTTCAGTGCGTCGGAGATATCAAGTCGGAACGGCGTCTCCCATCCTCCGGGGCCGATGTCATGTTCGCCGGCATACTCGCCGTTTACCCACAGCCACGTACTCTCATCCACTGCACCAAAGTGAATCACAGCCTTCTGTCCGTCCGGGTTCGCCGGCAGCTTAATACTTTTCCGATACCAGCCGACCCCCTCGTACTGATACCCGTACTCCTGCCAGAACTTGTCAATCCCGATGTTGCCCCACAGACTGTCATCGAGACCCACTTCGTACCACTTCTCGCTCTTGCCTACATCGTCCGGATCGGTCTTGAACTTCCAGCCTTCTACAGGCAGCGGGATCTCCTTGACCACATCGAAGTATGCGTTGATGGCGCTTACCGCCATCGCCTGCACACGAGGGTCATCGTCGGCACCGGCGGCGACGAGGAGGTCCAGCGCTTGCTTTGTTGGGGGACGAAGCCGCGCCAAAGCACCGATAGCGGCCTCGCGCACCAGCGAGTGGTCGTCACGCAGCGCCTTGCCGATATGCCTGACTGCCGTCGGGCCCATCTCGCCCAGGTACATCGCTGCATTCCGCCGGAGGACGAAGTCGTCCACATCAAGTGCTTCGGCGAGCGCCTCCACTGCCGGCGTGCCTATCCCGGCTAAGCCTCGGGCCGCCGCTCGTCTCACCAATGGGTCCTCGTCATGCAGCGCGGCCTGCAGCGTCACGATGCTTGGGGCCGCTTTCGCCGCCATGATGACACTCATCCGTCGCACTGCTGTGTCCTGCTGAGCGCCAGCCAGACACGAAATACTTAGCGCCAGCAGAACATACCCGAAACTCTGTAGCCAATGACCTTTCTCATGCACCGCTATCAACTCCCGCGCATTTCCGGTTGAGTTCCCGCCGACGCAGCTATTCGCTGTGGCTGTTAGTATACTCCCGCAGTGCGTGTGTCAGCTCATGCAGCTCAAAGACATATCCGTACATGGTGCTCGTCTTCCACAGCGCATACTCCAGGTTCAGCTCCCCGACCGCCGATTCCTTGTTCTCGATTGCGACGCAGCCGCCCCGCACCGCCGAGCACAGGTAGCCTTTTCGGCTCATGTCCGACATTCCGCATGGCGAGAACCACAGGCACCAGTTCAACGCCCAGCCGGTGTAGATGATGTGATCTATGCCACGGTTCTTCAGGAGCCGGTGTAGCTGCCAGGGCTGCGCGGCGATGATATCATCTCCCTGCGGTATGAATACCGCCGGTAAGGTAAACTTGTGAGGCGGGACATTAGGCGGATTTTCCCGAGGCAGATCGAAGACATCCCGGCTGTGCTGCGCTTTCCACTCCGCCGTGCCTGCGATGACATCGTTATCTTTCGGGGGCGCCTCGCCGACTTCCTCCATGCAGCGGTCCCATATCGGGGCATCTGTATCGAAGCGCCTACCGACGCCGACATGGGCTACTAATATTCCGGCCTCCCGCGCCGCCTCAATCAGCCGCGGCATTCGGAACGTCACCACATCCATCGCCCTCGGCACCCACTCCACGGTGCCAAGGTAGTTGGGGTTCTGGCAGTCCGGACCCCATTCGGTGTCAGGTGTCAGTCCGCGATCCGGGAAGTGCATCAGCGCCAGACAGCAGCGGCTGACATCCAGGTCCCGCACCTCGGCATCCCAGCCCTTAAACCCCGCCGCCGCCGCGTCCCATTTCGAGAAATCGGCCGGATAGTGACGATAGATATGCCATGGCAACCGAATGATCGTGGCCTTGCTCTCTTCCATCGTTTCAGCTCCCGTCTTTGCTGCATCTGAAATATTGGGGCCCTTTTCGTAACCCAAGACACTCGCAGCCGTCAAACAGATCACGCAAATAATACAGAATAGCTTCGCTATAATCCGGCCCATCTTTATTCCTCCTATGAATAAAGGCATATGATTTTATGTTCCCCACAACGCTGTGCTTGCCCTGCAGCCTCACAAAGGGATATTCACTACCGCGTAGAAATGAGACGAAATGCGGAGTGCGTATCTGGCAGGATTTAGCTAAGGAGACTGAGTGCAGATGGCCGACATACCGGACTACTGGCGCTGGTTCAATGAGGCACGATTCGGCCAGTTCATCCACTGGGGCGCCTACTCGCTCTACGGTAGGGGAGAGCAGGTGCTGTTCCGCGAGCATCTGGACCAGGCTGAGTACATCCGGCGAGCCTGCAACTGGAATCCATCCCATTGCGATATGCGCGAATGGGCGGCGGTTTCAGCAAGCGCCGGCATGAAATACGCAATTATGACCACCCGCCACCACGATGGCTTCTGCATGTGGGGCTCGACTTACACCGACTACACAACCGCCGCGCAGACCGCAAAGCGCGACTTCATTGCCGAGTATCTCGAGGCCTTCCGTGAGGCGGGCCTGCGGGTCGGTCTCTACTACTCCCTGGCTGATTGGCGAATTCCCGCGTACTGGGCCGGGCCGGAAAAGGACCCGTGCGGCTGGGAACAGTTTCGCACCTATGTCCACAACCAGGTGTGCGAGTTGCTGACCGACTACGGCAAGATTGACGTCATGTGGTTTGACGGTGCCTGGCCCCATTCGGCGGAGACATGGCGCAGCGCCGAGCTCGTTGAGAGGATGCGCGCATTGCAGCCGGAGATTCTGATCAACAACCGCCTTGGCCTGCCCGTAAGTGCCGTATCGGCGGAGGCAATGGCGGTACATGGCGGGGCGAGTACCGGCGAAATGGCCCAGCTTGGCGACTTCGGCACTCCCGAACATCGCATCGCAGCAGAACCCGGCCGCCTGTGGGAGTCATGCCAAGTGCCCGTCTGGCGGCTTTGGGGTTACACCATCGGAGAGCGCTGGCGACCAGCTGACCTGCTTCTCGATATGCTGGTGGAGGCGGTGGGCAAAGGCGGAAATCTGCTGCTCAATATCGGCCCCACGCCTGAGGGGGAATATCCGCCTGAGTACGCCACCCGTATGCAAGCTGTCGGCAAGTGGTTGGAGCTCCACGGGGAGGCAATCTACGGCTCCGAGGCCGGCGATGTCTGCGAGTTTATCACTTACGGCCGCCAAACGCGGAAAGGGAACAATCTGTATCTCATCATCCGCTTCTGGGACGGTAGGGGAGAGGTGAACCTTGGGGGCCTGCAGACGCCCGTCAAGACTGCAACACTCCTAACCACCGGCCAGGAGTTGCCCTTCACCCAGACGCAGGATCATGTCCTCGTCACGGGCCTACCGGTCGCGCCACCCACGGATCTCTTCCCGGTCATCAAGCTGGAGTGTGACGGGCCACCACAGGCCAGAGACTGGGCAGTGGACCGCCTCTGGGGCGGCGATCCGGCACGCATGACAGCATGGGCCACCGCCCGTGGCAGCTCGGTCTTCACAGACGGCAAGCCGAGGTAGCCGCAGCGC
>CAZCJS010000049.1:0-19959 GCA_964498775.1 uncultured Armatimonadia bacterium
CCCCGTCAGGTCCGAAAGGAAGCAGCGGTAGGCAGTAAGCTTGTTGTGCCGCGGATCGCCTGACCCGAGCAAGCCACCTGAGTAACGCTTGGGTTGTGTTGTCGAAGGGCGGGTGCGCGGCCACTAAATATCTCACATCCAGCCCCGGCCGCCAATTACGGCCGCTGGTCGCTGTTCAGAGAAGAATGCGATCCCGTCGAAATACAGTGCGGAGTGGAGCGCTCACTTCATGTCCTACGTTTCCTTCAGCCTGAAGTACCGACCCCGGAACTTTGACGACGTCATCGGCCAGCAGCACGTCGCCAAGACGCTCAAGAATGCCTTGGCTAACGACCGTGTCGCCCATGCGTACCTGCTGACCGGCCCGCGCGGCACTGGCAAGACGACCACCGCTCGAATCTTGGCGGCGGCACTCAACTGCGAGCACGGCCCCACACCCGATCCCTGCGGCGAATGTCACATGTGCAAGTCCATCATCGCTGGAAATGCCATGGACGTCATCGAGATGGACGCGGCCTCCAATCGCGGCATAGACGACATCCGCGAACTCCGCGAGAAGGTCAAGTTTGCGCCCGCAACTGGTCGCTACAAGGTCTACATCCTAGATGAGGCCCACATGCTCACTACTGACGCCAACAACGCACTACTCAAGACGCTCGAAGAACCACCGAGCCACGTCATCTTCGTACTGCTCACCACCGAGTTGAACAAAATCATCCCGACGATTCTGTCGCGCTGCCAGCATTTCCAGTTGCGGTCCATTGCACTGGGCAACATCGTGGACGTACTGCGCAGCATCGCCGATAAGGAAAAAATCTCCGTCGCCGATGCAGCCCTTACGGCAATAGCCCACGCCGCCGACGGCGCCCTCCGGGATGCCCAGAGTATCTTTGACCAGGTCGTGGCCTACGCCGACGGGGATATCACTCTCGAGGTGGTCAACGAGGTGCTGGGGGTCACGGATCGTCAGTTGCTCAGCCGGATCACCGACCGCATCGTTGCCGCCGATGTCGCCGGATGCTTCAGTTGCGTGGATACCGCTATCGCTGAAGGCCGGGACTTGGTGCGCCTTGTCGAGGATCTCACCGTCTATATGCGCGATCTGCTGAGGCTGCAGATTGGCGGGGAAGCGGCAGAGAGCCTGCGTACGTCAAGCGAGGCGACGGAGGAGATGCGCTCCCAGTGCCAGGCTCTTGGTGAACAGCGGCTGTTGGCTGCGGTGGGGTCGCTGGCGGAGCTGCAGAGCCAACTGAAGCGCAGTTCGCAGCACGCGTTACTGGTGGAAATCGGCCTGGCCGAGTTATGCGAGCCGGCTGCTACTGCTACCGCCACCGCTACCGCCCAACCGGCCCGGCAACAGCCCCCGCCGGCACACCAGGACAAGCGTGAACAGGCGGCCCAACCGGCCCAGCAGGCGACGCAAGCTGCTGCTAAGACACCCGCCGGTGCTCAGCCAGTTGCCACAGATGAGCCGCTCACTCTGCCCCTCATCGCCGCCCATTGGACGGAAATAGCCGCGGAATTCAATCGCATGGGCAATGCGTCTCTCAATGCGATGATGCAGGACCAGGATATGTCCCCGGTAGCCTTGACCGGCAATACGCTGACAGTCGGCTTTGTTAACGAGTTTCGCTTCTCGCGGGTGGAGACTGCTTATAAGGATGCGGTCGAGGCGGCCGCGAGCCGCCTGTTTGGGCGACCGTTGGAGGTAACGTGCCGGCTTTTCGAGAGTACGGATGAACTGACGCAAGCCGCCGATGCGGCCCGGCAAGGCAGTGTACAACCGCCCCCCGAGAATGAGGCGCAGCCGCCCGCCGAGGAAACAGCCGAGGAAACGGCCGAGGTTGAGACCCCAATGGTTGCGAGCGAGACGGAGGGTAAAGCCCCCACTGAGCAAGACCTGGCTGCTGCCGATTCAGCGGCACCCACAACTGGTGATGAGGCCGTCGCGCAAACCTTGACCCTCTTCCCAGGCAGTACGGAGCTTACCGGGGATGACGAGGAGACGCCCGGCGAGGGAGAGAACTGATGCAGAACCCGTTCCAGAAAATGATTGAATCACAATTGGGCGGCATGCAGGAGAAACTGCAGCGAGCCATGGCGGAGTTGTCGGCAGAAATCGTCGAGGCCAGTTCCGGCGGCGGCGTAGTTACGGCAAGAGCCACCGGTCAGGCCGAACTGATCGAGGTCGTCATTGACCCCACGGTCGTTGACCCCGAGGATGTGGATCTGCTTCAGGACCTCGTCACGGCTGCAGTACGTGAAGTGATGGCAAAGGCGATGGCGCTCAAGAAACAGAAAGTCATGGAGGCGACGCCGCTCGCTCAGATGGGTATTGACATGCCCAACCTGTTCTAGCGCGGCCTGCTACCAGCGATGCTACAATATGCCCGTCCCCTACAAAGAGTCATCGAAGAGCTCCAGCGGCTGCCCGGCGTCGGCCCCAAGAGCGCCCAGCGCCTCGCCTTTTTCGTCCTCCGCATGGGCGCCGATTACGCCCGGTCGCTCGGTGAGGCACTCAGCGCCTTGCCCCAGGACATCGGCCGCTGCCGAATATGCAACAACTTCACCGAAGGCGACGTCTGCCCTGTCTGTGCGGACCCCTCCCGCGACAGAAGTGTCATCTGCGTGGTGGCCCAGGCGTCGGACCTGATGGCGCTCGAACGTTCCGGGGAATACCGTGGCTTGTATCACGTTCTTGGAGGCGTGCTGTCGCCGCTTGAGGGCGTCGGTGTGGAGGACATAAGCATTGATCGCGTGCTGCAACGTGTCCGCGAGGACAGCGTCAAAGAGGTAATTCTGGCGACAAGCCCATCCGTCGAGGGCGATGCCACCGCCGAGCACATCCGGCAGCTTCTGCAGCAATACGAGGGGCTTGTGGTCAGCCGTATCGCCTTGGGGTTGCCCGTTGGCGCGGATCTCGACTACCAGGATCAGGTAACTATCGCGCGCGCGCTCAGCGGTCGGCGGGCAATGTAATACAGCTCTATTCGCTTAGTGGTTGTCAGCGCCGCCATTTGGTGCTAAACTGGTGCATGAGGGCAGCGCGAGGACGCCAAGAGCCCAGTGGATGAGTGTTGTCCGGGGGCTGCAGAGGTCCTTGCGCTCCGGAGCTCAACAGACACAAGCGAAGCGGCAGATCTTGCCGCTTTCTGACGTGTCTTCTCGTAAGTGTGTTTGTCGCTACATGTCAAGGAGGAATACGATGGCGAACTTGACGGAGGTCCGCTGGCACGGGCGCGGCGGACAGGGCGCTAAGACCGCCGGTTACGTGCTCGCGGTCGCGGCTGCCGGACAAGGATGGCAGGTGCAAGCCTTCCCGGAGTACGGTGCGGAACGACGCGGTGCTCCAATGCGCTCGTACGTCCGCATCTCGGATGCACCGATCCGACTGCGCTCGGGGATTCAGAGTCCCAACATTGTCGTCGTGCTGGATGAAAGCCTGTTGAAGACGGAGAACATTACCGGAGGCGTTCCGGACGACGGGTTGATCATCGTCAACACGGCCCATAGCCCGGATCAGATGGCCGCTGAACTGGGGCATCCGAATGCCCAGGTCTGCACGGTGGACGCAAGCACCATTTCGATGGAGACGATTGGCCGAGACATGCCGAACACACCGATGCTGGGTGCCCTGGCTAAGCTCAGCGATATTCTCGACCTGGAAACGACCATCGCGGCTGTCGAGAAGCAGCTTTCAGAGAAATTCCCGGCTGCAGTAGTCGAGAGCAATGCCCAGGCGATCAAGCGCGCCTATGAGGAGGTACAAGTCGCATGAGAGTGTATCCACCAGACGCAAAATGGCACGAAATGGCCGACGCGGGAATCATCCCCCAACCAGGAAATGCAATGGAGTATGACGTGAGCGGGTGGCGTAATACCCATCCCGTCCGAGATGATGATACCTGCATTCAATGCCTCTTCTGCTGGGTGTATTGTCCTGACAACGCCATAATGGTCAAGGATGAGAAGGTCGTAGCGTTTGACACCATGCACTGTAAGGGCTGCGGCATCTGCGCGCAGGTGTGCCCGGCTGACGCAATCACCATGGAGCCCGGCGAAAATATGGACGAACAGTGATGGCTGACTACAGCCGACAGTACAGCTCCCGTCTCGACGCGCGGTGGAGCTTATGCCAAGGAGGTAATACCTGTGGGAAAACTACAGCCGCTTGAGGGGAATTTGGCAGTCGCCGAGGCGATGCGCCAGATCAACCCCGACCTCGTGGCGGCATACCCGATTACGCCCTCGACGGAAATCGTACAGACTTTCGCCGGCTTCGTCGCCGACGGGAAGGTTGACACCAATTTCGTGGCCGTGGAGTCAGAGCATTCCGCGATGAGCGCATGTACGGCGGCTGCGGCGGCCGGCGGGCGCGTCATGAACGTCACCTCGGCCAACGGTCTGGCGCTGATGTGGGAGATACTCTACATAACCGCATCACTGCGCCAGCCGGTCATTCTGACGGTTGTCAACCGCGCACTTTCCGGCAACATCAACATCCATTGCGACCACTCGGACACGATGGGCGCACGGGATGCGGGCTGGCTGCAGCTCTACGCCGAGAACGTGCAGGAGAGCTATGACAACCTGATTCAGGCGGTAGCCATCGGCGAGCGGATGGATGTCCGCCTGCCGGTAATGAGCTGCCTGGACGGCTTCCTCGTCAGCCATTCCTACGAGCTGCTCGAGGTCGAGGAGGACGAGGCGGTACGCGAATGGGTCGGACCGTACAAGCCGAACAAGCCGCTCCTGGATATAGAGAACCCCTACACGATGGGGCCGCTGGACCTCTACGATTTCTACATGGAGCACAAGCGGAGCCAGTGGGAGGCATATCCGGGGGCCAAGCAGGCCATCATCGAAGAGGGGAAGCGGTTTGGCGATGTATTCGGCCGCGAGTACGGCTTGATGGAGACGCTGGGGCTGGAGGACGCAGACATCGCGGTCGTAGCGATGAGTTCTGCCGCCGGCACCGCCAAGGACGTAGTGGAGAAGTTGCGCGACGAGGGAATCAAGGCGGGGCTTCTGAAGCTGCGCGTGTTCCGCCCGTTCCCTGCCGAGGAGATAGTTGCGGCGCTATCGGGCTGCAAGGCGGTTTGCGTGATGGACCGATGCGCTTCGTTCGGTGCCGCCAGCGCACCGCTGTACAATGAGGTAGCTGCTGCAATGTACTCGATGGGCCAACAGGTCCCGATGACCAACGTCATCTACGGGTTGGGTGGTCGGATGCTGACACCCGATGACATCGAGAGTGTTTACAGAGAACTCGTGACGGTAGCTGACTCAGGCAAGATAGAGCAGGTATGCAAGTGGCTGGGCGTGCGCGAGTAGCGCGGGCGGCATTGGTCACTGACCAGGAGGACTGGAATGGCAAAGGCAAAGAACCTGAAACAACTGAGCAAAAGCCCCGTGCGCTTGACCGGCGGCCATCGCCTGTGTCCGGGCTGCGCAGAACCAACGGTAGTCAGACAGGTCCTGATGGCGAGCGATGATCCGGTCATCGCCGCCAACGCGACCGGCTGCCTGGAGGTCTCGACGACGATCTTCCCCTACACTGCCTGGAATATCCCATGGATACATGTTGCGTTTGAGAATGCCGCCGCCGTCGCCGGCGGCCTCGAGGCGATGTACCAGTCGTTGAAGCGCCAGGGGAAGCTGGACGCCGATGCGAACTACAATTTCGTGGCCTTCGCCGGCGATGGAGGGACGTATGACATCGGGTTCCAGGCGCTGTCCGGCGCGACGGAGCGGGGACATAAGTTCCTGTATGTCTGCCTCAATAACCAGGCCTACATGAACACGGGGATACAGCGGTCGTCGGCCAGCCCGCTGGGTGCCCACACGACGACGAGTCCCGCCGGCAAGGTCATCCCCGGCAAAACGACCTACCAGAAGGATCTCACCGCCTGCATGGCCGCCCATGATATGCCTTACGCCGCCCAGACGATACCAGGCAATTGGCGCGACATCACCAGGAAAGCCGCGCGGGCCTTCGAGATTGATGGCCCCTCATTCATCAATGTGCTGACACCCTGTCCGCTCGGATGGCGCTCCGACCCCGCAGAGAGCATGGCAATCTCGCAACTCGCCGCAGACACCTGCTTCTGGCCATTGTACGAAGTGGACCATGGCGAGTGGAACCTGACGTACAAGCCCAAGGAGAAGCAGCCGGTTGAGGAATTCCTCAAGCTCCAGGGCCGCTTCCGCCATCTCCTCAAAGGCGACCAGGGAGCCGAGATCATTAAGGCCATCCAGCAGCACGTGGACTACAAGTGGGACCGGCTGCTGAAGCTCTGCGGCGAGCAGTAGGACAGGCCTGATGCCTCGAGCAAGCAGGTCTCCGGCTTTGCAGAGCCGGGCCCGCCAGCCTAGCCCGGTGGCGATTCGAGGCTCATGTAAGTGTGGGTGCTCGGCATGAGTGGTGCAGCTCTGACACTCGGTGCCCTGCCTATTCTTGCCCTCTGCTATTTACTATGGTGAACCTAAGTCAGTTGTCCAGATGCGGGAACGCCTCTTTCACGCCGGGGAACTTGATCTCGCCGCCGATGACGTTGAGCCCTTGAGCCAGCGCCGCATCCTCGCGTAGCGCCTCTTCGACGCCCATGCCGGCGATCTTACGCGCGTATGGCAGAGTGGCGTTGGTGAGCGCGAAGGTGGATGTGCGTGGCACGGCCGCGGGTATATTGGTCACGGCATAGTGCACCACGCCGTGTTCGACATACGTCGGTTCGGCATGAGTCGTCGGTCTAATATTCTCGACGCAGCCGCCCTGGTCAATCGCGACATCAACTATCACCGCGCCCGGCCGCATCGTTTTCACCATCGCTTCGGTGATGATATGTGGTGCACGTGTTCCGGGTATGAGGATGGCGCCGATGACGACATCCGCCAAGGCGACTGCTTCGGCGACGGCAAAAGGACTGCTGTACAGAGCGGTGATGGCGGCCCCATACACGTCATCAAGGTAGCTCATCCGCTGGGTGTTAATGTCGAAGGCGGTGACGCGAGCGCCCATTCCGGCGGCCACCTTGATGGCGCTTGCACCGACTGTGCCACAGCCGACTACGACGACCTCGGCTGGAGCAACGCCGGTGACGCCTCCCAGTAAAACGCCCCTTCCGCCGGAATGCTTCTGCAGGCACTCTCCGGCCACCTGAGCCGACATCTTGCCGGCCACCTCGCTCATCGGCTCCAACAGTGGCAAGCGACGGTCTGCTGTCTGCACCGTCTCGTAGGCGATACCGGTAATCCCGGCATCGAGTACTGCTCTCGTCAATTCTTCAGAAGAGGCCAGATGGAGATACGTAAACAGTATCTGGTCTCGCCGAAGCCGTTTGTACTCGGGACCGATCGGCTCCTTCACCTTCAGAATCATCTCCGCAAGTTCGAAGACCTCTTCGGCCTCGTCCACGATACTTGCGCCGGCCTCGCTATACTCCTCGTCAGTAATACTGCTGCCTTCTCCGGCAGACTGCTCGATGAGCACCTGATGGCCGTCCGCGACCAGAGCGTGAGCACCCGCCGGCGTTAGGGCTACACGAAATTCCCCCTGCTTGATCTCACTTGGAACGCCAATGATCATCTGAAGCCTCCTGCTTTCTTACGCGATTCTCGGATCCGGACTCTACGTGAAATCTAATCGGTATGCTCTAGTGACCTCTCAGCGGTCTGCTGACAAGCCACAGCGCGCCCGGGGCGATTGTGCATTCCATCGGCGTTTCGCCCATAATATCGCCATCGGCTTGCCACTTCACCGCATCGTCAGACTCGATCAATAGGTGTTTGGCCTGGACAACTGTTGCGGCGTGGTGCTGATCGGCAGGAGCCCCCCACACGAAGGTATCGAAGCCGAAGTTGAGTAGCTCCCCGAACCCCTTGTCATGCAGTACCACGAATTCGAGCAGGCCGTCATCAGCGCGCGCGTTTCTTGACAGCGCCATCCGATGAGCATACTCGGGCAGATTCGAGATGAGCACGCCCCACATCAGGCCCGCGAAGCTATCTTGCTCAAACGTCAATCGCAGCAGCTTTGGTTCCTCCGTCAGAATCGCCTGGACTGTCTGGCCGGCAAAGGCGAGCCAGCCGACCATCTCCTTCCACGGGATACTGATGTGGTCCACAATCTCTGCGTCGAGACCGACACCCGCCATGCCGACGAAGTATCGGTCATTGATAACGCCCAGGTCAATTCTCTGCGCCTCTCCTGCGACTGCCAGACGGCAGGCTTCCGGCAATTCGCCCGGCCTCAGCCGCAGATGTCTTGCCAGGATATTGCCGGTGCCAACAGGGATGACTGCAAGTTCCAGCGGCTTTCCCGCAATAGCCTGGATGACTTCGTTGACTGTGCCGTCGCCGCCTGCCACGACAATCCGCTTATAGCCCCCCGCGGCGGCTTCTTTAGCAAGCCTGTGAGCATCGCCCTTTTCCCGGGTGAGCGCCACTCGAGGACTGGCCCCCGCCTCCAGCAGATGCTGCACTATGTCGCCGATCCGCACGGCTCTCTCGACAAGTCTGGCCGTCGGATTGATTATGACGAGCATCGGGCTCTCACCAACATCTCCGCAGCACCAACGGATCGCCGTCGTGCACTGCAGCGACACGCAATCGCCGCCCACATCTAGCGTGGCTCAGCCTACTTTAGCACCACAAAGAAAAGCACCAGATAGTAGTACAGCAGCGGCATGTCAAAAAGCAGTGCGTCGAAACGATCCAGAAAGCCTCCATGTACGCCGAAGATGGTGCCGAAATCGTCTATGTCAAGATTGCGTTTCAGTATCGAACTGCCCATGTCTCCCACCTGCCCGAAGACGCCCAGCAGCACGCCAAGTATGACGGCGTGATACCAGGGCATGCCCAGCCACAAGCCCAGCGCTAATGTACATGTGAGCGCTGCAAGTAGCCCGGCGACGCCACCCGCGATCGTCTTGTGGGGGCTTATGTCGGGCACTAGTGGTTGCTTGCCCCAGGTCTTGCCCGCGAGAAAAGCGAACGTGTCACAGAACCACACGGGCACCACGGCCAACACAAAGGCTCCCATCCGGTGCCAGAACTCGCCCAGACCACCGGCGTCGAGTGCAACCGGTAAATCCAGCCCTCGCAAGCGAGCCAAAAACGAGAGCATCAGTGCTACATACACCACGCCGAAGACCGTGATGGCCGAGCTGGTGAATGCCACTTGTTTGTGCCCTGGCCGCAGTGCGGACATGAGCGCAGCCGCGCCCAGAACCACCAGCAACGCAATCGTTATCTCGGTAGCGTTCTGCGGGTAGAAGATGGTCACAGCGATAATCGCAGTTCCCACCAGAAAGCCCATCAGCACCGCGGGACGGAACCCTCCGGCGATGGCAGCCGAGTAATACTCAGCCATCCCGATCAGGCAGAGCACACTCAACGGTGCAAACAGCCACCAGCCACCGAGATACCCAAATATCAGTAGTGCGGGAACTCCGAACAACGCCCACATTGCCCGCCTCAGAAACTCCAGCAGCATCGTTACTCCTTGGACCAGTGCCCGGCACGATCTGCCCGCTGCACGAATATCCCGTCAACTGGATATTTGACCACACCTCCACTGCATACCTCCTAAGGCCCCACAAATTATTGCATTCTACACACCCTGCGCAGGATTACCCCTGCCATCCACGGAAACAACTACTCGAGGTGCTGCAATGATGATCACGAAATGGCAACTACCGATCCTACTGACACTCCTCGGGACGCTTGCGATGATCACACCCCTGTGCGCACAGCAGTACCAGTTCATCCAAATCCCCGACCGCATCGCACCCGTCGTCCAGGGCAGCGAGGTTTCCGAACTCGCCCGAAGCTTTGCCGACGGCGATGCGCAGGCTGTTGCCCTCGTCGCCAACGTGCTGAAGAGGGCCGAGGCCTACTCCGACATTGATGCTGAATGGTGGCTACAGCGGACGGCAGTGAAGACGCCGCTCGGTATGTGGACGACGGCCTGCCCGTTTCACCCCGAGCAGGTGAAGGACTTCAGCAGCGCATCCTGGCGTTGGACGCTCGATGAGCCGTTTAAGCTGTATTGCCCTTTGTGTGAAAAAGAGGGTCGCAAGTATCCCTACTACCCGAATCCGGACTATCCGGATGATGGCAGCGGCTGCCGTCCGGCTGATGATGTGTGGAAGCAGACACATGGCGCTGAATGGGGCAGGCAGCACCCGAAAATCCCCTGGGATCACTGGGACGGTAAGCCACACGGCTACAGTGCGTCGGGCTATGCATATTTCTTCCGCGGCAAATGGCATCACACGGCGCACATGAAGATAGCCGAAACTGTGTTGCCCGCTCTCGGAGAAGCATACCAGGTTTGCGCCCATGTACTGCCTGCCGATGACCCACAAGCGGAGCGAGCCGCCTACTACGCCGCCGCAGTAAGCATGGGCCTGCTGACGATCGCCCGCGCTCATCTCGGAGATGAGTACCTGCGGGAGGCAGGAGCCCATAGCGCGCACCAATACGCACACACACTCGCCTCAGTCTATGGCGAAGAGGTGGACCCAAATCGGTTCCCGGGCTATCTGCCGTATTCACTCTTCGATGGGCTCCACGGGGACAATGAGCACAGGACCACTGGCGGCGCGGACATCTACTGCGACGGGTCACAGTTCGGAGATGCCTACGCCAACGGCTGGCTGCAGGCCTTTGCCCTGGTTCGCGACAGCTACACACAGGAGCAGGTTGCAGCCGGAGCAGTCCATGCCACCGAGTGTGTGCTGGCCGCACACGCCGATGATGAAGCGCGCCTCAAAGCAGCGGGCAGTGAGCTCAAGCTCAAGCATGGCAAGCTTGATTACCACCACCGGCCCTACGCGATGCTGGCGTATCACAATCTCCACGGCCGCGTCCTGGAGAGCCAGTTTCACCTCGGGAGGCTCTTCAGTGACCGGCGCATTGTGGATGCGACGCTACGCAACTTCCGCTACTATCTGCGTGGCTACGACTGGGGAGACGGCCAGGGCGAGGAGGGCTCGCCTGCCTACACCAACTGCGCTTGGAGCACGATGAGCCGCTTCATGGATGCGGTGAAGGGATACCAGGGTGACTTCGGGTCTGAACATGAATGGTGGGACGAGCGGGTCGGAGGACTCAACCTGTACCGGGATCAGGAATACTGCAACAGCCTCGCCGAAGCCGGGCTCGCCTCCCTGCCCAATGGACACCAGATCGCCTGGGAGGATTCCCATGCAGCGACGCGGCCGCCATTGACTTTCCTGGCGCGATCGCTGCAGGCGGGCGCGAGCCTCCCGGAGGACTGCCGCGACATCTACACTGTCACAGGCGCGCCCGGCCAGCAGCAGGTGCGCCTCAAGGACCCGGCCACGCTCCCTTCTTATCTGCTGCACAACAACCGCAAGATCATCTTCCGCCTGCCGCATGAACAGGACACCGACGTATTGGCGCTGGACTACACGTTCGCATGTGGGCACTGGCACTACCCGCCGCTGACTTTGATGTACTATGCACAGGGGCAGGAGGTACTCACTGACCTCGGCTACCTCGGCGCGATGCACTGGTGCACCAAGGAATGGATCAGGCAGTGTCCGGCCCACAACTGCTGCACTCTGCGCACTGCCGACGGAGCACACACCCTCACGCACACGCTGCGAGGGGAGCCGACCGGAGTACTCGCCGATGGTGGTTGGCTGAAAGTGGCGGAGTTCGCTGAGCGGATACCCGTCAAGCTGGAGCAACTCGGGGAGGGCGCTTGCTATGGCCGCACGGTGGCACTCGTTGACTGTGGCGAGGCTTCCTATGTACTGGACATCTTCCGCGTGCGCGGCGCGGCACACCACGAATGGTACCTGCACGCTGACGGCGAGCACCTCGAAGTGGCCGGCGCCGACATGGGGCCGGTCAAAGCGGCGAACTTGGCTGATCTTTTCAACGTGCAAGATACCTCGTCGCGGACATCCATGCAGCATGTGACAGACCTCGAAGTCGGCTATGCCGATAGTAGTTTCACGGCAACATGGTCACCGCTGCGCACATGGGCATCCGGCGAGAAGGTCGTCAGCGACACCAAAGGTTATCGCTGCACCATGCTGGGAGCGGCAGGAACCGAAATAGTAACCGGCATCGCACCGGGCGAACGTTACACTGACAACCGCGACCTCGGCACACAGCTCCGGCTGCTCTGTGTGCGGCGGCCCGACACCGCCAACCTCGATGAGTTCGTCGCCGTCCATGAAGCCTACGAGGGCCGGCCCTTTGTCAGCACGTTTGAGCGCATGCCCGCTGCTGAGGGTGTCGTAGCAGTTAGAGTCGATCGCGGCGACGAGGTTGACTATCTGCTGTCTGCGCACTGGGACTGGCCGCTGACTGAGGAGATGCTCTTAGATACGCCGGACGGAGCTATCCGCTTTTCGGGTTCGTTTGCGGCGCTGACCGTCGCCGACGGCCAGGTGCGACGCGGGATGCACATCGGGACCGGGAGAGTCAGACTCGGCAACTATGAAATCAGCAACCATGAGCAACTCGCCGGTCGCCTCATCACATACGACGATGAAGCGGATTACCTGCTGATTGAGGCAGCGCGGCCCTGGCCGACGGGTACCTCCTTGGCGGGACAGTGGGGCTTCATCCAACACGAGCACGGCGTTTCCACCTTCACCGTGCGCTCGGTGGAGACCGCCGGCGCAGGCAAGTACAAGCTCCACCTCAAGTATACGCCCCATCTGGCCGTCTGTCGCGTTCTGGCCACCGCAGCAGTTGGCAATCGCCGCATAGCAGTTGAGCCGCCGCCCAACCTTCCGAGAGATGCCATCAAGCCCAATCCATTGGGCCTGCATGTCTATCGGCAGGTTGTGGATGCACTGGAGCCGCTGGGGCTCTATGAGGGCACCTCATGGATTCGGCTCAAGGACAACTGGGGCTACAACCTCGGTCCCGCGCAGGCGGTGCTGAACATTGACGGGGAAGTCTCAGCGGTAAACGCCGGTGATGAGCTTGCCATCAGCCGCCTCCGACCCGGCAAGGACAAAGTCTTCATCACCCCCCACGCCGGCACTCAGCTTGCCGATATCTAGCCTGCACCAGTCGCAAAGTGTGGCTATGCTTCCCGCGCAGCCGAGAGCCCCTCTGCCGCGCAGAGTCACCTATCCGCTAGTGCGCCGCTGGCACGATTAGCGGCCGATGGTGAAAGTAAGGTTGGCCACCGGCGTATCCCCACGGAATACCTGCGCCCGGTAGCTGCCGGATTGCAGTGCGGTGCCAGACTTGCCGGAGCGCAAGTATGAGACAGCCCTACGGGTGCCCTCGGCGACCATACGTGAGTCCCACAGAGCTTTACCGTCCTGGTACCACTGGATGCGGATCTGAGTGTTCGGCGCTGCGTTGGCCCACTCCAGGTAGATGCCGATACGCTGAGTGCCTGCAGGGAAGCTGTTACGCAGAATCGGCCGGTTCTGGTCATCTACGCCCTCACAGACACCGGCTCGCCGAATCACGGGATCCGACAGTTGCGGTGGTAGCTCGCCGGAGACAGGCCCGTCATCATCGTCATCGTCAACTGGCGGCTGGTTTGTCCCGCCCGTCGGCGTACTTGCCGGCGTCAACTCCAGCACCGGACGCTCGGCTTGGTCCTCGTATTCGCGGCTGCAGAAGCCATACCAGGTGTTGGGCATGTTGCGCGTCGGCAAGGCGGCCACCTTCAGCACCAGGCCGTAGTTGGCGGCACCTGCAAGCCAGGAGTTGACCAGGGCGGTGATGTCAACCTCGACCCACTCGTTGGCGTCGTCAGGCGGCATGAATGTAGCGACTGGAGCTGCATCGAAGCCGGGCTGGTTGACCCAACTTATCTCACCCGGAGCGGCCGTGGGTTCAGTTTCGCCGCGGTGCGCCACGCCCTCGCCCTCAAGCCAGGGCGAGGCGACACGATAGACACCGAGATGGTGGATATGCTGGCCGGCGAAATGATACTGGTAGAGCTTCAGGGTGGCGCGGTTTACACTGCCCAGCGCCGGCAACTCAAAGCGCATGTACACCCGCTTCTCGCCGCCCTGCGGATGATATCCGGCGGTTATCGTCTGAATCTTGCCGGAATTCGCCCGGTTCCAGTTGAGGTACGCATATTCGTACACATCCGCATCCGCCACCGGGTGCAGTGGCTGCAGCCCGGTGCTAACGCTTGTCCCAGGCACCATGTCAACAAACGGGACCACTGCAGCGCCCGGCTTGACTAGCTGGGTCATAGGCTGATCCGGTGAGAGCGTATACGTAAAGGTATCGCCGGGGCCGATGTTGAGTTCTTTAGTGTGCGCCAGTGCAGCAGTAGTATACTGCTCGGGCATCGCGCGGAGCAGGGAGAACGTGCCTGCCTGACGCCCGGTGATTCTCACCTGGTAGGTAGCCAGCGGCAGCAGTGCCATCATGCCCTTCGTGTTATCCGGCTCGTCGTAGTCGGTAATCTCTGCCGCAGGAATCTCATTGACGAAGGTGTTCGCGTCAACCCATCCGGATCTGCGGCCCGCGCTGTCGGTGATGAGCATGTGTACCGGGGACTTGGTGCCCGTCGCGACGCTCTTAAAGATGTTGGGATTCGCCTTCTCCATCTGCGCGCCGACCTGGTTGAGATAGTTCAGTCTCGCCGCATTGCCCTGCAGTGACTGATAGTGCTGCTTCTGCGCCGAGTTGAGCAGCCGCGCCGTGCGCCTCTGCTTCGGAGTTGGCTTTGGCGGGGGCTCGGTCGGGTAGCTCTTCCCGCCCGTCAGCGGGTACTGCCCATTCCAGAAGAAGGAGGGTATCGGAGCTACATACAGGGAGGAGCTCTTCATCCACTCGCCCAGCGTCATCGCCTCAGGCTTCTGAGTGGGCCACGGGTCCAGCACGATGCCGTCAGTACGCCAACTGCTACCCTTTGGGTAGATCACCACAACCTGGTGCCATGTGCCCATTGACATGATCGGGCCATAGTCCCAGTAGTTGAAAACTTCCTTCTCAGCCGGGGTCCCGTGCAGGCGCATCTTATCGAGCATCTCGAGTACTCTGGTCTGGCAACTCCCGCAGGTGAAATCCTCGAACTTGCCGGCATAGATATCCATTATGTCAAAGGTCGGCCAGAAGACCGGGACATACTTGCCCCAGCCGAAAAACGCTCGCGCCAGGTTATTGGATGCACCCGGGGGTATGACACCGAAAAGCTTGTGGCCCTCAAAGTGCCCATGTGGAAGCTTGTTGAAACGGTCCATTATGAGGGCCTTAGCCTTATCTTCTTCGCCACTCGGCTGGACTTTCTGAATAAACTGCCCCTTCGCCGATGCACCGTGGTCACAAGACACCTCCACGGCGATAGGCCATGCGACTACATGGTTGGTGTTGTTGGGCTGTACTGTCCATGTCGGTCTCTTCAGGCTCGGATCGTTGAACCCGAGAGCGGCTCCAAGGGCCGTCCACTTGTACTTCAGATCGTGCCCCAGGCTGTCCTCAGCAGCCACGATGCACTCTATCTGCTGCCCGGGGAACGCTGGGTTTGCGGAGCTTTGAGGACCCCAGGTGATCTTTATCTCGTGCGGCTTGTCAACATTGACACCGGTGGCCCTAAGCACGCCCTCATAGCCGATGTCATGATGGAAGCTGAAGGCGGGCCAGGCCGCGTATGGTCCTCCCCAATGGTGGGTGAGGCTTGCGCGGATGCGCAGCGTCTTGCCGGCGTGCTGCAGCGGAATTGTCCCAGTGAACTCGCTGGTGACAGTATCCGGCGCCTTCTTGGTCCAATCCTTCAGTCCACCGTAGGCCCGCCACACCGGCTCGTTACGCAATGCGAAGGCCGCGACCCTGAATGACTTGACATCCGTGCCATAGTACTCCACCTTGGTCATCGTCTCCCCGACACCACTGCCCTTGGTGTAGCACGTCTCAGAACCCGCTGGAGGGCGTATGTACATGCTCTCAGGCAGAAGCCCGTACTTCGCCCCGGCGCTTTCCATGATGTCCGCGCACACCTCTACCCGGTCGCTCTCCACGATCCCGACGTCATTGAGCCCTGAGCACCGTACCGAACCATTGACCACAAAACCGTTCTCAGCCTGCTCTATCGTGAGCCCCTGAAACTTGACGGTCTGTGCCCTCGAGGTCCCGCAAAGACACACCCCAAGCGCCACCACGATCGCCGCCACGAGGACGCCTCTCGCTACGGCTCCATATCGCGCAGCAGTCTGACTGACTGGACATAGTATTCCCATGCCGGTTTTTCCGTATCTCTTGCACACTTGCTGTTTGCCAACCGAGTAAGTCATCCAGTTCACCACCTATATTAGGCTCTTCCGGCCCCAACTGCGTACATGCTCCTTGAACCCTGGAATACTCTCTGCACCTGCTCCAGTTCCCTCCTCATCCGGGCTTTGCTGGCGGCGGCACATGGGCAGTAGCTGAAAAGCACTCGCCACCCGAACGTGGCCTGGGGTTTTGCCGGCCGTCAAAGGACGGGTAGCTCACCCTCACCTTGCCGCATAGGTCGGCTTGAGCGCGTCTCCTCCTTGATGATGCGATCTCTATCTGGTCCGAGCCTTCGCCGTTGCCGTCGTCCGCCTTTGCCGTTGTGGCGAGGCAAAGCCTGCGTCCACGCCCTCAGCGGACGAGCCCGATCGTGAAGGTCAGATTCGCCACCGGCGTATCCCCACGGAATACCTGCGCCCGGTAGCTGCCGGATTGCATAGCGCTGCCAGACGTGCCGGAGCGCAAGTATGAGACAGCCCTACGGGTGCCCTCGGCGACCATACGTGAGTCCCACAGAGCTTTACCGTCCTGGTACCACTGGATGCGGATCTGAGTGTTCGGCGCTGCGTTGGCCCACTCCAGGTAGATGCCGATACGCTGAGTGCCTGCCGGGAAGCTGGTACGCAGCATCGGCCGGTTCTGGTCATCCACGCCCTCACAGACGCCGGCTCGCCGAATCACCGGATCGGAGAGCAGCGGCGGCAACTTGCCGGTGTCAGGATCATTACCCACCGGCGGGTCTGTTCCCACTGGCGGTGGCTCCGTCCCACCCGTCGTCGTGGCGTTGGGCGTCAACTCGAGCACCGGACGCTTGTCTTGCTCCTCGCACTCGCGGCTGCGGAAGCCATACCAGGTGTTAGGCATGTTGCGCGTTCGCAAGGCGGCAACCTTGAGCACCAGCCCGTGGTTGGCTTCCCCGGCCAGCCAGCGGTTGACCAGAGCGGTGATGTCAACCTCGACCCACTCGTTGGGGTCGTTGGGCGGCATGAAGGTGACGGCCGGAGCCGCCTCGAGGCCCGGCTGATCAGCCCAGCTTATCTCGCCCGGACGGGCCGTGGGTTCAGATTGGCCCCGGTGGTCCACGCCATTACCCTCACGCCAGGGCCCGGTGACACGATGGACGCAAAGATGGTGGACGTGCTGGCCGCCGAAGTAGTACTGGTAGAGCTTGAGGCTGGCGCGCTTGACGCTGCCCAGCGCCGGTAAGTCAAAGCGAATATAGACCCGCTTCTCACCGCCCTCCGGATGGTAGCCGGCGGTCATCGTCGAGAGCTTGCCGAAATTCGCCCGATTCCAGTTGAGGTACGTGTACTCGTAAACATAGGCGTCCATCACCGGCGACAGCTTCAGCACCGAGCCGTCAATGGGCACATCGGGAGTGCTCCCACCCCCCGGTCGCTTGCCGGTCGCCCAGACCGCTTCGGCCTCGGCCCACTCAAAACGCTCCACACGAGGCGGCAGGACGCCGATATCGTGGGTTATCTTGTAGTCGGTAGTCGCACCGGCGATAGGGCGCGGATTGCCGGGAGCGTACTCGAACACGAGGCCCTC
Organism: uncultured Armatimonadia bacterium; assembly: GCA_964498775.1. Taxonomy (GTDB): domain Bacteria; phylum Armatimonadota; class Zipacnadia; order Zipacnadales; family UBA11051; genus UBA11051. The sequence continues at coordinate 17,791 of CAZCJS010000049.1, forward strand.
AAGCACATAGACGATGACCCCCAGATCGTCGCGATAGTAGAGTACGGAGCTGTTCTGAACAAACCGGCCAAGCCCGCAATCAACCGACTCACCGTACTTCAGCGAACGCTGCAGGAAGGCGCCATTGTCCCTGAACTGCACACTGCCGCCTACTGTGACCAGCCTCGGCGGCTTGCTCGGCGCGGGCGTAGAGTTGAGGCTGTTGTCAATGGAGTTGGAGATCGCATTCAGCAGACCCGCACCCACCCGTCCGTGGTTTCTCCCGGGCGCGACGTACTTCCATTTCTTCGTCTTCCACTGTTGAAGCAGTTTGGTTGAGCTATTGTACAGGAACTTGTTCCAATCCAGCTTGTTCACAATGTTTACTACGTCACCCAGCCCGTGTACCTGGTTGTAATCACCGCCCCCCTGCTGCATCCCTTGTGCCTGCAGCATCTTGTAGCCACTGGCAACACGCCCGAAGGTATACATCCTCCAGTCATCGGTGACGTGGGTCAGCCCCAGTTGCCCATTCGGCACGGTAACATCAGTGACATACTCGCGGCTGAAGATATTGGGATCCTCGACTTCCACCCTGTAAGTCCCCGGAGCGTCCACATCCACTTGTAAGCTGCCGTTGGCGTCAGTCGTCGCAGATGTCTGCTTGCCGCCCGGCCCGGTGATCATCACGAAAAGCCCCGCCCACGGCTCCTCGACATGAGCACCGAAGTCCACAGCACCCGACCCCGGATTGGCCTCCAGGTACACCCGGTGGTACGTCCCGCTGATCATCTGCGCGCCGCTGACTTTCTGTACATACGAGCCCGTCGCGCTGACTCTGGGATCCTCAACACAGCTAACCTTGCAGCTTATCCCCACGTCGTAGCCGGTTTTCATGTACGACTGGACCGTCCGTGGCTGGGTCCAGATGGGGCTTTTCTTGGTCGGGTCATCGAACTGGCCCTGCGTGCATTCCCACTCATAGCGGACGGCGTGACCCTCATTGTCCCTGGCGCCGATCGTGCAGAAGACGGGAATCTCGAGCTTGTCAGGCGTCTCATTGAACTCGACGGGATTCGGCTTGCCGGAAGGCGGCTGGGTGATTGTGATAGCGTGGTCCTCGGGAACATCGTAGATCCCGAGCCGCCCTGTATCAGCTACATAGTGGAAATAGGAGATGTTTGGGCTGTGCTGCCACCATTCCAGCTCCGGCTGCATTTTCTCAACCCAGCGGTGTTCCAGCACCGCGCGAATGCGGTAGCGCTTGCCCTTCTCTGAAACCGGGATTTGCCCCCAGAAGGGGTGCGTGCCAGACGACGGCGCATTCTTCACCCAGTCGGGAATCCCGCCATAGGCCCGCCAGACGGGATGGTCGCGCATGTAGAAACCGCCCAAACCGTCGGGCGGATGGAGATCCCACCGGCGCACCTCATGCCCAGTGCGTTGCTCCAGGGTGAGCGCTATGCCCCCTTTGGTTGGCACAAGTGTGTAGCGACCGTTAGGCCTCACAACGCGCATCAAACGGTCCGGCAGCACGGGATACACCGCATCCGGGGCATTCATGATGTCCACATAGACCCACGCGCGGTCGCTCCAGGGAATCTGGCCGCGAGGGTTCAGGCCGGACGCCTCGACCGTGCCCCTGATGATGAAGTTCCCGCCATCCTGCGTCGTCTCCATTTCGAGAATACGGACCTTCTGGGCAAAGGTCAGAGCGCACAAGGACAACATGACGATGATAAGCACGCAGCGTACAACCACTGCCACGCCGGCGACTCTCGCTACGGCTTGACTGGCTGGGCATAGTGTTCTCATTGCTATTTCTCCATATCGTTTGCACTTCTGCTGTTCACGAATTGAGTAACTCAACCAACTCGCCCCCAACCTCAAGCTCTTGGTTCCAATCACCTATATGCCGCTTGGGTATTGCAGTATTCTTCGCATTTGCCACACGTTCCTGCCCATCCCCGCTTTGTCGTGCCCAAATCAGGGATTTGCAGGCTTGGCATTCTACGCCGGCTGTCGCCCGACCTATGCCTTTTCGTCATCTCCATTTCCTCAGCCTTCTCCGCCCGCTGGCAGGTCACTGCATCTGTCGTGGCGAACTTTTCCACGCGCACAGAACGCACCATCCAATTCTGCATTCCCAATGCTATTTCGGAGGCTGAAAATGTTCGAGCAAGTCGACTT
>CAZCJS010000050.1:0-19650 GCA_964498775.1 uncultured Armatimonadia bacterium
AGGCAAAGTGGAAGAAACACTGGATGTTACTATGGAGGGCGAGGACGCCGAAATCGCTTTCAATGCCATATACCTGATGCACATGCTGGATGCTGCTGAGTGCGACAAGGTAACGATAGAAGTGTCGGGCCCACTGAATTCAGGCCTGCTGCATCCGGCAGATGACGAGGGATATGTGTATGTACTAATGCCGATGCAGATTATGGCGTGAGGGGCCAGGATTGTATATAACCACACTCGCTCTGGAGAACTTTCGCATCTATCCGGAGTTGCAGTTGGAGTTCCCCATGGGGCTGACTATTATCGTCGGCCCCAATGCTTCCGGTAAGACGGCACTGCTGGAGGCAATTCATGTGCTTGCGACGACGCAATCACCTCGCACGCGGCTAGACCGGCAACTGGTGCGCTGGGGCTGGCCCTACAGCCGGGTCTGCGGAGAGTTTGTATCTGCACAAGCTGGGACTACCGAGATATCAGTATTACTGCCGGGAGAGGGGAGTGGCGAAGACCGCAGCGCCCCGGATAGGAAGCAGATCAAGGTAAACCAGACGAATCTGGAAAAGGTTGCAGATGTGATCGGGCGGGTGCCTGTGGTCATCTTTACGACCGAGGACGTGGCGGTCGTGAAGGGCTCACCGGAGAACCGGCGCAGATTTCTGAATGTGGCGATAGCACAATTGCGGCCCCGCTACTTGGATGACCTACAGCGCTATCGGCGGGCCCTGGGCCAACGCAATGAGGTACTGAAACAGGTCCGGCAAGGCGATGCTGCAAGCCGGAGCCTGGAAGCATGGAATCACCAGTTGATTGATGCGGGTGCACGCCTGGCAATAGACCGTCGGGAGTTCGTGGAAACACTCGGTGAGGCGGTGGCGCCGCTACACGGAGAGCTGACGGACCAAGAGGAACACCTGGCGCTTGCCTATACGGGGGATCTGGCGGAGGCAGAGGATGAGGCGAGCGCCCGCAGGCGTTTTGAGGAGTTGCTGGCGCGGAATGAGGACCGCGATGTGGCGTTTGGATACGGCACTGTGGGGCCACATCGCGATGATATCGGGATTACAGCGAATCAGACCGCACTGCGCAAGTACGGGTCTCAGGGCCAGCAGCGGACGGCGGCGCTGAGCTTGAAGCTGGCGCAGGCGGAGGTTGTGATGTCGTGGCGAGGTGAGCCGCCATTGGTGCTGCTGGACGACTGTTTGTCGGAACTTGACGAACGGCGCGGCCGCCACGTGCTGGAACTTGCGGGTAAATTGCAGGGCCTGATCATTACCAGTCCCGTGCTCACGGAGTTGCTGGCGGCGCAGAACGCCGAGCTTCTGCGCGTGTCAGATGGCAGAATCGAGCAGTAGAGCCGCGGAGAAGGTGTGAGTCGTGAGGCGCCGAACAGTCAGAGATGGCAAGATGGGACCGCTGCAGCGGGCGGTCAACGACTATCTCGCGGGCACGGGGAACATCCAGCGGGGCACCTCGACATTGTGCGTCGAGGTATGGCCACAGGTAGTCGGGCCGTGGTATGGCAGGAAAACGCAGATACTGGGAGTCGACAACGGAGAGGCCAAGGTCTTGTGCGATACGCCGGCAACGGCGCAGCAGTTACAGATGGATTCGGAGAAGGTTATCGCTCGACTCAATGAGCGTCTGGGCGGCGAATTCATCAAGCGGCTGCGGGCCTCGAGTGCGGGTCTGACATTGAGTGGCCTGGCTGCGGAACTGCGACGGCCCGATGAGACCGCCATTGGGCAGTCGGCAATAGATGAGGTTGAGCTGAGCGAGGAGGAGAGTGCGTTCTGCACGCGCGCGGCAGCCGAGATTGCAGATGAGAAATTGCGCGAGAGCTTTCTGGGGCTATTGCGCAACGAGCTGAAGCGGCGGTATGTGAAGCGACAACGGGGATGGCGGGAATGTGATGTGTGCGGCGCGCTGCACAATGAACGAGGTCCGTACTGTATCGCCTGCGCAACGGCAATGGGAACAGGCTCGGCACGGCGGCGGAGGGAGTGAGATGAGCGACGAGAAGCTGCGAAAGGTAGATGAGTACCGGTGGTTGCTGCCTCGGGATCAGAGCCGGGGCATGCGGACGGACGGCATGGTGTTTGCCGATGAGAAATTGCTCGCGGGGATGAGCAATGACCCGACTCTCGACCAGGTGGCGAATGTCGCGTGTCTGCCAGGCATAGTGGGTAATTCACTGGCGATGCCGGATGCCCACTGTGGGTACGGTTTCCCGATTGGGGGCGTGGCGGCTTTTGATATGGAGGCGGGCGTAATCTCCCCGGGAGGTGTCGGCTATGACATCAACTGTGGTGTGCGGCTCATGCGGAGCGATTTGACGGTGGCTGAGGTGGGGGATCAGTTGGAGGCAGTTGTGGACGGGATGTTCGGTAGTATTCCGGCAGGCGTAGGCAAGGATGGACCTATAAGACTAGACAAAAATGGACTCGATGCGGTGCTCACTGAAGGCGCCCGCTGGGTTGTGGCGCACGGCGATGGCACTGCAGAGGACATCCGGCATACGGAGGCGGGCGGCTGTCTGGATAACGCCGACACATCAATCATCACCAAGCGCGCCATGGAGCGTGGCCAGGGGCAGCTTGGTACACTCGGGGCCGGCAATCACTTCCTCGAGATCCAGGCGGTTGACCGGATAGATGATGTAGAGACGGCCAAAGCATTTGGGATCGACCGCGAGGGTCAAATATGTGTGATGATCCACTGCGGGTCACGGGGCTTTGGTCACCAGGTCTGCGACGACGCGATAGGCATAATGCTGAAGGCGGCGCAGAAATATGGGATCGAGCTGCCGGATCGGCAGTTGGCCTGCGCCCCGGTGAATTCGCCGGAGGGACAGAGCTATTATGCGGCGATGGCGGCGGCAGCCAACTACGCATGGGCCAACCGTCAGGCGATAATGCAGCAGGTGCGACAGGTGTTTGAGAAGGTCTTCAGGTCAAGCGCCGAGAGGCTGGGGCTGCGGCTCGTCTATGACGTGGCGCACAATGTGGCGAAGTTCGAGAGGCATCTTGTGGATGGCGTGGAGCGGGAGCTCTGCGTGCATCGGAAGGGCGCGACACGGGCCTTCGGGCCTGGTGCTGAGGAGTTGCCTGAGGAGTACCGGCAGCATGGCCAGCCGGTGTTGATTCCCGGAGATATGGGGCGAGGGTCCTACGTGCTGGCCGGTACACAGAGCGCGATGGAGCAGACGTGGGGCTCGACGGCGCACGGCGCCGGGCGGGTGCTGAGCCGCAAGGCGGCGATCCGCAAGCAGCATAGTAATGAGGTGCGCGCGAAGCTGAAGGAGCAGGGCATCCTGGTACGCTCGGTGGGCAAAAAGACACTAGCGGAGGAGGCCCCGGAGGCATACAAGGACGTTGACGAAGTGGTGGCCGTGTGCGATGGCGCAGGGATTTCGCGACGGGTGGCGCGACTGCGGCCGCTGGCGGTAGTCAAGGGCTGATGTGGCCGATGGGCGCTGCGCAGCGGTCGGGCAAGCTCAGAGCGTGGGCGTGAGGAAGCGGCAAGAAACGACATCGGGTATGGACGCGGGAATAAACCCTGTTGGTTTTTTGCGCCCTATTGCGTAACTCTGAGTGCAAATGCCACACTGTGATTCGCCGCTCAGCTGCGGCCTTTTTCCTGGTAAAACAATGATTCCGGAGTTGGCAGAAACGAATTCTACCAGCCGTACGTGTTGCGTCGTGCGAGCACACGGGCTACAATAGAAGCGCCTCCTGCCAGAGGGGAGTAGCAGAGCGGCCGCCGGCCGCTCCGGGAAGATCAACATCACGAAGAGCATCTTCTGGTTTCCCGACCGGATTTCCTCCGGGTGTCAGACCTTTGGCCACACACCATGACTGCGCGTGGTCGGGTCTCGACCATACGCCCGGGGAGAGAATAACTGTGCGCAAACCCTATTTTCCAATCGTTCTTGCTGCTCTTGCCGCCTTACCTGGCATCGTGGTTGCTCTGGCCCACATCGAGCTTTCCTATCCGATGACGGCGCTTGCGGCCGGCATTTCCATTCTGGCAAGTGCATTCATCCTGGTATGGGCCTGTGACGCGGCTCAGGCGGATGTGTCCCAGTCGCTGGCACTTGCCGTTGTGGCCGTGGTTGCAGTCTTGCCCGAATATGCCGTGGATATGTACTTCACGTGGCAGGCTGGCAGATTCCCTGACAGCGACTACGCCCAATACGCCATCGCCAACATGACGGGTGCTAACAGGCTGATTATCGGGGTCGCCTGGGTGGTGGTGGTGGTCATCTTCTGGGTGAAGACACGCCGTGCGGTGGAACTGGGAAGAGATCGGCTCCTGGAGATCCAGTTTCTGGCAATGGCCACGGTGTACGCATTTCTCATCCCGATCAAGGGAAGCTTGGCCTGGTACGACGGCGTTGTCTTCATTGGTCTGTACATCTGGTACATAGTGATAGCCGCGCGCCGCCCGCAAGTGGAAGTGATGATTGAGGGGCCGGGGGCCTATCTTGCGGACCTGCCGCGCGTTCCGCGGAGGGTCTGGACGATCCTGCTGTTCCTATTCGCTGCGGCCGCCATTTTGCTCAACGCCGAACGCTTCTGCGAGGGTCTCGTATGCACCGGCAAGGCCTGCGGCATCAGCGAGTTCCTGCTCGTTCAGTGGCTCGCTCCGCTTGCGTCGGAGGCCCCTGAGTTCGTCGTAGCGATAATGTTCGCACTACGCGCCAGGGCCGGGCTGGCTCTGGGGAGTCTGGTGTCCGCGAAGTTGAATCAATGGACGCTACTGGTGGGGGCGATTCCATGGGTGTTCGCTGTGGCAGCCGGGACACTGGCATACCCTCTGCCAATGGGCAACTTCCAGATGAATGAGATTCTGCTCACGGCGGCACAGTCACTGCTGGCCGTGGTGATGTTGGCGACACTACGACTGTCAATCAGCGAGGGGATGCTGCTGTTCGGATTGTTCGTCGGCCAGTTGGTCGCTCCCGGGATCGTTGACGCCTACTTCGGCGGGGACGTGATGGGACTTCAGGGCAAGCAGATGCACGTAATCTTCGCACTGCTGTATTTTGTAGCCGCACTTACCCTGATTGTTGACCACCCACACCGTCTGGCGCACGTAGTGCCATGGCTGCAGAAAGGTAGGGAGCGATAGCAGACAGACGGGAAAGCACCAATATAGGCAGCGTGCAGTGCGGCGTCAAGTGGCATCGGAGGCTCTGCCTACCGTCAGTAGTAGAGTTGAAAGGGTGCAACAGCGATGATTGATCGGAATCTGTTGAGAGAAGAGCCGGAGAGAATCCGTGAGGCGTTGCGGAATCGGGGAGCGGATTTCGACCTTGAGCGCTTGATCCAGCTGGATGAGACGCGGCGGGAGTTGCTTCAGGTGGAGCAGTTACGGGCGCAGCGTAACGAACTCTCCCAGCAGATCGGCGAGGTGATACGTGACGGCGGGGACGCCGAGAGTCTGAAGGCCCAAGTCGGCGAACTCAAGGAGCAGATCGCCGCGATGGAGGCGGACCTCGAGCAGGTGGAGGCGGACTTCGAGCAGATGATGTTGGAGATTCCGAACCTGCCGCTGGCTGAGGTGCCACTGGGCGAGGACGAAGATGACAATGTGGTGGTCAAAGCATGGGGCGAGCCTCGGCGACTGGATTTCGGGGCGTCACCGCACTGGGAAATTGGTACACGGCTGGGGATTCTGGATTTCGAGGGCGCAGCGCAGATTGCCGGCGCGCGTTTTGTGACCAATGTGGGTGCCGGTGCAACACTGGAGCGGGCCCTGATCAATCTAATGCTTGACACCCACACGCGAAAGCATGGGTACACCGAAATCCAGCCGCCGTATATGGGCAATGCCACCTCCCTGACTGGCACTGCGAACCTGCCGAAGTTCGAGGAAGACCTCTTCAAGACGACGGACGGCTTCTACCTGGTTCCAACCGCCGAGGTGCCGCTGACGAATATGCACCAGGGCGAGATCCTCGATGCCGAGGAACTGCCCAAGCATTACTGCGCCTACACGCCGTGTTTCCGCAAGGAGGCCGGTGCCGCAGGTCGGGAATCGCGCGGGCTGATCCGACTGCATCAGTTCCATAAAGTTGAGATGATGAAGTTCGTCACGCCGGAGACCGCCGCTGACGAGTTAGAGAAGCTAATCCGGAACGCCGAAACGATTTTGGAGATGCTGGGCCTGGCCTACCGCCGGGTAGCGCTCTGTACAGGCGACATGGGGCATCAGCCCCGCCAGACGTTCGACCTCGAGGTATGGATGCCGGGCATGGAGCGCTGGGTCGAGATTTCGTCATGCAGCCAGTATGGCGAGTACCAGGCGCGGCGGTGCAATACGCGCTACCGTCCGGAACCCGAGGCCAAGCCGGTGTTCGTGCATACGATGAACGGTTCGGGGCTGGCGACGGGGCGGACAGTGGCCGCGATACTTGAGAACTACCAGCAGGCCGATGGGACGGTGGACGTACCCGAAGTGGTGCGGCCGTACATGGGCGGGCTGCCGGTCATCAACCCGCCGCTGCCGTGAGATGTGTGCCAAAGGATGCGTGAGGGCGGTTCAGGCGGATGGCTGCCGCAGGGATATCACGCGACCTGGCCGATGAGGAAACGGAGGCCGGAGCATGGTTGCCGGAGCAGTCCCTGCAGGAGCAGTGGCAATTGTCCTGCTGGTGAACGGTCTGCAGATCGGGCTGCCCCAGCCGGCCTTCGTGCAGGACGGTTCGGCATGGGTTCCGGCGCGCGCGGTGCTGGCGGCGGCCGGCTACGAGGTGCGCTGGGAGCAGGAAGGCAACTATATCCTGCTGCTGGGGGCCGACCCGCCGGCGACTATCTATCTGGAACGTTCGGAAGTTCTCATCGGCGACCGTAGCGAACGCCTCAACCCTCCCCCCCGGCGTGTCAACGGAACATTCTACCTGCCTGCAACATTCTTCCGCCTGCTTGGTTTTGAGGTGCAGTGGGAACCCGAGCCGAAGACCCTGAGGCTGCGCAAGCAGGCGCAAGAGCCGAGAGCAGTGACGACAAGTGAGTTGATAGATGAACCGCTGGCATATCTGGGGCAGCGGGTGCAGTTGGCATGCGAATATGTAGAGTTACCGGGGCCGGGAAAACGGGATTGCCTGGTCCAGGATCGTAAGCAAAGGATGAGGTGTATATTGCCGCCGAGTGGCCCGGGAGCTTCACCCGGCGAGACGATTAGAGGAGCGAGAGGCGTACGGATAGATGTCATAGGCAGGGCGCAATTATCAAAGTTTGGTTCTATATACCTAGACATACTTGAACTGCAGCAGGCAAATGGAGGCGCAGCACTGTCGTGCGTGCTAAATACCGACCGGGCAAGATACCGTCGCGGCCAGACAGTGCTCGTGGAGTTTGCGGCCTGCAATCAGACGAAAGAAGCGATAAAACTGGGAGAGCCTGTCACGACGAGCCTGAGCATCAAGGATGATAGCGGTGGGGAGGTGTGGCGACAGGGACTCGTCCTGCCCCCGTCCATAGAGCCTGGCGAAACGAAACTGGTGAGCTTCCGTTGGGAGCCGGAGATGGACATGAAATCGGGGGGATATGTGCTGGCGCTTGCAAGTGACATGGAACTGTGGGCGCACCAGGTGTGTTTTAGGATAGATGAAGACGTGAAGAGAAAGGATATGCCGCCGCGATGAGGCCGGAACGCGAAGAAGAGCTGCCGGATAACGGGGTGATGGGTAGAGACGACCCGAATCTGCTGGCTGCGGTTGGCGGTTACCAGAACCGTCGCCGTCCAGGTTGGTATCTGGCGCTGATACTGCTGGGTTTTGGTCTGGGTGCGCTGTTAGCGCTCGTAGTAGGGAAGCCGCCTCCACCTACGGGCGAGGGAGAATTGCCGATAACGAGCGTGCCGGGAAAGCCGACGCCGGCGGCGATCCGGGCCGGACTGGTGTTTGCCGCTAGTGAGACGGCGCCACAGCGGACTCCTGACATGATTGCGTCAGGGGTAAAACAAGTCTTCTGCCATTTTCGGCTGCCGGGGGTCGAGTCGCTGGAAAGTTTGTCGGGGGAGTGGTCGTGCGACGGAGAGGAACAGGGCAAGCTTGGTGGGACCGATTTCTCGGGCGAGATTGAGGGCGAACTGGCCGTGGGATATGCCGTCATAGAGGCACGGTCGCCGGCCGGGTTCCGACACGGTATCTACGAAGTGACGATCAGGACTACTGACGGCGTTGTTCGGGAGGGCAGCTTTGTGGTAGTGGACAATCCGGACAAGATCCTGAGCAAGCCGGTTCCGGAAGCCGTTGGCGTTCAGGTGAGACAAGCGACGATCTGCCCGGCCGTGAATGAGCGTGGAGAGCCGCAAGCGCCGCGCGCGATATTCGCCACCGACGACGACAAGGTGTATATCGCCTTCAAATTCAGCAACGCCAAACCCGGTAGCGTGGTGGCAGTCGAGTGGCAGTTCCACCAGGAAGCCATTCCGTCGGCAATCCGAGAGATCAGGCTGGATTCGGCCGAAGGATGGGCTTACGCGTGGATCGGGCGGGACAGCGGCGGCTTGCTTGTGCCGGGGAACTACCGCGCAGTCGTCAAGTCGGTGCCCGATGGGCAGCCACTGGCCGGCGCGGCGTTCCAGGTCAAAGCAGACCACTGAATGCTCAAAAACCGCAGGCTTGACAGGTCATCGTAAAATAGTATATTGTGGCAACAGCTGACCAGACAGGCGCTCAACATTCCCGGGGACCGAAAGGTGGCGATAGAGATGGCGATCAACGATGTGTCGGCGAGCGGGCTAGTGCCGGAGGAAGTCAAGACCGGCTTCAACTGGGGCGCATTCTGGCTGCACTGGATCTGGGGCATCGGAAACAACGTGTGGATATCTTTCGTCGTACTCGTCCTGCCGCTAATCTGGAACATCTACCTCGGCGTCAAGGGCAATGAATTGGCGTGGGTGCACCGGGAATGGGAGAGTGTCGAGCAGTTCAAGGAGACGCAGGCGATATGGTCGAAGTGGGGCTGGATCATCTTTGTGATTCAGTTGGTGTTGACGATCATCATCTGGGCCATCGCGGGCGCAATCATACTTGCCGCCCTGGGGGTGGCTGCTGCCGAAGGGATGGCCGGGCCACGGTAGGACAGCTCACAAACTAACTGATAGCCGGCGCAGACAAACCGGGGAGCGAGACTGGTTAATGCGCCGGCTTTTTCGTGCCTGTGGGCTGGCGATCTCGACTACGCAGGTCAGTCCGAGGCCGAATTGAGAGCGGCACCAGCGGCCACGGTGGCAGTGCCGATGCGCTGGGTGCTGACGGCGAGCTCATCCATCCAGACGTACATTGGGTCAGGGCTGTAAATGCCATCGTGATACCAGGGCCCGACGGCCATCTCATGGAAGGAGAGCGTGGTCCCGTCCAGACCTGTGCCGTTGTGGCGCATGGTCAGGTCGGAGAGATCAAGAACCTGCTGGTTGTCGAGCCAGACCTGGATGATTCCATTGCTGTGGCCGGGGTCGTTCATCCTGGCGCGTATTTCGAGGCAATACCACCTGTCCAGCTCGACGGGGGCAGCGCCGGTCGCCTCCCAGTCCTGGTAGTCAATGTCCTGATGGGCGCCGCAGATCATTGCCAGGGGATGGAGGTTGCGGAACTCCAGATAGACGGTGAGTTCGGTGGTAGCGAGGCCGTCTACATCACCGGCAAGCACGTAGAGGTTGTGGGGGCCGTCGCCGCCCGCTGGCCACTGCCAGTTACGCGAAAAGCGCTGGAAGACGCGCATGAAGACCTCTTCGACGCCTTCGGTCTCCAGCGGCGTGCCGGCTCGCTCCGGGAAGAAGCGGCGCAACATCCACCCCGGGCCGACCTCGCCATCACCGGGCCGGAAGATCATCTCCAGGCAACGGTCTCCGGTGTAGGCGATGCGGTCGGTGGTGTACATGCGCTGCGGATGCTCGATGTCGAACCAGGCTCCGAGGCCCGCCTCGAAGTCCTCATACAAGAGGCACTGGGGCAAGTCGCCCTGCACGATCGGCCACTCGTCGAGACCGACCACGCAGCGGAGTACCTTGACGGCGTCGCCGACGTCGGTGGCTCCGCTCTGGTTGGCATCGACACGCGGGTCTTCGGGATCGAGGCCGACTACAATCCGCAGGATACGTATTGCGTCACCGACGGAGGGATTGCCGTCGTTGTCGAGGTCACCCAGCAGCGGAGCCTGAACAGGCAGTGCGGCAGAGCAGTGGGCGCGCAGGGACGCTCCAGTCTCAGTGCCCCCGCCACATCCGCAGAGCAGGGCCGTCAACACCAATGCAGTAAAGACGACGGATCTGCGTTGCTGATTGGCCTTCATTGCCAAAACCTGCGTCTTTCTGGCGCGTGTTCGCCGAAGCGTGTCCTGCCGATAGCAAAGCCTTCGACACAGCGCAGGCGGGTTCCTGCTCTTGCTGGCGGTCGAAATTCTGTCGGCCAGAAAGCCGCAGGAGCGGATTCTAGAGGTGAACGCATGGGAAAGTGCCACCGTTGGCGGTGTGACCCTGAGCGGACGTTCTGGGAGCGTGCTAAGGCTTGCAAATCGCGTAATCGGGTTGTCCCCCGACCGCTACCCGGCTATCTATTGGTAAAACCACTATATCATTACGAACTGTCTCGGCTCGCCCGGCGCCACAGCTAATAATCAGCCAAGCAGATGCGACTGCTGTTTCACGATGATGATCGCTAAATCGGCGCTGCCGTTGACAATCTCTCCCCTATCCCCTATGCTCTTCTCAACATGTCAACATCTGTCAGCTTTGTAGAGAAGTATGATGTTATAGTGGTCGGCGCAGGTCACGCAGGTTGCGAGGCGGCCCTGGCCTCGGCACGGATTGGTGCCCGTACACTGCTGTTGACCATCAACCTCGAGACCATCGCGCAGATGCCGTGCAACTGCAGCATCGGGGGGCCCGGCAAGTCGCAACTGGTGTCGGAAATTGATGCTTTGGGCGGGGAAATCGGCCGCAACTGCGACAAGACATATACGCATGCGCGGGTACTGAATACCTCGAAGGGGCCGGCCGTGCAGTCGCTGCGCGCACAAGCAGACAAGGCGCTCTACCAGATCGCCATGAAGCACAGGCTGGAGCGAGATGAGCGCATCTGGATATACCAGGATATGGTCACAGATGTTATCATTGACAACGATCATGTGGTCGGTATCGTGACGCAGATGGGGCTGGCCTTCGCAGCACGAGCGGTAGTCATTGCCACGGGGACATTCCTCAACGGGATCGTACATATCGGGGAGCGTACGCTGCCTGCGGGGCGTGTGGGTGAAGCCCCGGCGCGGAGATTGACGGAGAGTCTGCAAGCTCTCGGCCTCAACTTCCGACGCTTCAAGACGGGGACGGTGCCGCGTGTGCTGAAGAGGACGCTGGATGTTGAGCGGATGCGCGTACAACCCAGCGATGCCCGCCCGCTGAGCTTCTCGCTGGATGAGGTGCAACGACCGCAGAAGCCCCTGTTGCCATGCTACATCACGCGGACAACACCCGAGACGCACGCCATCCTGCACCGCAATATGCACCGATCAGCGCTGTATGCGGGCAATATCGAAGGTACCGGACCACGCTACTGCCCGTCACTGGAGACAAAGGTGGTGCGCTTTCCTGAGAAAAAGACGCACCTGGCATTTATGGAGCAGGAAGGGTGGGAGACCGAAGAGATTTATGCGCAGGGCCTGTACAACTCGATGCCATATGACGTACAGGTAGCTATGCTCAGGACGGTTCCGGGGCTTGAGAAAGCGCACATGACGCGCCCCGGCTACGCCATCGAATACGACTGCTGTGACCCCCGCGCACTCGAGCCTGACCTGTCCTTCCCGAAAGCGCGCGGTCTCTATCTGGCCGGCCAGATCAATGGCACGTCAGGCTACGAGGAGGCGGCAGCGCAGGGGCTCGTGGCAGGGACGAATGCGGGACACTACGCCCTTGGCGAGGAGATGAGTCTGAGGCTGGGGCGAGCGAACGCGTATATCGGCGTGATGATTGACGATCTGCTCAGCAAGGGTGCGGAGGAACCGTACCGGATGCTTACTTCACGGGCAGAGTATCGGATTCTGCTGGGCCAGCATACGGCGTATGCGCGCTTGACGGAGCAGGCATATGCCCACCGGCTCATTGACGAGGCGCGGTATGCCGCTGTGCGAGTTCTGGCGCAGTCCGTGGCGGCAGAGCGCAAGCGCCTTGAGGAGATCAGCGTCAATCAGGAACACCGCGCACTGCCGGGCCTCAATGTGAAGCCCCTGCGCAATGCTGGCACAGTGACCGCCGCCGACATATTGCAGCAGCCACAGATTGGCTACGACACGATACTGCGGTATTGGCCGTCGCCGCGTCCCCTGAGTGCATTTGCAGCCCGGATTGTAGAGGCGGAACTGAAGTGCGAGAGCTATGGGCAACGGGAATTGACACGAGCCGAACAGGCTCAGCGACTGGCGCAAGTGGCCATCCCCCCGGATCTCGACTACCACGGCTTACCACTGCGCGCTGAGGCGAGAGAACGCCTTGCTGAGGCAAAACCACGCAATCTGGCGCAGGCCGGACGGTTGTACGGAGTCACACCTGCCGATATTGCGACAATTGCTGCGAGCTTGCGGCACCGAACTGGTGCTTAGCAGGCGATCTGGCTGTATTCCCCAGGCCAAACCACCGACTTGAAACGTATTTCCCCTGCGATGGCTTGTTTGTGCGCTCTGACGCGTCGAGACGTTGTTAGTTGCAGTGATGCAGAGCGGGCTTCGGCGCCGTTTGGCGTTGCGAAATGGCTGTTTGGGTGAATAACGCCGGGCAAAGATGATAGGATGCGCATGAGCGGGGTGGCCAGGGCCACGCGGGAAGGGGCGCATTTGGAAATGGCCAGTGATGTTTCACGTGAAACATCGCGTGGGCAATGGCATCTATGGGCTAAGCGATAATTGACTAATCTGCATGCAGAAATCAGTTTTGGGCGATTCTGCCAGCAACGACACCGGCCGCGTTGAAGTACAAGATAAAGCTAAAAGCTTGCCAGTACAAGAAACTAACTTGCTTGCTCTACATGCCTAGACTCTCACCAGAATAATGCGCATATAGGACTTTAAATGGAAAACTCTCTGCAAAGCGTGAAAGAGCAGAAATCCGTTGGCATTTGACGGGTAAGCCCGAATTCATATCGCGTAATGTTTCACGTGAAACATGATGGGCGCGGAAGGCATCTGAAATATATGTGCGGCGTCCGCACAATCCCGACGGAGCCGAACACGACCAATATCAGGGCGTGTTTTGAGGAAAATGTCTTGCGGTTTGGGGGCCGATGGCGTATAATGCTGCCTATGCAAGCTGCCCAGACCACGGCAACCAGCGCAATCACTCGTGTGGCTCAGCAATTTGAGCTGCCGATTGAGCAAGCGCAGATCGAGGCTTGCGGCAGCCTGGCGGAATGGGTGGCTCCGGCTGCCGCAAAGCTCGGGCTGACGCGTTTTGCAGATGCCGGGGATCTGGCTGATAACCTCATGGGGCCGGCTATTTGCCTCACAGCACATATCGGGGCTGAATGTCGCTCAGTAGCGGATATCGGAGCAGGGAGTGGGGCATTGGGCCTGGCGATCGGTTTGTTACGGCCAGATCTGTCCGTGTCGCTATTGGATCGCGGCGAGCGAGTGTGTCATTTCATAGATTTAGCGGCCAAACGCTTCGGCCTGGCGAACTGTAACACGGTTTGTGCGGATATGCGGACCGGAGCGAGCGGTGGGGGTAAGTATGATATGGTGGCAGCGAGAGCGCTAGACTCGGGAGATGAATTGGTGGGAGAGCTAGCAGCGCTGGCTGCAAAAGGTGGCCGAATAGCCGTTTTCGGGACAAGTAGTCGAAAATGCCTGCCGCCGGGCTTGGTGCAGGAGATACATCAGGAGACGAATGTGGTCGGATTGTGGCTGGATATCTATCGCGTGCCTCAACATCAAGCAGATGGCGATTGCCCGCAAGTGCGTTAGATGTGAGCTGAAGCGCTGAGGCAGTGTCTGGGGGTGTGGGTGTGTGACTGAGATTTACACGTTGATTAACCAAAAAGGCGGAGTCGGGAAAACGACGACGGCGCTAAGCCTTGCTTGCTGGGCTGCGCTAGACGGACGTAAGGTGCTGGTCGTAGACGTGGACCCGCAGGGAAATGCTACAAGCGGGCTGGGTGTTGACCGCACGGAATTGGATGCATGCGTGTATGACGTGCTTGTAGGGGACATTCCGGGGGAAGCGGTTTCTGCGGAGACTGTGCTGGTGCATACTCAGATCGAGAACCTCGACCTTATTCCGGCAACTATTGAACTTGCCGGGGCCGATATGGCCTTGTCCAGTGAGATTGCTCGCGAGCGCCGCCTGGCAGGGGCGCTGAAGCCCCTGCGTGATAAATACGATGTCGTGATAGTTGACACACCGCCATCGCTGGGGATACTGTCCATCAACAGCCTGGTTGCCGCGGACAAGGTGCTGATACCGATCCAGTGCGAGTACTACGCGCTGGAGGGTGTTTCACAGCTGTTGCGGATAATCGGGCTGGTGAAGAACCAACTGAATCCGGGTCTGGAGGTGGCTGGCGCGATCCTGACGATGCACGACAGTCGGACGAACCTGGCTGTGGAAGTGGCGGCGGAGGTGCGCGCTAATTTCCCCCACCACGTGTTCGCAACGACAATCCCCCGGAATGTAAAGTTGGCGGAGGCGCCCAGCCATGGTTTGCCGGCGCCTGTGTATGCGGCTTCCTCACGCGGTGCCAAGGGGTACTACAGGCTCTACAAGGAGGTATTTGGCGATGCGTAAGCGCAGCTTAGGGCGGGGCCTATCGGAACTGCTGTCTGGTGGAAGTGGTGTGGAGAGTAGTGCAGTAGTTGAGATTCCCATCGAGGAGATCCGACCCAACCCACGCCAGCCTCGAGGTAAGGTAGACGAAGAGGGCATAGAAGAACTGGCGTTGTCCATCGAAGCGCACGGGGTATTGCAGCCAGTGATTTGTCGGCGTCGAGGAGACGGCTATGAATTGGTGGCCGGAGAGCGGCGGTGGCGTGCGGCACAGCGTGCCGGATTGAGTGTTATGCCTTGTTTAGTCCAAGACATAGATGATGGGACGTCGCTGGAGATTGCACTGATCGAGAATTTGCAGCGGGATGATCTCAACGAGTTGGAGTTGGCTGATGGATATAAGTGCCTGCTCGAGGATTTCGGCTTAACGCAGGAGGAGTTAGGCAAGCGAATCGGTAAGAGCCGCTCGACGGTTACGAACACTCTGCGGCTGCTGGACCTGC
Organism: uncultured Armatimonadia bacterium; assembly: GCA_964498775.1. GTDB lineage: Bacteria > Armatimonadota > Zipacnadia > Zipacnadales > UBA11051 > UBA11051. The sequence continues at coordinate 15,264 of CAZCJS010000050.1, forward strand.
CCGTGGCGGTGCGGGAGATGATCCGGGAGGGGCGATTGAGCGCAGGACACGGTCGGGCGCTGCTCAGCCTGAATGGGGGGGAGGAGGAAGTGCGCACGCTGGCAGCAGAGGTGGTCCGAAAGACGCTGTCAGTGCGCGATGTGGAGAGCCTGGTGCGCGAGTATGCCGGGGCAGAGCCCGGGACAGCGGTAGTTGTGGGCGAACGGACAAAGGCCGGCGCGGGGAGCGACCCACACTTGGTCGAGGCCGAGGAGCGATTACAATCGGTTCTCGCGGCGAAGGTGCAGATCAAGCCGCGCAAAAAGGGCGGAACAATTCGCATTCAGTATTATGACGATGAAGATTTGAGCAGGATTGTCGACGAGATAGATGCAGAAGGACGTTTGCCATAGGCTGAGCATCTGCAGCATTATCGGCCAGACCAATATATATCTCTTTCGGAGCATACAGTAGCTCTCGGGCCTTCCCAGCCACCGGATGGAGGTGCTGTCAGGTGAAGGGTTCCGTACGGTTACAGCCGGAGATCACCGGCTCCTCAATGTCGGCACAGGAATTTTCGGGCCAGTATTGAACTGGTCCGCTTGACTTACCCTACGGGGAGGAAGACTCAAGGTAGGGGGCCGAGGCGCGGGTCACATGAGAGTACCGCTCGCGGGTTGCTCTTCGGCGGCGCTGTAGATCTGCGCGCATAAAGTCTCGGCAAGCTGCTCGGCGGTAACAGGGCCCTTGCGGAGTATGGTCGGAGGAGTGACGGTGAGGTCGAGGACAGTGGAGGCCTGGCATTCGGGGCACTCGCCGCCATCTACGACGAGGGCGACACTGGCGATAAGATTGTCCGTGAGTTGCGCAACCGATGTGGCCGGCTGCTCACCTGAACTGTTGGCGCTTGTAGCTATCAGCGGGCCGCCGTGGCGTTGAAGCAGTGTGAGTGGGAACGAGTGGTCAGGCATACGGACGCCGATGGTGTCGCGGGCCGCGGTGATCTGGGCGGGGACACCGTCGTCTCTATAGACGATTATGGTGAGGGGGCCGGGCCAATAGCGATCTGCGAGCAGGCTACCCGCCAGTGACATGCCGGCCTCGACCTGCCTCAACTGCTCGATGTTACCCACCAGGACCGGTAGCGGTTTGTGATCATCGCGGCCTTTAATCGCGAATATCTTCTGCGCTGCTTCCGCAGTAGTATCCCCGACCAGCCCATAGACGGTGTCTGTGGGGATGATGACGAGGTGACCGGCGCGGAGAGCAGCGTCAGTTCGGGTCACCACTTCGTCAAGCTCGATGTCGCCCAGTCGGAGTATTTCAGCCATTGGTTTCACCTAGGACGATTCGTGGATGCCTCTCGTAGTCGTTATGCAACTCCCACGTCATGTCAGGCCGCGCACGGTTCATAATATCTATAACATGAACTTCGTCATAACCTATTTCGAATCCTGCAAAACGCAGATTTATCATGTGGTGGAGTGCGTCGGCGATGCGGCGGTAGGCCCCAAGACCATCGGGAGTGGGGCTGATCAAAGCGCAGCGCGGCTCATAGTCAACGATTTCGGGCTGCAGAGTATTGTAGATGTCCAGCCGTACGTATGGCGGATTGGAAATCACATAGCGGACGGAGCGAGCGTGTTGTGGGGAAAGCCAGTCGAGAAACGCTCCGGCAACAGAGTGGGCGCGATTCGCAAGTCCCAGGAGATGGACATTCTCGTTGAACAGTTGTAGCGCGGGCAGTGAGATGTCACTGCCGATGAGAGTGATGTCGTCGAAGCTGTGAGCCACGGAGAGGCCGAGCACCCCACTGCCACAGCCGACATCAATGAGGATGCCGGCGGCAGGTGGAGCGGCGCCGATGCGAGTAATGCAGGTTTCGGCAAGCAGCTCGGTCTCTTGGCGAGGCGAAAGGGCGCGGCTGTCGGAGCGAAATCGCAGGCCCATGAACTCGGCGTCGCCGAGCACATAGTTCAGCGGCATGCGACACCTGCGAAGCGCCAACAGATGGTCTATCACACGGACATCCACAGCGGAGAGGGGACGCTCAACCATAGTTGGCATTGCTGCAAGACTGGTGTCGAGGACATGAGCGGCGATGACACGGGCGTCGAATGCAGGCGTATCAATACCGGCGGCGGCCAGCATGTCAGTGGCGCCGGCCAACAAGTCTCGAAGCGATGTGGCGACTGGTGTAGGAGTCATAGGCATACGGAAACACTTGGAGATACTCCCAAATCGCACGGACGCAGCATAACTGGTCATTGAGTTGGCGAGCTTGTGCGGATTGGGGCAGACGAATATTACTCTGGCGGCTCTGCTGCCGCGGCCGTGGCGAGGAGGTCTTGGTAGTGTGCTTCGGCCAGGGCTTCTATCAGGGGGTCAATCTCGCCGGCGAGAATGGCAGGTAGGTTGTGCATCGTCAGCCCGATCCGGTGGTCTGTAAGTCGGTCCTGGGGAAAGTTGTAGGTGCGGATTTTCTCGCTGCGGTCGCCGGTGCCGATCTGGGACTTACGGGATGCTGCGATGTCTTCCTGCTGCTTGCGTCTTTCGGCTTCGTAGAGCTTACCTCGGAGTATCTGTAGAGCCTTTTCACGGTTCTGGCGCTGGGAGCGTTCGTTGGTGCAGGAAACTGAGACGCCAGTGGGTTTGTGAGTGATGCGGACGGCGGTATCGTTTTTCTGCATGTGCTGCCCGCCCGGCCCGCCGGCTCTAAAGGTGACGATTTCAAGATCGTTGGGGTCAAGATCAAACTCGATGTCCTCAACTTCCGGCAGGACGGCAACTGTGGCGGCAGAGGTGTGAATGCGTCCCTGTGATTCGGTCTCGGGAACGCGCTGGACCCGGTGTACTCCGCTTTCGTATCGCAATACACCATAGGCGCCCGCGCCTTCGACGGAGAAGACGATTTCCTTATAGCCGCCCATTTCGGATTCGGTGGCGTCGAGAACAGTTGTCTTGTAGCCCTTCAGTTCCGCATAGCGAGTGTACATGGTGCAAAGATCCCCTGCGAAGAGCGCGGCTTCGTCACCGCCAGTCCCGGCGCGGATCTCCACTACGGCGTTCTTGGCGTCGGCGGGATCTCTGGGCACCAACATCCGGGTGAGTTGCTCCTGGAGGCGGACGAGGGTGGCTGCGGCTTGCTCGCGCTCCGCCTCGAGGAACTCCCTCATCTCATCGTCATCCGCCTCAGGGATCATCTCCGAGGCTTCGTCACGCTGTTTTTCGGCTTGCAGGTAGGCGTCGTAGGTCTCGAGGATAGGCTGGAGTTCGGCGTGACGCATGGAGAGTTGGCGGAACAGATTCTGATTGCCGATGACGGTAGGATCGCTGAGGCTTTTCTCGACTTCAGCGAGTTCCTGACCCAAGTTGTCGAGCGCTGCCTTGAATTCCATGATGGCTCAGTCCGTGTTGTCGGCGACAGCTTCAGGCATGGCCTCGCGAAGCGGGGCACCTGCAGCGGTGTCCGGCTTTATTATCTTCCCGTCCATGCCGGCGTAGGCGGGTTGTGGCAAGCTCGATGGCAGGTCCACCTCCGGCGCGACCTCCGCCAGGGCGTAGATGGCAGTTTGCAGTTGTTTCTCGTCGGGCTGGCGTGTGGTGAGTCTCTGCAGCAGCATTCCGGGCGCGGCGAGTATGCAGCCGAACCAGGACATGCGGTACTTCCCGCCAAGGCGGAGGATTTCGTAGGAGATGGCGGCGGCCGGTATGATCATCGCCAGCCGCAGCAGCATCCGCAACCACAGATCGGGCCAGCCGAGCGGGATGTTCAATAGCAGCTTGATCACGATGAAGAGAAGCAGGAAGCTGGTTCCGCAACGGGGATGCAGCGGGCCGAATGCTGTGCAACTGTCCGCGCGGACGGGCAGGCCCGCCTCGAAGCAGTTGATGGTTGCGTGCTCGGCGCCGTGGTACATAAACACGCGGCGCACGTCCGGCATAAGCGAGATAACAACAATATATCCGATAATAGCCACGATGCGGGCGACGGCCTCGATGCCGTTCTTGGCAGTCGGCCCGATGCCACCTGCATGTAGCCAATCGGGGACCCAGGCCGGGAGCAGGATGAAGAGCACGATGCCCAATGCAAAAGCGGGTATGAGACTAAGCCACACAAGCCAACCGCTGGTCTCGTGTTTCTTTGGAGGCTTTTTCCCACGCTGCTTTGCCGGGCTCTCAGCGCCGGGGTTCGCCGGATTTGCTGGCGTAGGCTGTTCGGGTTCTGCTTCGGCTTCGGCGGCGTGTTTTGCCTCTGCCTCGGCGTTAGCACGCTCCGTTTCCTCCTCGACGAGTACATTGAAACTGAACATGAGCGAACTGATGCCTAGGGAGAGAGCTTCGACCAGGGCGAAATTGCCTCGGATCAGCGGCCACCGAGCCCAGGTGGGTTTCTGGAAAAACGCAC
>CAZCJS010000051.1:0-19639 GCA_964498775.1 uncultured Armatimonadia bacterium
CTCAGCTTCATGCGGTATGTTGCCTTGCCGTCATAGCGCTTCTTGTCCAGGTATCTGAACAAGCGACGGGCAAGCGGAGTGCTCAGAGAGAAGTACATGCCTGTGTCCAATTGCTTGATATTCCCCGCGCGAAAACTGTTGAAGAGCACCGGGTTCCAGACGATATAGCTATCCGGTGGGCTATTGTCCCGACCGGGCTTTTCGTCATAGAGGCGATAACCCTCAAGTATGTGGAAGCCCTCGTTGACGTACCGCTTGGCATCATTATCCCAGAAAGAATTGTTTGCGACAATACTCACGCCCATCAAGCGGTTTAGGGAGTCTTGGACGCGCTTGTATGAATGTCCGTCGCGGGGCCAGCCCATCCGCCGCAACAAATCGTATCGCGTAATTGGAACCCTTGGATCCTCGAAGCCATAGTCCTCGGTTACCTCCATCAAGGCGACATAAACTTCCTCGTCACCCGCGACCGGCAAACCGTACGCGTCGGAACCGGTAATTGTCCAGCCTCGGCGCACAGTCTTTCCGCCCTTGCCGGTAATTGTATCACTAAACTTGATCGTGTTGACGCCATTCGGTACGCGGTGTGAAAGCACTGTAAAGGGAAATTCGGCGAGATTCATCTCGTCGCGGCCAATACGCACTTCAAGCCGGGTTTCGATTACTGGATCATCCGCTAACATAGCTGTCTGCTTGGCTCCCTCTGCTAGCGATTTCGAATCCATGATCTCTCTCGCGCGTTATCTCGGTTTCGACCTACTTTGCATAGGTGTGGCTATTGCACTGCAACTTGAGTACCAATGACTATAAGCCCAACAGGCACAGACATTTCAATAGTGTGCGCCGGCACAAGAAGTCATTTTTCATGTCAAGTTTGCGCTATAGTCTGAGTCTTGGTCGTAGCAGGAAAAATCCCTCTTGCTGTATGAAAAATAGTGCGGGAATAGTTGGTCGGGCTTGGGAATGCCTTGTGATAAGTGAATCGCAACAACAGATGTTGCAAGTTGTGGGGATTGCACTTATTGGAAGCTTGATCTATTGGAGCCTGGTTATTGGCGGCTTGTTGTTGATTCCATAACAGTCTTAATTCAAGACAAGTTCTAAGACTCCAGGAGGCGTTGTGGCACAGGGCCTTACAGCTTTGGATTTGTGCTGGCACACGCTTCACTTGTGTCGACACACGACTTTGCCTCTCCCCCATTTGTCCTGGCACTCGGTATTGATTGTGTCGGGACTCGTTATTTGAGATGCGGAATTTGTGTCGGTACACGCGTTTCTGGGTGAAACCAGATGCTCGGGAGGATGCGGCACATTGAAGCCCACGAATATAGACGGCTGAAATGCTCCAACCCCACGCCCTAAGACGAAATTTATAAGCTTCGAGCATGGTACACGATTCACCAGAGAACAGGTCTTGGCCTTTTTCTTGTGTAAGACAACTATATTGTGTTGACGGCGCGTCTCTTTTATTGAGCCAGTGCACGATATTTCTTGTGCCAGCACACTACTTTACTTGCATGGAACCACTATATAAGGCAACGACTTTATCAGGAAACATCCATTCTTGTGCCGGCACACTCTATTCTCTGTGCCAAAGCTCGCTATTTGCGTTCTGCAATCACTATAACGTGGTCTGACACAATATGTCCGTGTAGGCATTGTGCCACAGTCGCTAAATAGGAGTCATACCAGACGTGAAAAAGGCTGAAGAGGTGGCGGAGGACTAGAATACAGGAGAGCTGAATGGGAGGGTAATACAAGCGCCCCTCTCCCCTACTGGTGTCGCGCTTGTGTGAGTATTGCGAGAGCAAAATAAGTAGCCGAGAAGCAGCATGGCGAGGATGGCGCGAGGGCAACAGGCTCTTGTGCCGGACACCTCTATTGTTCGGACTGTCCCGCCCATACGCGGGCAAGTTCGAGTAAGGCCTCGGCGATGAGATCCGGATCGTAGATGGATACCGCCATTGCCGCCTGAGCGATCTGGGAACGGTTGGCCTTGATATTGTGTGCGGTCAGGAGGCGGACGCGGCATACTTCGAGTTGTTGGAGCATCTGGGCGGGTACGTAGAAGGTGACTTTTTCCGTGTCGGGTTGGGGCAACGCGCGCGGCGGTGCGAGCGTCTGGGAAGCTCCAATGTGGGCGAGATCGAGCTGTCGCTCTGAGAGAGGCTGCTGCGAGCCGGACAGCGAAGCAGGCGCGTCAGGAGCAAGGTCAGACTGCTCCGGTGTCGCTGCATGTACCGGCGTCGCTTTCTGAGAAGGTTGCCTCTCCCCTCTTTTCTTGCGCGCGGGCTTTTGGGAGTCGGTGTCCTCCTCGGCGTTCTGTGCGGTGCTGAAGAAGTCCTCGGCGCCGGGTAGCTTAGGTTTCCTAGCCACGCTGCATGACCTCCTTTGCCAGACTGCGGTACGCCTCCGCACCGGGCCCGGCAGGGTCGTAGATTGTTATGGGCAAGTTAGCCGCGGCGGCCTCCTGCAAACGTATAGTCATGGGTATGACCGTGTCCATCACATCATCACCGAAGCCCTCACGCACCATCTCGATGACATCGCGGTTGTGTATGGTACGACGATCCTGCATCGTCATAACGATACCGCAGGTGCGCAGGCTGGGATTGAGTTCGCCGCGAATGCGTTCGATGCTCTGAGCGACCTGGCGCAAGCCGTGGAGGGCTAGAAAAGAAGTCTGCTGCGGAACAAGGACTTCTTCGGCGGCAGCGAGAGCGGCGATATAGAGAAGTTGGAGGCCGGGAGGATTGTCCAGGATGATGTAGTCGTAATCGTCGCGGATGGGAGCCAAGCCCTCGGCTACGATGCGATGGCGCTGCTCGGCCGGCCGCTCCATCAGTAGTATTTCGGCACCGGCAAGGTCATTGGTCGCGGGGACTACGTCGAGCGGCGCCACTTCCACTCGCTGTACGGCATCCTGCATGCTGATTTCGGGGTCGAACAAGGCATCGTACACACTTACCTCCCCCGGGCCGATGACTATGCCCAGATATGCCGAGAGGTCGGCGCGGGGGTCGAGGTCAACAAGCAAGACGGCAGCACCGGTCTCGGCGATGGCAGCAGCGACATTGACGGCGGTTGTGGTCTTGCCGACTCCGCCTTTCTGATTGCATACGGCGATGATACGCGACATGGCGGCGTGGCCCCCTGGACGCTGGGTGGTGGTGTGATTGTTAGTGCCCCGGCATTATACCGCAATGCCGCCGAAAAGTAAACCTGTGCAGCGGGTAGCCCGTAAAACGGTAATCCAGGCAGACGGTAAGAGGGTCAGGCGGGCAAGCAGCGCCACGGTAAAACCGCAATGACGGCAAACAGCAATACGGCATAGCTGGCAGATGCATGAGAATCAGTGGTAGAACGATAGTATTGTGCAACAAGCCGAAGGGATCAGCAGAGTTTGAGAAGTGGGGGAGAGCAGGCGGTGAGATAATTGTAGAGAAAAAGATGCTACAAGAAGGCTGAGCGGGAAGACGGAAAAACGGTAAAGAGGTAAAACGGGAAAACGGTGCAGAGTATATCTACTGGGTGGGAATAGGAGTGGTAATGCGGGCGGCGAGGTGAGAGAGTTGATGCCCCGGTTGTGCATAGAAGGTAGGAGTACCGGCAATAGTGATGATGAGAGGGTGGGCGGGATGTTGGTGGAGGGGGAGTAGGTCGCCGGGCTTAATGTTGGAGATGGTGCGGAGTGGGAGGCGGAGGCGAGCAATCTGGGCGACAATGGGGATGGAAGAACCGGCAGCGTGTTTGGAGACGGGCCCGGAGAGAGAGATGCGGAGAGGATCGGCAGTGTTTGGGGTGTCGCGTTGGAGGCGACGAAGGAGGCGTTGGAGGGAGATTTCGGGGAGGGCAAGATTGGTTTGGGCGGAGTAGTCGCCGATTTCGAAGCGGTAGATGGCGTGAACTATGTCGGGTGCATCGGCGGAGATATCGAGGGCGGCGACGGTAGAAACGAGACGCGTGACAGTAGGGGAGAGGTGGGCGAGAGCGGGCCAGGTGAGGGTCCATGTGTGGAGGATTTCGTTGAAAAGGCGGGCGAGGAGAGCGGCCTCGATGGGTGTGGGGTCATGAGGGAGGGGGTCATGGGCATCAGGGGCAGCGCCGAGCATCGTGTCAATCAACAGGGCGGCTATGCGGGAATCAATCTGCCAGACGGCGGGGGCGGAATGGGGGTCCAGAGTGAAGATGAGGAGGATAGGGTTGGACGGGAGACCGCGAATGTACTGGTCGAAGGTGGGATAATCGAGGCCTTCGAAGGCGACAGACAGTGGCGCGTTGAGATAGGCGGTGAGGGTACGCGAGAGGACCTTAGAGAGAACAGTACAGCGATTCGCGAGTTCTTTGATCTGATCGGGGGAGAGTTTGGTTGCATCACGGAAATCGTACAGGGTGACGGTGGCGCCGGCTTGAGCACGCGGGCCAGTTTTGGCTATGGTCATAGAGCTGGCCAATACGTCGAGTTCGTTCTGGGTAATGAGTGGTTGGTCAGTCATGAGTTTCTTCCTTGCGGCAGCCGATGAGTTCGATGGCGTTACTCGATATAGGTGACGTCATCACCGTACTCAATGGTTATTTCTCCGCTTTCGTCGAGCTCGCGAGCCTTAGCGGCAATGTCTGCGCGGGCGTTTTCGACGTCGGCCACGCGGACGGGGCCGAGGGCTTCAATCTCTTCTTGCAGGGCTTCGCGGCCGCGCTCGGAGAGGTTTTCGGTAATATGCGTCTTGTTCTGGTCGTCAAGACCCTTGACAGCCATGGCGAGGTCGCGGGTCTCGACTGAGCGAAGTACGATCTGAAGGGCACGCTCGGGAAGGCCGAGGAGATTTTCGAAGGTGAAGAGGTTCTGCTGAATACGGGCGGCGAAATCCGGATCGCGCTTCTCGAGGTCTTCGAGGAGACTCTGTTGGGTGGGGCGGTCGAGGTTGGTGAGTAGGTTGAGCATGAATGAGAAGGTGTCATTAGGATCGCTGTGCTGCTTGTTTTTCTGGGGCGCGAAGATTTCGTCGAGGCCCTCAGCTAGTGCCTGGAGTGTGCCGGGGGCCAGAGATTGAAGACTCGCTGCTCTGGCGACAATATCTCCGCGACGCTCCTCGGGAATGTCCTGGAGTACCTCGGCGGCCTTGGTAGCGGATAGTTGGCTGATGAGTACGGCGGCGGTCTGTGGCAGCTCGGCTTCGAGGCGGCGGGCAATGACCGGGGCGTCCATACCGACCATCTCGCGAAGTTGGTCGAGGCCGTCGCCCTGGCGCAGCGTAATGTCGGCGTCGTCGGCATTGCCCAGGGCGTTATAGAGTATCTGTCGAGCCATGTCGAGGCCGCCGAGGCCCTCAGTTGCCAGACAGGATTCCGAGAAGCCCTTCAGTATCGCTTTGTACTCATCGGCGTTGATGGCATCGAGGTGAGCGACTTCCTCCGCCAGCGTGCGGATCGTTTTCTCATTCAGACGCTTGCACACTTTGGTTGCCAGGTCGGTGCCGAGCGAGGCGACGATAACGGCGGCCTTCTGCAAATTCCTGCGCGCACTGACGGACTCATCGGCCATTTGGGTTACCTGCGGTACGGCGTCGCTTCTAAGCGCCGGCTACCGTGCTGCGTGATTACGCGGCCTTGCGCAACTCGCGCAATGCCACATTGATGTCAATCTTACCGAACTGGGTGGATACGGGGACCAACAGTGCAGGACAGAGAGTCGTGACCTGAATACCGGAGCCGCGGATCATGGACGGGGGCGTGATATCGCACTGGAAGCCGGCGGTCTCGAGGTGTATAGTCGCGTTGCCCGTTATCATATTGGCCAACTCGGTCAGCGCGCTGGAGGCAATCTCGTCTATCTCCCTGACATTCTCGCCAAGCATCTGTGAGGCAATTTTCAGCGCCGTGATCTGGGACATTCCGTAGAGAGCCACGCCCTCGATATGGCCGCTGACCCCGAGCACCGTCGTGAGTTCCTGGGAGGTGAAGGTATTGCCGTCCTGCAGGGTCAATTGGCCGCGCTCTGGAGAGGCGTCAACCACCTGGGACAGAACGGTGAAGGTTGCTCGGATGAATGGCTCGATGAACTGGGCTTGCATGAAATGGCCTCTTCAGAGACATTCGTTGGGTAATACGTCGTTGGTTAAGGTATCCCGTATGCCCCGGATGAGTAGGTGGCACCGTCGAGGTGCCAGCAATTGGGGTGCCAACCGGGAGTCGTGGAGAGAAATTGCGCACAGCAGCGGAGCGCAGCATGTCAGGCGGCAGCGGAGAGGAGACGTTTTACCACCTCAAGAACCTCTTCCGGCTCGAATGGCTTGACGACATATTCGCAAGCGCCGGCCTTGACCGCCTCGAGTACCATTTGCTGCTGGCCGAGTGCGGAACAGATAATGACCTTTGCCGAGACGTCCTTCTCCATGATCGCCCTGGTCGCGCCGATTCCATCAAGACCGGGCATGGTGATATCCATGAGCACGAGATCGGGCTTCTCGGCCTCATAGGCGGCAACGCCGGCCTCGCCGTCGGGCGCCTCACACGTCTCGTAGCCGACACTCGCGAGAATGCTACACAACATCTTGCGCATGTAAAGCGCATCGTCAACTGTCAGTATCTTGGCAGACATCGCCGCAGTCTCCTTGCCAATGTAGGCATTCAGTCATGCAGGGTGCTTTGCGTCCCATTGGAGTTTGCTCTGCAAGCTCCTTAAACGCAAAGTGTGTTTATGCAATTCAGCGCTGACAAACACGGCTGTGACGCTATGAGTATCGGCTTTCGCGGGGGACTTCTTGAGTTTCAGTATTTGTTACGACTGATTTACTAAAGCCGCCTGCGCCTCCCGCCGATAGTGTATCTAGATAAGCCTTTCGCAGAGATGCAATATTGGCAAAACCGGGCTTGAGCTTAGTTTGCCTGTAACAAACTCCACGCACCAATGTTCGCTGTCGAGTAGAAGAGAGGAGCGACGCATTGCTGCTTTTTTTGGCTATGCGGTCGCAGCCGGAATGTTAGCTTGTGTTGGAACCTGCTTCGCATGATTCCCGCGTTCACCCTAAGGAGCGCCAGAAACACCATGTTGCGAATGGAAGCTATAGTTGGCGCAAATGCCTCCCCCGCTGTTCTCCCCCAAGTTGTGGCTCAAAGCGCGCTTTTGGAATTGCCGGCTCTCGAGCTTGAGGAGAAAGTCAAAGAGGAGCTTGAGGAGAACCCGGCACTAGAACTGAAGAATGAAACGCTGCCCCCCATTGACTACATGCCGGCGCCGAACATGTCACGTGCGGCGGGCAGTTGGAACGACCCCGGCGGCTCCGACGTATGGGGGAATCTTGCCGATACGTACACACTCCACGACGACCTGAAGCAGCAGTTCCGGGCTCAGAATCCGAGGGAAGACTATCGTATCGCCGAGCTTCTCATCGAGGCGATAGACACAGACGGGTATCTGGCGCTGACTGTGGAGGAGGTCGCGGAGACGCTGTCCGTTGCGTGCGAGGAAGTCGAGGAGATATTGGAAGCCATCCACGAGCTTTCTCCGCGTGGGCTTGGCGCTCGCAGCTTAGGCGAGTGCTTGCAGCTCCAACTGCAGTCCTTTGAGCATACTAACCTCCCCGAGGGCGTAGAGGCTGTCATCGAGGCCATGCCATACTTGAGTGAGAAGTCTTTCCGGGGTGGCGCGAACTGCATTAGTGAGCTGAAGGTGACGACGAGACTGCCCGCGTCGAGCCTAAAGCGCGCACTGGAGTTTATCCGCACCCATTTGTCTCCATATCCGGCCCGAGCCTTTCACGAGCCATGGGCGGGAGCCGACCAGAAAACGGAGTACGTTTACCCCGACGTCGTCCTTTCGGTGGGGCGGGATGACGATATTCTCATCTCGATACCGCAGTCGGAGCGGCTCGCATTACGCATCAACGGCGCATACCAGCGGCTTGACAATCGCATTCGCGCAGCCGGCGTACGGATGCGTGATGAGAACCTCAAGGAGGCCCGCAGGCAAGTACGTGAAGCGCGCCAGTTCATTGAGAATCTCACCCGGCGTCATCGCACCACGCACAAGGTGATGAGCGCAATTGTTGAGCGGCAGAGCGAGTTCATCCTCAGCGGGCCCGCCCACCTGCTGCCGCTCAGCAAGAAGGAAATCGCCGAGAGCGTCGCTATGCATGAGGCCACAGTCTGCCGGGCAACTAAGGGGAAGTATGTGTTGATGCCCGACGGTCGGCTGGAAGCAATAGACATATTTTTCGATGACGCGCTCCCAGCGAAGAACCTGATCCAGCGGCTGATCAATTCAGAAAACAAAGTGAAGCCGTTGTCCGATCGGTGCATCCAGGATGAGCTTTGTCAACGAGGTTTCGATCTGGCCCGCCGCACAGTCACCAAGTACCGCCTGCAACTAGACATCCCTTCGGCCAGCGGACGGCGGGCCGCTTGAGGGATACGGATCCGCGCTCGCCTTCCTCCCGTACGTCTTGACCTATGCCCGTTTGGCAGGTGTTGCTTGCAGTTCCTATGGCACACGTATTGCAGTGTATCGCCTGGGCAATGCGGGAAATAGGGGAGATGAGTGGGGATACGGGGCATCTAGATGGCGGCGTAGGAAGCACTCATAGAGCGGCATCGTCGCTGGACGGCTCACAGGAGAGGAAATGGCACAAAGAGGGATGCTGTCCGACATCACTACCAGCGCGCTGGCAAAGGGCTTAGATGGGGCTTATGCTCGCCAGCTTGCGATCAGTGACAATCTGGCGAATGTCGAGACGCCCAACTATCAGGCAAAGAGCGTGAGCTTCGAGGCCAGCCTGCGAGCGGCTCTGAGGGCTGAGAGGTCCGCCTCGGGTACGGGACACGACGGCGGGCGCATCGAGGATGTGCGGCCGTACGTGCGGCGGAGTGCGACGATGTGGCGGCGCGATGGAAACAGCGTCAACATCGAGACAGAGATGGTGCAGATGGCGAAAACTTCACTGCACTATCGGATGTTGTCGCGGCTGATGGCGAAGAAGTTCCGGATGATGGCGCGGATACTGAACGGGGGCGGTGGCCAGTGAGCATCTTCCGGGCAATGGATGTCAGTGGCAGCGGGCTGTCCGTGCAGCGTGTGCGCATGGACACTGTCGCGGAGAATATTGCCAACGCGGAGACCACTCGCACCGTCGAGGGCGGACCGTATCGTCGCCTGCGAGTGCTGATGGCGGCTGCAGCGAGTTCCGGGCGCGATGATAGCGCCGGCGGCGTCCGGCTCGTCGGCGTTGCGGCCGATGAGGGCCCGTTGAAGCAGGTCTATGACCCGTCCCATCCGGATGCCGACGAAGATGGCTATGTCCAGATGCCGAACGTGGATATCGCAAGCGAAATGGTGGACATGGTCACCGCGAGCCGCGCCTATGAAGCCAACGCCAAGGCCCTCGCGATGTCCCGAGCCATGGTTCGCGATGCCATAGATATCCTCACGTAATTACAGGTATGTATAGGCTTTTTGTCCACTTCTTCCACAAACTTATCCACAATCCACTGTGCCATACGGAAGCGTAGCTTGTGACGGTAAGCGCAGCATCCCCCCGAGATGAGGAGTGAGACCATGCCGATACGCCCCGTGCAAATGGATGCGAAGTTCCTCGAGAGCGCGATGCCTGCGGGACATGCGCAACCCCTTGACAGCCGGCGCATCAAGCCGCCGGTCACGCCGGCAGCAGATGAAGCGACGACTCAAAGCGATGGACTGCAGAGCAGTGGCAGTACCTTCGGCAAGCTGCTTAATGGCGCGCTGCAAGATGTGAATACGCTGCAGGTTGAGGCAAATCGCCAGGCAGAGCTGCTGGCTACGGGAGATGCACAGAATCCGCATGATGCTGTCATCGCCATGGAGAAGGCCGACCTGGCGCTGCAACTGACGATCAGAGTTACAGAAAAGGCCCTCTCTGCGTACCAGCAAGTTAGCCAAATGCAGATATAGGCAAGTGACGGCGGGGCGGCAGTCCGCTCCGTATGAATGCCATGAAAGACCAGCTTCTCGCAATATGGGCGCGTCTCGATAGCCGACAGCGCTACACAATTGTCGGTCTCGGCCTGCTGACGCTTGTTATGCTCGGGGTGGTGGTGCGCCAGTCGCTGCAGCCGGACTGGGTACTCCTCTACGGCGGCTTGCAGCCTGAAAGCGCCGCTTCCATCGTCGAAGAACTCCGCTCGCGGAAGATCCCCTACAAGCTGATGCGGCAGGGCACCGCGATTATGGTCGAGAGGACCCGGCTCTACGAGCTTCGCCTTGAACTGGCCGACAAGGGCCTACCCAGCAGCTCCGGTATCGGGTTTGAGATATTCGATCGCACGTCTCTACCCGGCACTGAATTCTCTAATCAAGTCAACATGCAGCGCGCATTGCAGGGAGAATTGAGTCGCTCAATCAACTGCATAGAAGAGGTTATCTCCTCGCGTGTCCATATAGTCTTGGGTCGCGAGTCGCTGTACTCCGATAACAGGGAGGCTTCCGCGTCGGTGATTTTGAGCCTGCGTCCCGGTGCCCAGCTTGCCCAGCGCCAGGTGCAGGGCCTGGTGAATCTCGTCGCCGGCGCGGTCGAGGACCTCAAGCCTCAGGGAGTGATTGTGGTTGATGCCGGCGGCAATATCATCTCCTCCGGCGGCGAAGACGGCCTTGGGCGCAGTCGGATGACCACCGCGCAACTGGAGACCACACATGAATTCGAGGAGAACCTGCGCGGCGATCTCCAGTCTATGCTCGATGCCGTCATCGGCCCGCACAAAGCCATAGTGAGGGTGCAGGTGGAGTTGGATTTCGATACCGAACAGGTGCAATCTGAGAAATACTCGGAGCCGGCAGGGGGTAATAGCGGCCTGACCTCGGCCCACATCGTCGAGGAGACCTACGATGGGAGCGGGAAACCTGGTTCCCTCGGTGGAGGGCTCTCGGCTAATATGGTGGGCGGCGTTGGTTCCGGGGAGGCTTCCGGTGGCGGCAAGTACGTCTCCCGGGAGGAGACCCGGAAGTATGAGCTGTCACGAGAGGTTGTCGAGAAGACTACTGCCGCGGGCAAGCTCCAGCGCCTGACTGTGGCCGCTATCGTTGATGAAGACACGAGCTCGGCAGTCGTCGGCAAGGTGCGCGATATCCTTGAGGCCGCCTCCGGATATGACGAGTCGCGCGGGGACAAGCTTGTCATCGAGACTATGGCGATTGCCGCCACAAAGATTGCCGAGGAAGCGGGCAAGGAGGCAGAAGCAGCTGCCGCAGCTCAGAGGCATCAGCAGCAGATTGGCATGATAGCGAGCTACGGCTCCGGACTTGCCGCATTCATCGTGCTGGCTGCGGCGATCTTCCTCGGTTCGCGGCAGGTGCGCAATGCCATGGCTTCCGTCGCTATGCCTGCTGAGACGTCTCAAGACAGCGTAACGGCGGGTGTGCCACAATTGGCCAACCTGCCGGTACAGCCGGGAACTGCGGGAACTGATAGCCACAATGCTGCAAACATACCAGATGTTGATAGCGTGGATACGGCGGACATCCTCGATGCAGCCAGAGCCACTCAGTTGTCGAATGAAGAACTTACGCAGATCGTCCGCAAGATGGCTGCGGAGCGTCCTGAAGCCGTCGTCAAGCAGCTCGAACGCTTGCTCACCGGCGGGGAATAGGGGGACAGTAGCCATGCAGCCATGACTGCAACATGACCGGGATGGCCCGGCCAATAACCAACATGGGAACACAGCGGAACGCCGCACACAGCTCTCCCCACAACGACGACGCGGAACAGTTTCAGCCCTGGCTGGTGCCTGCCGGCATGAGCGAGAGTGCCTTCACCGAGGGGACACACTTCCGAGCTTGCGATCTGGCTGAGCCCATCAAGACGGCTGCGGACCCGCATGCTGATCAGTACGCCGTGGCACAATTCTGCTCCGGCAATCAGCAGGTACTCGTAGAGGCGCAGGAGCAAGCCGAGCAGATCATCGCCGAGGCCCGTCAGCAAGCCGCGCGCCTGCAGCAGGAAGCTGAAGACCAGCTCGAGATATTACTGCTGCGCCGCGCCGGCGAGGAAGCCGAGGCCGTCCGCGAAGAACAGACTGCGCACTTCAAGCAGACGGCAGAAATGCTGATCGAGCAGTTTCGCCGGCAAGCCGGCACGGCTCTCGCAGAACTCTCCGACCGACTGGCGGAACTGGCGGCCGGTATCACCGCAAAGATCATCCATCGCCATATTGCCGCCGATGACCGGATCGTGCTCGACGTAGTGGCGGAAGCAATGAAGCAGTTACCCGACGTCAAGCGGCTGCGCGTTGTCATCAATCCATCCGACAAGGAAGTTATAACTACTCACCAGCAAGAGTTGCTGACACAGGTCGCCGGCCTCAACGGCCTCGAGATCGTCACTGATGTGGATATCGAACGCGGCGGCTGCCTTCTCGACAGCGACCGAGGCGAGGTTGACGCCCGCCTCAGCTCCCAGCTCGAGCTCATCTGGAAGCGCGTCTCGGCAAGCGATTTGCTCCAGAAGAGCGCGTGAGACACACCATGAGCGAAAGCGAAATCGCACGGCTAGTCGGTAACATTGAGACCATTCAGCGGATGGGCCGGGTGAGCCAGACCATCGGTCTCGTGATCGAGTCCGACGGCCCACCGGCGCGTATCGGTGAGTTATGCCGCATTTTCCCCTCCCTCAATACCGCCCACAGGTCGCCGGATGAAAAGGGCTCGAGGGTAGCGCCGATACTTGCTGAAGTAGTAGGTTTTCGCCAGGATAAGCTATTGATGATGCCATTCGGGGACACCGAGCAGATTTGCGTCAACAGCGAGGTCGTCCCCACAGGTGAAGCGATGTCTCTGGCTGTCAGCGAGCAGATGCTCGGGCGAGTGCTCGACGGCCTGGGCCGCCCGATAGACGGAATGCCTTTAGCCGCCGGCGGCGAATCTTGCCCCATCAGCGCCCAGCCACCGCCACTGATGGGCCGTCGTCCTATCAGCGAGCCGCTGGCACTCGGCATCCGCGCCATTGACGCACTCATCACCTGCGGTAAGGGGCAGCGGCTCGGCATTTTCTCCGGCTCCGGTATCGGCAAGTCAACGCTCCTGGGCATGATTGCGCGCAACACCGGGCGGACCGCTTCCGCCGCAGATGTCAATGTCATTGCACTTATCGGCGAGCGCGGGCGCGAACTGCGCGAGTTTATTGACCACTCGCTGGGACCCGAGGGGTTGCGGCGGTCGGTCGTTGTCGTCGCCACCGGTGACACGCCGCCCCTGGTGCGCCTGCGGGGAGCCTATGTTGCGACCGCGATCGCCGAATACTTCCGCGACCGGGGGGCTGATGTTCTACTGATGATGGACTCGGTGACGCGCTTTGCCTGGGCGCAGCGGGAAGTCGGCCTGGCTGTCGGCGAGCCGCCTACGCGCGGCGGCTACACGCCCTCAGTCTTCGCGAAGCTGCCGCAACTCCTCGAACGCTCCGGCATGGGCGAGACCGGCTCCATCACCGGTCTCTACACGGTGCTCGTGGACGGCGATGACCTGAATGAACCCGTTGCCGATGCGGTCCGCAGCACGCTGGACGGACATGTGGTGCTCTCCCGCGACCTGGCGACTCGCAGTCATTACCCGCCGATTGATGTGCTGGAGAGTGTCAGTCGCCTGACGCCGCGCATCTGCACTCCGGAGCAGTTGGAGGCCGCCGGGAGCGTCCGCAAGCTCATCGCCGACTACGATGAGGCGGAGGACCTGATCAACCTCGGCGCTTACGAGCATGGCTCGAACCCCGATGTGGATGCCGCGATTCGCCTCCGCCGGCCGCTGCTGGATTTCCTGCAGCAGTCCGCCGATGATACCGCTGACTATGCGGGAACCCTCAACGAGCTACAGCGGATTCTCGCCGCGTAGCCGGCGCAGATGTGGTATAATATGCGGCAGGCGCCGTTCACTCGAATAGAGGCGATGAATCATGAAGCTGGTTGTGATGATAGAGCCATGTGAAGAAGGCGGTTTCCACGCCTGGGTGCCGTCGCTGCCGGGCTGCCACTCGGAGAGCGAGACCGAAGCCGAAGCGCTACGGAACATCCAGGAAGCTATCGAACTATACCTGGAGACCGATGACGAGCAATTGCCCGGTCCTCCGGCAAAGAAGATAGAGGTAGCGTTTTAGTGGGGCGAATTCCTGCCCTGAGTGGCCGCCAGTTGATTCGCCTGCTTGAAAGAGCCGGGTTCCGTGTGCTACAACAGCGCGGCTCTCATGTGAAGCTGCGGAAAGCGGACGTCGTCGTAGTAGTACCTGTACATGGCAACAAGTCGCTGAAGCGCCCCACCATGATGGGGATCCTCAAAGACGCTGGTCTTTCCCCGGATGAAGTAGCGCGCCTGCTGTAGTTGGCTCCAAGTATCCCCGGCCCGCTCGTCTTCTCAGGTCGCTTCATTGAGGGGAGAGTGAAATGCCATCACCCCAAGACCCAAGTGAACCACAAGGCCCGCCAGAGCCCAGCGGCGAGGGTCTCAGGCTTGCGCCGAGGCAACAGCGATTGTATGAGATGCTGGCAGATAAAGATTCTCGCCGCCTAGCCTGTCTCCGGTTCCCCATATCTCTCTGCAACACAAAGGCCGCGCGTCGCTCTGTGGCGAAGTGACTGATGCTGAAGGTGAACATCTCTCATCTGATGCACTCGTGGAGTTGGGGCCCGAGGAGGTAAAGCGAAGAATTGCGGCTGGCGAGATAACTATCAGTGGAAATCAGAACGTGAAAGAAGTGCTGAATGCGTATGAAAATCAGAAACTTTTCAAGGGCAAGAGTAGTGACGACGTACTCGCCACACTCCGGAAATCGCCCGGGTACTGCTATATGTGGAGGGCCACATCCGCAGTCTGGGAATTGACTTGACGGGCAGCCTCAAGCAGTTTCAGCAGCAAGCATCGGTTTTATGTAAGAGTATCGAGGACATTGTGCAATCACCCGTTTATGTTCCCTGCTAGAGGAGGCGACTGTTTATGCGGATCATTGCTGTTGGTCTGGCGCTTGTGGGGTTATTTCTGTTGAGGGGCCATGCTGATGGGCAGTTGGAGTTAGAGAAGCTCGGCACACCAGCGACGGTCAAGGAGATCTCGTTCAGCCTGGTCACCCAGGACCCCGATGGCTACTACATCGCCTGGACGCGATACGAGGGGCCGCTGAGACGCGCGCTGCTCGGCGTTCGCATTGATACCGGCGAGATGATATGGGTGGATGTCGGCAAGTACGGCTCCAGTCACATCGTGCCGGTTATCGGCCGCGATGGGAATATCTACCTTTACACCGGCAACCCCGCTCATTTCCTCAAGTACGACATTACCAAGCGCGAGCTTGTGGACCTCGGCTGCCCGGCGAGCCCCGCGCACTATTTCGGCGGGGGCGACTTCGGTCCGGATGGCAAGTTCTACATGGGTAGCTATCCGGCGACGTATCTGGTGTCCTGCGATACCAATACCGGCGCAATCGAGAGCCTGGGCCGGATTGCCGAGGACCCGCTGGAGTGCTACATCTACCCGAGTATCGCCATCAGCGACGACGGGGTGGTCTATTGCCCGGTCGGGCTGCACCACCAGGAGCTGTGGGCGTATGAAATAGAGACCGGCACAAAGCAGCAGATACTGCCAGAGGAGTTGACCAAGGCGCAGGGCGCGCCAAGAGTGTGGCTGGGCAAGGACGGGCAGGTCTATGGCAAGGCCGGCAGCACCAGCTTTCTGTGCCGGCCTGACCGCATCGTCACTGACGCCGAAATCCTCAGCGTATCCTACCACCGGAGGCCGCCAATGACGGCCGGCGACAAACGCGTCGGCGCCATCAACGCTGCAGGCAAATTGGCCCTGACCGATGTCAATACCGGGGAAGAGACGTTGGTGCAGACTGACTACGCAGGCAAGCCGCTGAAGGTCTTCTGCGTCGGCCCGGAGCGAGATGGGAAGATCTGGGGCGGCACGCTCTTCCCGGCGATGAGCTTTTCCTACGATATAGCGAACGGCGAGCTGACCGACTACGGGCGCATTGCCACCGGCTCGCACCAGATATACGACATCATCAACCTGTCTGATGGCTTGCTCATGGGCAGCTACTTCGGCGCCTGGATGGATTTGTGGGATCCGCAGAAGCCGCTGGAGGAGGGCGTCAATCCCTACCGCTTTGAGCGCAATCCGACCCAGGAGCGACCTATGCAATGGGCAATGGGTCCTGATGGCTGCGCCTACACGGGCACCGTTCCGAGCAAGGGCCGTCTTGGTGGGGCGCTGGCGAAGGTCAATCCGCAGGATAAGTCGGTCAAGTGGTTTGTCAATATCGTGGAGAACCAGAGCATCATGTACTGCGCTCCCGTGGCGGCGACCGGGGAGCTGCTCTGCGCGAGTTCGATCCAGGGCGGCTCGAGTGCGAAACCCACTGAGAAAGAGGCGTATATTTTCCTGTGGGATTGTGCGGGAGAAAAGATTACGCACATGGCGCAACCTGTGGCCGGGACAAAGAGTTACGGCCGGCTGGTGAGCGCCCGCAATGGTATCGTCTATGGCCTGGCAGGGGGACAATACTTCGCCTTTGATCCCGTAAAGCGTGAGACTATTTTCATTGGCGATCTGCCCGTCAAGGGGACGTATTTCCCGAGCCTGAGCGATGAGCCGGTGGGGGAGAAGGGCCTTATTTATGGCCTGGGTGAGGATGCGATATTCGCAATTGACCCCGCCGATCACAGCGTGAAGGTCATCGCCCGTGACGACTCAATCAGTGGCGTTCATGGCTTCCATGTCACGGCTGATGGCGTTCTCTACTACGGAGCCGAAACGACCCTCTGGCGCTGCAAGCTACTCCCATAGACAGGTACAGCAGAAGACGACCTCCGGGCCGAAATGGCGTGGAGGTCGTCATGGTTTTCAGCGTGTTGTCAGGGGATGGCGTATTCCACTATGCGCGAAGCTACTAACTCTCCTGACCTGTTCTTCGGCTTGCTTGTCACTAGCCTTTAGCCGTTAGTACTTGATTGATATGGAATTCCGCGCCCGGGTTCACATCCATTATCCAAAACTTCTCGCCCGGCTGGAACGCTTGTACCGCAGTCTTGTCCCGGAAGCGAATCGTCACATCACCCACTGAGTAGTAGGCCGTGCGGGCCGTGTCAATCTGGAACCACTGTGATTTGTCATCGGTGTACAGCGCCTTGCCGTCATACAGGTAATGGCAGTTGAACAGCTTCTCGAGGCTGTCTTTAGTGAATATCCAGCCCTCCTCGGCATCCACCTTGTCAATCGTCCCGACGGCGCTGGCAAAGCCGCAGTCCTCCAGCGCGATGACATACTCATCCACGCCCTCGATCGGGGTAATTGTCTTGATGGTGAAGATGCTGTTTTTCGGCCAGGCGCTGTCATTGAACATAATCGGCTGCCCGGCGAGTTCCTGCCCCGTCGGGAGTGGGGCAGAGGAGGTCACCGTAACGGCGGGCGTGTCGAAATCGAGGGCCGTCACCTTGCCGGACCACGGAGGCGACCACTCCGGGTCCACAGTAACCGTATCTATCTCGCCATCATTCAGCAGACGCAGGACATAGAAGCGGCCACCCAGCTCATACGTCTCCTGCCCATCGCTGAGCCGATATTCCGGGTCAGCATCCATGGACGAGAAGAGCAGAAACCAACCATCCTGTGTTGTCACCTTGACTGCTACTGGCCAGCCTGCGGTGGGGGATCCCGGCACCGGCTGCAGGTACTCGACATTCAGAATGCCAAGCTCATTTTGGAACGGTTCGAACACCGCGCAGAATGTGCTCTCAGCGGTGCCGGTCTGGTTGCTATCATCCCGGGCGATGATATAGGCATCCCACGGACTTCTCCCTGGTGCGCCGCGTCCTTCGCCCTTGCCGAGGTACAGTTCCCGCCCCTTGGCCCCGGCCATCCACATTTTCAGGCCCGTATTCTGCTCGTCCCCAACGCTCCACTGGCACCACCAGTCGTCATCCACCGGCGTCTTCCAGAGGTCATTGATGTAGCTGTAGCCGCTCTTCCGGTTCGGTTGCTCATCCACACTGTCACCGTAGCTCTTGCCGGTATTGGCCATCCACTCGAATTCAGGCCCGGCCAGAGTTCCCATCACCTTCTCCAGCGGCTTAGTCTCCGCACCGCCCTGCTGCAGATTCCCGCCGTCATCACCGCTCAAGCTGTGGTAGATATAATCGCGGCGCTGCCCACCCTTCACCCGGAAGATGTCCACGATATAGTGTGCCGTTTCGCTCATGGACACGATTGCCGCCGTGCGGTGGTATATTTCTGCGCTCTCGTAGGCATCATCTGAGGACGCCGCAGTCACCTGCGCCCAGCCACCATCTCCATAGAGGTCCAAGGTCCCCGTGCAACCGGTACGCTGCTGCATGTTGTCCACCATGACCGAGCAGTGCGTCACCGTGTTGGCGGTCCATTCGCTGCGCTTGGGTGACTGCAAATTATGCGGATAGCCGAGGTCGGCAGTGAAGTCATAGCCCCAGCGGATCGGTTTCAGCATGAGTTGATCGCGATGACCGTGACCGGCTCCCGACTGAGCGAAATTGAGCAGCAGGTGCAACTGCTGCGCCGACGGGCCGGTGCTCCGCATGATTGAGTAGCCGATGTCGCCGAACAGCACCGAGTTCTGCGGCTCGGGCGTCGGCTTGAGTATCGCAGTCCGTGGATTGCCACCATCGCCCCAGTAGGCGAAGCGACCTGCAGATGCGGCTCGCTCGGCGAAGCTCCGGATATTGCTGTATCGCCGGCCAAGCAGTTCGTCTATCTTGATGCCCTCAGGGTGTATCTGGCGGCCGCGGAACTTGTCAATGAAGGTCCCGAAGGTCAGATAGGAGTTGTTAACCCCGATGGAATAGCCTGTGGAATCCTCATAGAAGCGCCCGTCGCGATAAATGCAGTTGGTGATCAGGTTCGCGATGCCATAGCGGCCATTCAGCGCCTCCTCAAAGAGCCTGTCGTGACGAAGGTTCAATGCCATTTCCATCATACTGCGGACTTGAGTGGTGCGTGTATTGCCACGGCCGAGCGGTATCGCCCGATGCAGATATTCGTACATGTACCCGAAGAGATCCCGCTCCAGGTGGTGCCTGATATCCTCCGCATCCACCCGCCCGTCACCATTCACATCCGGCGTATCGCGGCTATGCTCGAACCATTGGAGCAGCTGCTCATCTTGCTCGATGGCCTCAAAGCAGAAGTCATAGGCCTCCAGACATTGGTGGATGTTATCGGGCTCGAAGTTGTGATCCTGGATATAGGCGCGGGCCGGGTAGTTGCGCCAATTGTACAGGCTCGCGTAGTTGTGATATACGTCGGCGAGCCGCGTGAGAATCACCAGCGCCTTGTGGGCGTACTCCGGCTGCTCGGACAGCGCATACAGATAGCCCAGACACCAGAGCGCGGCCCGGGTCGAGGGGCCGTCGAAATCCACGAAGGGCCGATATGGCCGCGAAGTCAGCTTCCCGATCAGCGCCAGCCGATATGCGGCGACGAAGTAGTAGCGCCCCGGATTCGGGAACCCCTCCGGACACTCCCAGCCATAGCCGTCGTCCGCGATGGTGACCACCTCACCGGTGCCGGGGTTTTTCACTTTCATCCCCGGACCCCATTCCTCGCCCTCAACGAGGCAGCGGAAGTGATTTGGCTTCCCCCATATCGGGGCCATCGTGTGTA
>CAZCJS010000052.1:0-19559 GCA_964498775.1 uncultured Armatimonadia bacterium
TTTTCGATCTGTCCACCCGGTATGGTTAATTTTTCCAATGCCGGATCATCCTGCTCCAGAGCCTCCCGCCCGTTCTTCGAGAGAGCTTTCCCGGTCCACTCCTCGAGGAGGGCCATCCCGTCTACGAGATCTTCGTATGGAGCAAATACAAGGGCGATGTCTATTTCGACGACCTGGAGCTGAAGCCCAAGGAGTAGTGCCCTGTCACTCGTCACATCTTGGGTAGAGCCGCTTGCGTCTGATCCGTGTATCCTGAGCCGCACAGCTTACCAATCGGTGGCTCGGCCATCGTCAAACTCAAAACAACACGACTGACAGACCACTAAAGACCAGTCGCACGGCGAAAGCCTGACCGCCAGTCGGGCATGTGCGACGGCTTGAGGAGGCACACTTATGAAATCACCTATACCCTCGGCATTTTGCGTCCTGGCGATCATTGTCCTGGCATACTCGGCCTGGTCTGCGCCTGCGCAATACCCGGTCCACACGATAACACTCTCATCCACTGTCCGCTGCGGGATAACACTGGGGCCGGACAAACCTGTCAATGAGCCGACATATATCACCCCCGACGGCGAATGGAAACGTCTCGAGGTCAAGCAGTCCGCTGCCGGCACTTCCTTTTCGCTTCCGCAAGGCACGGCGGGCTCGACGATTATTTTGCTGGACAAGCCGAAGTGGCTGACGCTGCCTGACACCGAGGCCCCGCTGCTGAAAGCCGCCGCCATCGGCAAAGATTCCATCAGTCTCAGCCACCCCCACATGGATGCCGGGCATTTCTTCGAGACACCCTCGCATTTCGTCTTCACTGTTGCGGATGAGCTCAATCCCATCAACGGTGAGGCCATAGCAGTGCTCATTGACGGCCGCAACATCAGCGAATACGGCGGCAACATAAAGATAGATCAGAGTGCCGACGGCAAGCGCGCCGATATCATCATCACTCCCGGGGACCTTCCCAGACAGAAGCATAAAATCACCATCTCGGTCCCTGACGCGACTCCGAGGCGCAATACCCTCGACCTCGGCCTCGCTTTCAGCACAGCCCCACTCATCGCCAACGCCGGCTTCGAGAACGCCAATGCCAATCTCGTCGCCACCGGCTGGCGCTACGCGGCCTGGGGTCAGAACAAGGAGACCAAATGGAAGACGATCGTGGCCAAAGGCGAGGGCCGCACAGGCAGTGCCGTCAAGATGACCGGCATTGCCGGGAAACTCTATCTCATAGTCGGGCAGCAATGCGACCTCGTGGCAGGGCAGACATACATCTTTTCCGGCTGGTACAGGAGTGAAGCCGAAGACGGCTGCGGCGTATCCCTAGTCGGCCCCGCTGTGGGCGATCTCAAGCAGCAGTATGTCGAGAGCCCGATCCTTGAGAACACCGCCCAGTGGACACCCTTCTCATGGGAAGTCACTCCCGAGGCCGGCCACACTTCCTTCGAAATCTTCGTATTCAGCAAGGGCAAGGGCGCATCGTGGTTCGATGATCTTGAACTTATGCCAAAGGAGTAGCTGGAAGAAAATGCTGAAACATCTGTCACTCGTGATGATGGCACTGTTCCTGATTTCGCCGACTAACGCTGAGGAGGCAAAGATGAAGCACAGCTCGCAGTGGCTACAGCGGCAGGACAATGGCGATTTCCTTTTCGACAATGGCTTCTATCTGCTGAAGTTCGCCAAGCGCCACGGTTACGCCGGCGTTGAGGTCCGCATACTCGCCGCCACTGGCAAGCGACTTGACCAGTACTGGAGCCCCGAATTCACCTTCGCCCCGATGTGCCGCTTCTTTGACAACATCGCCTTCACAGGCGCAGAAGTCGCCGAAATCCAGGGCTACCTCACCATGGATAATACCTTCGTCGAGGCCCATGCGACAACCGTGGATGGCCGGCCCGCCCTCATCCAGACGGGCCATCTCCAAAGCCGTGGCGACAAGTCGCAGGGCCAAGTCTCATTCGAGAAGGCTCTGGTGTTCTACGCAGACCACTATGATGCGACACTGTCCGTACAGGTCCCCGAGGGCGCCAAGTACCGCTATGCAGACATCTGGTGGGATGTCAATGATGATTGGTCGAACCGGTACGAAAACAGTGCCGGGGACTGGCTGCACCTCCGGAACCGGCGAGCCGATTCCCCGTCTCCGCTCGGCCCTGAAGCATTCCGCTCCTGCGCCGAACTCGACCGTGGTTACGGCATCTGGTTGGCGGTAGCCGGACCCCGCGAGAAAATCCTCATTACTATCAATGATGAGACTTTCAAGTCGCTGCCTGATTCAGGCATCGGCTTCTACGATGGCGAGGATGAGCCGGACCAGGCACCCGACAAATACGAATCCCACTCCTGTATGTCTCTGGACTTCATCGGCGGCCGCACCGTGCCTCAACCGTTCAAGCCGACTTCCGTAACCATCACCTACAGCGTCTTCTTCATCGCCCGCTCCACCTACGACAAGCTCTACGGTGACTACCAGCCCCACTGAACTGAGGCCCGCCAGTGCAAAGCATGGCAGCCGCACCGGAACATCGCCGTCGAGAGCCACGTCCAATCCGCTAGTCACCTTTTCAGTGAGTTCCCGGGAGACCACGAGATGACCCACACAGCGATGCGCATACTGACAGCCGTACTTCTGCTCATGTCGGTTGGGTCCGTGCGGGGCGACGGCGGGTTCTTCGGCGAGCTGGCCGAGAGTGCCGTAACCGTTGACCAGCGCGGGATAGTCGTTTTCGACGGCGCCCGCGAGACGCTCATCATCCAGACGGCTTATGACGGCGATGCCACGGATTTCGCCTGGGTGATACCGGTGCCGACACTCGTTGGAGCCGGCGACATCGGCACCGTTGAGCCGAACATCTTTGAAGACCTCTACTACCTCACCGAACCCTCGGCATACGTGTACGCTGGTCGCGCCATCACCGGCTGCGGTGGCGGCAGCCGGCAGGGACAAGACGAGCGCACTGTCCGTGTCTGGACCCAACTCCAGGTGGACGGCTATGATCTCGTCGTCCTTTCGGCCACCGAGAGTGCGGACCTCCACAACTGGCTCAATGACAACGGCTACGCATTTCCGGCCGGACACGAAGACGCACTGGCCCACTATGTCAACAAGGCCTGGTTCTTCGTCGCGGCCAAGATCAACCCCAACGCCGACCAAAACCCCTTGGGTGACGACCCGCCTTCCGAACCGGATGGCAGCTATGGTGGCGGCCGCCAAGACCAGATGCGACCCTTGCGCATTTCCTTCCCGACCACCGACCCCGTCTATCCGATGCGCATCTCACAAGTCAGCACCAAAGCCCGGGCCGAGATACTCCTCTATGTCATCGCTCGTCACCGCGTCATCTCGACCAACTACAACACCGACCAGGTCAAGCTGACATCCGATTTCCGTGGCGGTGATTTCCCCGAGTACTATGAGCAGCAATTCCGAGGCAATTTGCAGCGTGCCGGAGCCGGCTCACTTATGGTCGAATACGCCGGGCCGATATCAAAATACTGGCTCGCACCCTATCAAGAGCACCTTGGCATCGCCGGCGATGACTTCTTCCTCACCCGCCTCCGCACCTATCTCCACCCCGACCAGATGCAGCAGGACATCGTATTGGCTCAGGCCGCCACAGATGACCGCTTTGCCATCCAGATAGACATGCTGGCCTACCGCAGCAATCTCCGCATCGCCCGTGGCGCCATTCTTTTCATTCTCGCCCTGGCCGTAGGCATCACCTCTCGACGCCGTCGCCGTTTCCTCGGCGCTCCACTACTGATCGCCATCATCGCGCTGCTCATCATCTGATGCAAGCCCACTGCACCTACGTCCACGCTAGTCTCGCCGCCGGGAAGGAAGCGCAACACCACGCGGCGAAATCGTGCCTGCGTTCCTCATAACCAACGCAATCGGAGGTCACCACCTTGAAGCTATTACTCATTTTCATGCTCACGGGCCTCGTCTGTGCTGCTGCCCAGGCCGGCAGCGACGAACTCAAGCCGCTCAAGGACTGGCTCAAACGCGCAGACAACGGTGACTGGCTCCTTGACAACGGTCACTACATGCTCAGGTTCGGCAAGCAGTACGGCTACGCCGGCATCGAACTCCGCATCTTGGCCGGCTCCGGCAGGCGACTTGACCAGTTCTGGACGCCGGAGTACACCTTTCACCCGATGTGCCGGTTCTTCGACAATATCTCGTTCATGGATGCAGCCGGCGGCGAGATCCAGGGCTATCTGACTATGAACAACACCTTCGTCGAGGCCACGGCTACGACCGTTGACGGGCAACCGGCACTCGTACAAACCGGCCACCTCCAGCGTCGCGGTGACAATTCCCAGGGCAACGTATTTTTCCAAAAAACAATGACCTTCTTCCAGCACCACTACGAGGTCGAGCTTTCCGTCAAGGCTCCTCCGGGCAGCGAATACCGCTACGCTGATGTCTGGTTCGACATCAATGACGATTGGTGCCATCGCTACGCCAACTCCGCCGGAGACATCCTCCGACTACGCAAGAGCCGGGCGGATTGCGCCAACGCCGCTGGAAGCTGGCGTTCAGTCGCCCAACTCGACCGGGGCTATGGCGTCTGGGTGTCAGTCTCCGGGCCACGCGAGGAAATACTTGTCGCGCTGACCAGCCCCGAAATACTCAAGCCGCTCCCCCATGCCGGTTTCACTTTCTTCGACGGACATGATGAGGGTGGTACTGAGCCGCCCAACTCATCTCACGAGTGTATCGGCCTATCACTCGTCGGCGGCGTCAGCCAACCCGTCCCCCTCGAACCCAATGAGATAACCTATACCTACAGCGTCAATCTGCTCGCCCGCAGCAGCTACGAAGCCCTCTACGCCCGCGACTGACCTACGCAACAGCCCCTTTCAGAACGAAAAACGGGTACCTCACAATCCGAGGTACCCGTTCTGATTCCGGACGGCCCAATGTGGAAGCGGCTGCTAGGCGTTGTCCACCCAGGCCTTGTACAGCAGCGAGTAAATCTGGATGATCCGCTCGGCGTCCGGACTTGGCGTGTCCGACTCCACCGAACAGTAACCGGTGTAGCCGATGTCCTTCAGCCAGCGGAAGAGCAACTCGTAGGGATAGATGTTCTCCAGCTCGTGCATGTGGACATGGCGCAGATACGGCGCAATCGGGTTGAGGAACTGCCCGATCGAGCCGTACGCGATCTCGGAAACGTTGCAGTTATACACAACGCCGACGCGCACATGATCCGCTATCTCCACGGCCTCCAGCGTGTACTTCCAGTACGAGAAGTTACCGTGTAACTCGAGGTTCACATCCACTCCACTTAGCTCGGCGTGCTCGGCGATCTCGCGCAGTGCCTCGCCCACATTGCGGATGACGACACTCTTGTCGGCACCCTCGGGGAAGGAGTTGCCGAACACGCGGATCCGCGGACAGCCGATGTCGGCAGCCAAATCAATGAACGCCTTGGCCTCATCAATATGCTCCTGCCGCTCGGCGTCATCGAGTGACTCGAACCGGCAGCTTGTTCCGATCCCCGCCATATCCACCCTGCTGGCAGCCATCTTTTTCTCTATCTTGCGTCTCTGCGCCTTGGTAGCACTGATCTCGACGCCATGTGGCCCGACGCCCGAGCGGAACTCGATGCCGTCATAGTCCTACGTCTCACAGGTCCGGATAAGCTCATCCAACTCGAAGTCCTTACCCAGGTTGTACGTTAGCAGACTCAGCTTCACAGCTATTACCTCCTCAGGGTTACATTCTTTAGGTGCGTCTCCGACCGTTGCATTGTGTTCAGTTGCCGCTACGAGTTCCAGTACATCCATTCGAAGAGCCGCGCGTAGATGCCCATTACGCGCTCGGCATCCGCACTGCCGCCCGCCTCGAGTGAAGCGAACTCATGGTAGCCCATATTCTTCAGAATGCGGAAAAGCTCCCCGTAGGGGTACTTGGAGTCCTCGATATTGTGGAGGTGGATATGGCGCAAATATGGGGCCACCGGCGTGAGGAACTCGCTGATCGGGCTCCACTTCGTCTCCCGCGAATCGCAGTTATAGACGATCCCGATCCGCTCGTGATCGGCGATCTCGACGGCGCGGAGCGTGTATTGCCAGCGGTAGAAATCCCCGTGCATCTCCAGGTTACAGTCAACGCCGCTATCCTCCGCATACTGCCCGATCTCGCGGAGACAATTGCCGACATTCTCGACTACCTGATCCTTGTTTGAGCCTTCGGGGAAGGCGTTGCCGAACACCCGCACACGCGGAGCGCCCACATCGGCGGCCAGGTCAATGAACTTCTTAGTGGTATCAACGTGCTCCTGGCGCTCGGCCGCATCCAGCGACTCGAACCGACAGCTTGTTGAGATACCCGCCAGGTCCACCGGGCTGTCATCGAATTTCGCCTTGATCGTGGCACGTTGGTCTGCTGTGGTCTCCAGCTCGAGGCCGTGCTTGTGGTCGAGCTGGGCCCGACATTCGACCCCCTTGTAACCGTATTTGGCGCACAGGGCCAGAAGCTCGTCGAGCTCGAAATCCTTACCTAACTGGAAGGTCAAAAGACTCAGTTTCATGTGGCTACCCTCTTTCCGATTGTGGTCTGCGGCCGGGTCCCTATATGCCCGCTGTCCACAGACCTGTTTGCCCAACTCCTGTCAATACGACCGACCCATTCACGAGTTCCAGTACATCCATTCAAACAACCGCGCATAGATCGCCATTACGCGTTCAGCATCATCGCTCTGCCCGCCTTCGACCGTCACCAGGCCGCCATACCCGAGGTTCTTCAGCATCCTGAACAGTTCATTGTACGGGTAGCGCGGATCCTCGAGGTGATGGAAGTGCAGGTGCCGCAAGTAGGGTGCGACTGCTTGCAGAGTCTCGCCAACCGGGCCCGCTTCTCGCTCGCGCGGATCGCAGTTGTACAGGATCCCGATACCCTCATGATCGGCCGCCTCCACTGCACCTACGGCATACCGCCGGCGGTAGAAATGCCCGTGCATCTCCAGATTTACCGCCACATCGCTGCCCTCGGCATACTCACCAAGCTCGCGCAGAGAAGCCCCCACATACTCGAGGAATTCACCCTCATCCACAGCGTCGGGCTTGTAGTTGCCAAAGACGCGCAGACGCGGCGAGCCGACCTCCACGCACATATCAATGAACTCTTTGGCTCGCTCGACCTGTTCCCGCCGTCTCTCCGGCTCCGGGTATTCAAACCGACAACTACAGGCGATCCCCGCGAAGCTCACAGCGCTATCAGCGAAGGCGGCCTTGATCTGGGCCCGCTGCTCCCGGCTTGTCTCCAACTCCACCCCGTGCTTGTGGCCCTTCTCGGCCCGACACTCCAGACCCTCATAGCCGTACTTCTCCGTGACGCTCAGTAGTTCCGCCAGGGTCATATCCTGACCGAGCGATGCCGTCATCAGGGACAGTTTCATCAAGTCGGTTGCCTCCGATATACCGTCTCACTCACGGCTGGCCGTTTCCAGCAGGGCACCAGCTTCTCCTCCTATGCAGACGGCAAATCACTATTCCTGCGGCAGGAATGGAAACAGCTCCGGTATCTGCTGCGGCTCCAGCCGGCCACCGTACTCCGAAATCATCAGGACCTCGGCGTACTTCACTCCCTTACCGTGCTCCTCGCCGTAGGTTGCGATGAGCTTGTCCCGGCCCTGGTCAGCAACCCCGCCGAAGCGTGCTCGCATCCTCTCCGCAAACCATTCCCGACGCGCGGCCTTCCCTTCCGGAACCTCATCCAGAGTCCCGCTATCATAGGGCAGCCACTCAAACCACTGCGACTCATGGCACACCAGCATGTCAACGACGGTCTCGAAAACATCATCAATATCAACAGCCACATCCACCCGATACCCCGCCGGCTCGGTGAACCTGTCCTGCAGATAGGCCATCACCGGCGAGTACCTCAGCGCCTCAGTCAGCGGTGCTACATTGGGCACGCGAATCGCATGGATTGCGTCCTGCACCACCTGCCCGACCGCGCGATGGTCGGGATGGTAGTCATTGGACCGATGGCAAACCACCAGGTCCGGCTTATAGTTGCGGATGCTGCAGACGACTTGCTTGCGAGTGGGCATGTCCGGCTGCAGTTCACCGTTGTGGATATCGTATATCTCGTACTCGATATCAGCTATCGCTGCCGAAGCCTGGGCTTCCTCGTACCGCCTCCGAGCCAGCGGGCCTCCCCCCATCGAGTAGTGTCCGGTATCGCCATTCGTCATCGAGATGAACTTCACCTGATGGCCCAGGGCACGGTACTTCAGCGCCATGCCGCCGAAACGAACATCGCAGTCGTCGGGATGCGCCCCAAAAACGAGAATTCTGAGCTCATTGTCATTCATAACTACAACATCTCTTTCTATTTAGTATTATCTTACGTGGCCTGACGCCGAAGCGCCGGCCTTACTAACCTTCCATCTTCCCGATGAGATCCACCAGGCTGGCTACGGCCTCCGCACAGAGTCGCTCCCCGAACTCGGCGTCCGCTTTGAACGGATCGCCCATCACGCCGACCTCGATCTCGGGATGTTGAGACACGTGCGCGACGATGCTCTCATGATCTACGGCTTTGTCGAATACCTGATACGCGTCCGGGTTATCCCTCATCATTTCTGCGATGTCATCTCTGTCAAGCTGCATCTCGTCGGCGAAGACCTCTTCAGGCTTCCAGTACATCATCAGCGAGGTCTCAAAGCGGGCTGCGTGGTAGTCGCGTTCCTTCTGGAAAGAATCCAAAAACAGCGGGCACAGCTCCCAGAAGCAGTGTACTGCAACGTTGCAGTCACGATAGCCCGGATAGTCGCGGACGAAATGGTACGCACCCCGCCTGATCGCAGCGGTATTGTCGGTGCCGCCATGGCCGAGGACGACGATGAGATTCTTCAGCCCATGAAAGGCGACCGACCGCAGTAGCTCCGTCGTCATTAGTGAGACTACATTCAGGTTGATATTGAGCGTACCCGCAAGCTCACCACCCGAGAAGCTGTACGGGAGCAGCGGCGCGACGAACGCACCTGTCTCATCCGCAGCTCGCACACACACCTCCCACGCGTTGTGATTATCCACGTCGGTGCTCATGTGATACCCGTGCTGCTCGGTACACCCGATCGGTATCAGTACCGTCGGCGTTTCCTTCAGGGCCTCCCGTATCTGCTTGACGCTCATTTTCTGCCAGATCTTTGCCTTGCCCATTGCTCCCTTCCTTCTAATTGCCCGAACTAGATGTAAACGAACATCAATGGTCTCATCCACTCGCGCCTATTCGTCATCCCTCACCGGCAAACCTCCAAAACCGCCCACGAAATAACGCCATCCTGTGAAGGGTGGCGTTATACCGTTCACTTGGGTTGACAGTCTGCCGGCCTCACCACGAGCCGCTCTTATACTACAGCTCGATTACCTGCCCGCTGGCCGATGAATCGTAGATGCTCAGAATTACCTCGACTGCACGCCGCGCCTCTCGACCCGATAGTACCGGCTCGCGGTCCTCTGCGATGGCGGCGAGAAGATCCCCTATCTGCTCCGTATGAGCCTGCACGGCCTCACCAAGCATACCGAGCTTCGGGTCGGCAGCGCCACCGGTTTGGCCCGCCTCCACATTGAGCTCGGTCTCATCGCCCTCGACTTCCCACAGCTTTAGATCGTCGCCGACCACGACAACGTTGCCACGCGTACCATGAATCTCGAACACTGTCGGCTGGCCTTGGTACGTACAAGTCGTGCCCTGGATCACGCCCTGCGCACCCGACGTGAACTTCAGCGTGGCTGTAGCGCAATCTTCCACCTCGATGGTGTCATGTGCCAGCGCATCGGCGAACCCGGCCAGCTTTGCCACATCTCCCATGATCCAAACCAGCAAATCCACATAGTGGATGGACTGGTTCATCAGCGCCCCGCCGCCGTCAAGCTTGCGCGTCCCATGCCAACCGTCACCGTAGTACTCGTCGCTCCGATACCACGGCACTACCGCATTTCCGTACAGAAGCTTCCCGAGCTTCCCGCTGGCGGCGGCCTCCTTGATGCGCTTGTATACGCTGTACCCGCGGAACTGGTGGGTTGCGCCAAGTTTTACTCCATTGGCATCGCAGCTATCAATCAGCCCGTCTATCTTCTCCAGCGTCACGTCTATCGGCTTGGTGCAGATGACA
Source organism: uncultured Armatimonadia bacterium (assembly GCA_964498775.1). Lineage (GTDB taxonomy): Bacteria > Armatimonadota > Zipacnadia > Zipacnadales > UBA11051 > UBA11051. Next base: position 10,134 of record CAZCJS010000052.1, read on the forward strand.
TGGCGCCCCGCCTCGGCACACTGAATCCCCAACTGCGCATGCAGCCCGCTGGGCACGACGATGTTGCATACCTCGACACGATCGTCCTCCAACATATCTGCGAGGTCCGTGTAGTAGTCGCAACCATGTTGCTCGGCCTTGGCCTTGGCCGCAGCCTCAACCTTGTCACAAACAGCTACCAACCGCCCGTTCGGCAGAGCCTCTATCGCATCAATATGTGTGTCGGAGATGACGCCGCAACCGACCACGCCGAACCCATGTATCTTGTCAGTACCCATAGTCCATATCACTCCTATTATATGAAACTGAGCCTCACCCGCAACTGTGCCCGAAGCGATTGCAGACTCACTCGATTCGCAACTCGCAACGCATGGTTAATATATCAAACTACCCGCCATAATGCAACTTTGCACAGGCAGCGGATGATCCCGCAGGCAGGTCTCCGTCGTGCGCCGGTGAACCATACTATTACGCCGTATCACGGCCCACATCCGCCAAGCGAATAAATCTGTGCGAGGGAGCCAGAGATGCTCATCAATGGCGAGACAATCGTTGGCGATTCCATCGTTGAACTCACCAATCCATTCGACCAGAGCGTCATAGACACCGTCTCGGAGGGAAGCCCACAACATGTAGAGCGCGCCGTCGGGGCGGCTTCTGATGCCCTTGCTGTGATGGCCGACATCTCCGCTTACGAGCGCAGCAGAATACTCTTCTCCGCCTACCAGGAGCTCAGCCGGCGGGCCGAAGAGTTTGCCACCACCATCTGCCAGGAGGTCGGTAAGACCATCCGCGAGGCGAGAGGAGAAGTGCAGCGAGCCACAGAAGTCATTCAGCTCTCAGCAGAGGAAACCAAGCGCTTCGCCGGAGAGCAACTACCGCTGGATGGCGCCTCCAACGGAGCCGGCAAGATCGGCTTCACCATGCGCGTGCCGGCCGGTGTCGTCGCGGCCATCGTCCCATTCAATTTCCCCTGTGTGCTGACCGCCCACAAGCTCGGACCCGCCCTCGCAGCCGGTAATACCGTAGTCCTCAAACCCCCTCCTCAGGCGCCAACTGCCGCCTCCATGTTCGCACAACTCCTCAACGACGCAGGCTTCCCTCCCGGCGCAGTCAACGCCGTGCCCGGAGGCGCTGAAGTCGGTGATGCTCTCGTGCGTGATGACCGCGTCCGCGTCGTGGCATTCGGAGGCAGCGACCGCACCGGCGAAATCGTGGCACGAGCAGCCGGCCTCAAAAAGCTGCTCCTCGAATGTGGTAGCGCATCATCGGTCACCGTGATGCCCACCGCCGATATTGACGCCGCCCTCAGTGCCTGTGTCCGCGGCGGATACACGGTAGCCGGCCAGATGTGCATACATGCGCAGAAAAACTTCGTGCACCAGGATATCTATGACGACTATCTGCAACAGTTCATCAACCAAGTCGAGAAACTCAAAGTCGGTGATCCACGCCGCGAAGATACCGACATGGGGCCTGTAATAGATGAGGCCGCTGCCCGGCGCCTCGATGCCTGGATCGCCGAGGCCGTGCAACAGGGCGCACAAATCGCTACTGGTGCCACCCGACAAGCCAACCTCTTTGCACCCACCGTCATCACCCGCGTCACCCCCGACATGAAGCTCTTCAAGGACGAGGTCTTCGGGCCGATTGTCTCAATAATCCCCGTCCGCGACGTTGACGAGGCTATCCAGCTTACCAACATGACCCGTTACGGTCTCAACAGCGGCATATTCACCAATGTGCTTAGCGAGGGGCTTGCCTTCGTCCGCGGAGCACAACAGGGCTCCGTCTTCGTCAACGAAGCATCCACCTGGCGCGCCGACATCATGCCCTATGGCGGCGTCAAGCGCAGCGGCATAGGCCGTGAGGGCATCAAGTACGCCATGGACGCCATGACCGAGCACAAAGTTGTTGCCATCCAGACATGATACCTCTCACCTATACTACTCATAGACCCGTAGCTCGGCCTGACCCGCCCGAAGCACGGGGCAGGTGGGAGGACGCCCCGGCGCCCTCCCAGCCTCCAGCCCGAGGTCGTTGCCATCGTCACAGTGCGTGCTTTGCCCTGGTTCACAAAGACCGCTCCACAAAACCCAATGGCCCACAACAGGTAGGAGCCAAATGAGCCAACAGATCTACTATTCGCACGCTATCAGGCAGGCGCTGGAAGAGGAAATGCGCCGCGATGAAAACGTCATCCTCCTCGGCGAGGACATTGCCGAGTACGGTGGCTCCTTCAAACTCACCGCGGGCATCGTTGAGACCTTCGGCAGGCAACGAGTGCGCAATACGCCGATATCCGAAAACGGTTTTGTCGGCGTGGCACTCGGGGCAGCTATCACTGGCCTGCGTCCTGTCGTCGAGATAATGTTCATGGACTTCATCACTCTAGCGATGGACCAAATTATCAATCATGCGGCAAAGTTCCGCTACCAATTCGGCCCCCAATGCACTGTGCCGCTGACGATCCGCTGTCCCGCCGGAGCCGGCCGGGGCTACGGACCCACACATTCACAGAGCCTCGAGCGCTATTTCGTCGCCACACCCGGAATTGTGGTTATTGCGCCCTCCACGCCGGCAGATGCGAAGGGACTCCTCAAGAGCGCCATCCGCTCCGATGACCCCGTCATCTTCGTCGAGAGCAAGCTGCTCTATTCCACCACTGGGCCCGTCCCCCCAGGTGACTACACCACCCCCATCGGCAAAGCAGCCGTGGTCAGAGCAGGCGATGATGTGACCATCGTCGCCTACAGCCGCATGGCTGTGGAGGCGCTGAAGGCTGCCCAGGCCCTCGCCGAGCATGATGTCAGTGCCGAAGTCATTGACCTCCGCACTATCGCACCGCTGGATACGGCCACTATCACGGAGAGCGTAAATAAGACGGGCCGCGTAGTAGTCGCCGAAGAGGGCTGGCTCACCGGTGGCATTGGAGCCGAACTCGTCGCCCGGATAGTCGAGACATCTTTCGACTATCTTTCCGCTCCGCCCAGACGGGTCGCCGCAGCCGATGTTCATGTACCTGCCAGTCGCACACTGGAAGCCGCCGCAACCCCCGACGCCACAAGCATCGCCAGGGCGGCCGCCGAACTTATCGCCCAACAGTAACTACTATCCGCAACCTCTGCCGACTCCTGCCGCGCCCCTGCCCGTCAACGGGAACCCGCTGAAGCCGCAGCACTAAGCTGCGCAGGTTGTAGATGTGTAGGTTTTCTGCGCCACGATCGGCGTCGGGCAAAGGCATTAACCGCCCCGGCGGCGAATACTATCTCTAACACCAAAGCAGCGGAGTAATGTGGTTCTTCTTGGGAGGCGGTCGCAATGTGGCAACGCATTAAAATGGTATTTCGTTCGCTCTTCGGCTGGATGGTGCGGGGTGCGGAAAACCCGGAACTGATCCTCCGACAGCACATGGATGACCTGCGCCAGAAAGTCCCGGAACTCAATCGCCAGGTGGCTGAGGTAGTCAAGCTGCATAAAATGCTGGGAATGCAGGCAGAACGCCTGGCTGAGAAGGTCGCCGCGCTGGAGCAGAAGGTTGTGGCCGCCGTGAAGCTGGGGGAAGAGCACAAGGAAGTCGCCACAACCCTGATCTCGGCACTTGAAAGCAGCAAAACCGAACTGGCTGAGACGCAAGCGCAATTCGAGCAGGCGAAAGTCAATTCACAGCACGCCATCAAGATGCGCGATGTTTACGAAAAGCGCATCAAGCAGCAGATCAACGAGGCCATGCGCCAGATCTCGCGTGCTAAACGCGCCGAGATCGAAGGCGAAATGTCATCCCTCATGATGGCCTTTGAGACCGGCGACTCCACCGAGGTCCTCGACCGCATGACCGAGGAGATTGACGAACGGCTGGCCAGGGCCCAGGCCCGTACGGAGGTCGCCCGCACGGATATGGATGTTGAGATGCTCGATGTCGAGGCCGCCGTCGCCGAGCAGCAAGCCGAAGAGAAGTACCGCGAATACCAGCGTCAACTAGGTCTGGTTCCTGACGAGGAGCCGACCGCCCGCACTATGGAGCCGATCTCTGAGACGCAAGCCCAGCAGGAACTGCCCCCGACACAAACCGAAACCGAGACACAGCAAAACTGAGCCATGCCCGGGCCAATAGCCGCTTTTCTGGCCCCGAACACTCGCAACACTGAATGCCTTGACATCGTCGCTGAGCTGTCATATGGTAAGGCTTGGACCGCGATTACTGCCCTGCCAGATACAGTAGATACCGAACTGTGCCAATGCTCCACCAAATATAAGCCGGTAAGGTTGGAATTGTAGCCTCATCCGGCTGCTAGTCGGAACGATGAAATGAATTTGTTATGCGTAAACGTAACCGAGGTCGTCAAAACGCTCCTTGGCCGGATCTAGCATTTCCCGTACCGCAACCGCCGGCGGCTCGGCCAGTCCCGGATGCTAATCTCATGCCCCGTAGGCCAACTGCTTACATCAACAGCGCAATATGCACCGGCTGTGGCCGATGTGTTGCTGTGTGTCCCACGCACGCTATCACCCTCAACTCCACAGGAAAGGCAGTCGTCAATACTGCTGTCTGCCAGGGCTGTGGTCTTTGCTCCGCGCAATGCCCCGTCCAGGCGATTTCCCTGCTTACCCCGGGATTAGCTCAGCACCAATGAAGAAGGCCTGATATGCAGTGCACTCGTATTGGTCCCAGCATAAGAGAGTTCATCCGCTACTATGTGCTAGTGTTGCTGGCCGAGGAGAACCGAACCAAGCGGGAACTCATCGCAGAGATCAGGGAGCGTAGCAGCAGGAATCGTTCCTATCGGTCGAACGGAATACTATGGATCGCGAGCTCTGAGATGGAGAATGTCTTGTCGGATTTGTCGGACAGGGGGTTTATTGAGCCCGCCGGCCGCAGCGACAAATGGACAATAACCTGGCATGGCAGGCGCGCGCGTCGCCGCATCGAGCGCGACAACCAATGCGAGGCAGGTGGTAAGGACCACGCAAGTGACAAGATCATCTCGCTGTTGGACGGCGCGCCTTGCAGTAGCTATATCCTTGATGTGGGCACAGGCCAGGGATACCTGGCACTCAAACTTGCCAATAAAGATTTTCGGGTATTGGGCATCGATTCCTGCTCATTTGACTACTCCAGCGATAGCATCGAGAAGGCTAAACAGCAGTCTCGGGCCGAAAGCGGAAATGTCGAATTCCGCCAGGCAGACGTGAGGCACTTCGACGAACCCGATCATACCTTTGATTACGTAGTGTCCAGCCAGGCCATGCACTGCATGGAAAACCAGCGAGAGTCTCTGCAGGCCATCTATCGGCTCCTAAAGGCAGGTGGCAAATTCTTCTGCATAGACTACCTGGTTGGCACAAAAGGGTTTCTCGTTCACGGTTCACACTGCTTCCTGGCTGGCTCTCGTGAACAATGGACCGAAATGCTGGTCGAGTACGGATTCAGCAACATCCGCATGTATGAGTTCGGCAGTTACCTGCTTGTAGAAGCAGAGAAACAGTGAAACGCTCGTGCGAAGACTGATGGCTCACGCGGCAGTGGGCGACCATTGTGCCGAAGCCGACTGCGCTAGTCAATTTCGCTGGCCCCAAATCTCAAGTATCTAGCCCCGCTGACGGTCTCTGCCCGCTGACAGTGGTGTGCGCTCGGGGCGGCCCATATTCTCATGCCAGGCGGACCAAGAGCTGGACTTCGGAGCAGTTGTCACACCTGAAACGATGATTGCTCTTTTGGCTGTGTATTCGGGCTGCCGCGCAGGCTTTCTCAGTCCCTCAAACCGCCTCCCCATATTCAGCCCGAACTTGTTGCGCCCTGCAATCCGCCATTGACCGTATGCTCATCTCCCAGGCAGAATACTCCCCCTGCGACAGAACAATGCCTCTCGGTGAAGGAGATTCATCCAATACAGTCGAAAAGCGTAGCAGATACGGCTTCGCTGGAAGGTGGCTGCACAGTACAACAGCCAGTGCCACAGACAGAGGAGAGCAGATATGAAGCAAGTCAACATCGGGATGGCCGGGACGGGTTTCGCCGCCGATTTTCACGCTGAAGCCGCCCGCCATGTCACCGGCATCAGCGCCGTGATCGTAGCGGTCACCTCCGGACACTTTGACAACGCCGTGCGGTTCGCTCAGCAACACAATGTGGGCAAGAAGTATCAGACCTACGATGAAATGCTGGGCGATGCGGACATAGACGTGGTGGATCTGTGCGTGCCCACCCACCTGCATCTGCCGATGGCTCTGCAGGCGGCGGCGGCAGGCAAGCACGTAATCGTCTAAAAGCCCCTCACCGGCTACACGGCTGCCGCGGGACATCAGACTGCCGAGCTCATCGGCGACACCGTGCGGCGGCAGCAAATGCTCGACCATACCCTGGCGCGGATGGATGAACTCGAGGCGGCGCTGGACGCAGCCGGTGTCAAGCTCCTCTATGCGGAAAACTGGGTCTATGCGCCGGCACTGGCCAAGGCCCGCGCCCTGCTGTCGGCCGGCAACGGCACGATCATGCGCCTGAAAGCCGAAGAGTCACACTCCGGATCTCATGCATCCTACGCCACCCACTGGTCGCTCGCCGGCGGTGGATCCCTTCTGCGCACCGGCTCGCATCCCGCCGGCGGAGTGCTACACATGAAGCAGTTCGAAGGACTGCACAGGCGCGGCAAGCCGATCCGGCCTCGCTCAGTCATGGCGGAGGTTGGCTTCCTGACAAAAATGGAAACCTTCGTAGCCGAGCAGCACAAGTACCTGGGCCACAACTTGGTTGACTGCGAGGACTGGGGAGCAGCGCTGATAACCTTCGAAGACGACTCAGTCGCAGAAGTCGTTTCTTCCGACGTGGTGCTGGGGGGCATCTACAACCAAATGGAGATATTCTCCTCCAATGGTCGCATCCGCTGCAACATGAATCCTAATGATCAGGTGCTGGCATACGCTCCCGGCAACGATAGCTTCGGAGATGAGTATCTGGCGGAGAAGATCTCGACCCGAGATGGCTGGAACTTCGCGTCCCCCGATGAGCACTGGGCCAGTGGTTACCACCAGGAGATGCAGGACTTCATCGAGGCGATAGCGCACCAGCGCGAGCCGTTGTCGGGATGGCTGCTGGCCAGAGACGTAGTCGCGGTGATATACGCGGCCTACGTATCCGCCGAGGAAGGCCGCAGGGTGGAGGTCCCCACCTGAGTTCAACCGTGCCTCTTCATTGTGCCGCGCCGGAATCCAAAACGCCGCCCAGCAGAGGCGGCGCTTTCATTCATTATCCACATCAGAACTCGCTGCTACTGCACGGGGGCTTGCGCGGCGATATCCTCCTCCGGCATGACCGGCTCCAAAAAACCCAGCAGGCACCAGATCACGTCCCTGGTGTCACGAGCCCGCAGCGACATGCTGTTCATTGCGTCAACAAGACAATTGCGCACTCGCTCACCGAACTTCAGCCCTGTTCCAGACCCTTCCTCGACGACGACTTCGGCTACCTGTTCGCCTTCGCGGATATAGCCGAGGTCCTTCCCGAGGCAGTACGCCTGACCCGCCTCCGTGTTATAGAACTCAAGTTCCGCTTCGGTCCACTTGTTCTCAGCAACGATGCGCTTGTACTCACGCGACTTGGCAACTGTGTTGCGGGCCGCATCCAGGCCCCTGAATAACGGCTCACTCCCGCTGACAACGCCCCATAGCAACAAAACCACCAGACCAATAACAAAAGCCCAAGGGCGCCAGTCAATCCCTGACGGTGTGCCCCTCGGGCCTCGGTTCATCTTCCTGCCCACCGGCATCCTCCCCGATCAACTGTATCAAAGTGGCGTAAGAAACGGGTCGGCACCTATCCTGCGATAAGTGTAACTGCTATTCTAAACACATTTGGGCAGCTAACGCAAGTTATAAAACGCCGCCATCCCCGGATAGGTCGCCGTGTCGCCCAACATTTCCTCTATGCGCAGGAGCTGGTTATACTTGGCAACGCGGTCTATCCGACACGGTGCTCCGGTCTTGATCTGGCCCGCATTAGTGGCTACAACCAGGTCGGCTATCGTCGCGTCATCAGTCTCCCCACTGCGGTGAGACACAACAGCCGTCATGCCGGCGCGCTTGGCCATCTCAATGGCGGCCAAAGTCTCGGTAAGTGTGCCGATCTGGTTCAGCTTGATGAGGATCGAGTTGATCGCGCCGGCCTCAATGGCCTGCTGAAGGTACTTGACGTTGGTGACGGTCAGATCGTCACCGACAACCTGTACCCTGTCGCCGATCTTTTCGACGAGCTTCGGCCAGGCCTCCCAGTCGTTCTCCCCCAGCCCATCCTCAATCGAAATAATGGGGTACCTACCGCACAAGTCGGCATAGTAGTCCACCATCTCTGCGGAGGTGAGCTGGCGGCCCTCGCCGGCCAAGTTATACATGCCGTCTTGCGTGTAGAACTCGCTGGCTGCGGGGTCGAGAGCGATGCGTATCTGCTCACCGGGCGTGTAGCCAGCCTTCTCGATGGCCTCCATGATCACATGCAGCGCCTCTTCGTTACTGCCGAGGTTTGGCGCGAAGCCGCCCTCATCACCAACGCCACCGCCGAGGCCCCGGTCGTCGAGCACACCGGCGAGAGTATGATATATCTCCGCACACCAGCGCAGACACTCGGCGAATGACGCCGCGCCCACCGGCATGATCATCCATTCCTGGAGGTCAACGTTGTTCGCCGCGTGCTCGCCGCCGTTGATGATATTCATCATCGGGACGGGAAGCTGCCGAGCTGCGGTGCCGCCGATGTACTGGTAGAGAGGCAACCCGCTGACGAGAGCCCCGGCCTTGGCCGTCGCCAGTGACACCCCCAACACTGCATTCGCACCGAGCTTGCTCTTGTTCTCCGTCCCGTCGAGGGCGATCATCATTTCGTCAATATAGGTCTGGTCAGTGGCATCCAGACCGACGACCTCGGGCGCGATGACCCCGTTAACATTCTCGACGGCCTTCAGGCGACCCTTGCCACCATAGCGCGCCTTGTCGCCGTCCACAAGTTCCAGCGCCTCCCGCTCACCCGTCGAAGCGCCGGACGGCACGGCCGCGCGGCCAACCGAACCATCCGCGACCACTACCTCCACCTCGATAGTCGGGTTCCCCCGCGAGTCCATGATCTCTCTGGCCCGTACTTCGCATATCTCTGTCATCCTGTAATCCACCTCCAAATGATAAAAAACGGCCGGGCAGCAGTCCCGCCCAGCCGTTTCTCTCTAGTGCTGTCTCAGCGTGGGTTGGCAAGCTCGGCCCGGGCTGCGGCGAGGCGCGCGATCGGCACGCGCAACGGCGAGCAACTCACATAGTCAAGACCCACGTTGTGGCAGAACTCGACGGACTTGGGCTCACCGCCATGCTCGCCACAGATGCCGACCTCCAGATTGGGATTCGCCTCCCGCCCCAGCTTCGTGCCGTGAGCCAGAAGCGCGCCCACGC
>CAZCJS010000053.1:0-18588 GCA_964498775.1 uncultured Armatimonadia bacterium
AAGGCTCGCGAACGGGTGAAAGAGGCCGAAGAGGCTGATAAGCCGCAAGCGGTGAGTGCGAAGGCAACAGATGCTGCCACGACTCAACCAGCAGCCTCCGCCGGTAAGCGCGAGGCGACCGCAGAACCTGAGGAGGACACCAGCGATGAGGAAATCAGGCGCCAGGAAAAGGAACTAGCCCAGCTTGAGCAGGAGCTAGCCGGCCGCGAGTTCGGCCCCGGTCACCCCGGCGCTCATCTCACGCTCGAAGAGCTTGAGCAGCGCTTTGAAGAGGCCACTCAAGCACCCCAAAAGGACCAAGACCCCACCCAGGGGGCAGCTCTTCCTCAACTCGGCAAGCGCCCGAGCGGAGAGCGCCCGCCAGACGCCATAGATGTCCCGCCAGTCGTGACCGTGCTCGGACATGTTGACCACGGCAAGACCAGTCTGCTCGACGCCCTGCGATCCACCAACGTTGTCGGCGGAGAGAGTGGCGGAATCACCCAGCACATTGGCGCCTCCGAACTCGAGGTCGGTGACAAGAGCATAGTCTTCATAGACACCCCCGGCCACGAGGCTTTTACCGCCATACGCGCCCGTGGCGCTCAGGTCACTGACATGGCGGTTCTCGTCGTCGCTGCGGATGATGGCGTTATGCCACAGACAACTGAGGCTATCAATCATGCCAAGGCCGCCGAGGTCCCTATCCTTGTAGCAGTCAACAAGTGTGACCTGCCAACCGCAAACCCCGAGCGTGTTAAACAGCAATTGCTTGACTATGAGCTTGTGCCCGAGGAATGGGGCGGCGATACCATAGTCGTAGAGATATCCGCCGAGACTGGTGATGGCCTCGATGATCTTGTTGAGATGATATTGCTGCTCGCAGAGGTGGAAGAATTGTGGGCGGAACCTGACGCCGATTTCGTGGGTGTGGTAATCGAGGCCGGTGTTGATCCCAATCAGGGGGCTATGGCAACAGTACTGATCCGCAACGGCACTCTGCATCTGGGTGACGCCATTGTCGTTGGCCCCAATTACGGCCGCGTTCGCAGCTTGCGTGATTGGCAAGGAAACTCTCTCAAGGAAATGGGGCCTGGACGACCCGTTGAGGTACTCGGGCTCTCCGGACCACCCGATGCCGGCGAGATCGTCACAAGTGCCAAAGGTCCCAAGGAAGCTCGCCAGGCCGCCGCCGAGCGCGAGCTGCAAGTGCGAGAGATAGATATGGACGCATCCCGTGCCGCAGCCTTGCGCGAGCTGTTTGCGGGTATGCAGGAAGGCGAGGTCGCTGACCTCAACTGCATCATCAAGGCCGATGTCTTTGGCTCGGGCCAGGCGCTGGCCGCAAAGCTCGTCGCTCTTGACGCCAAAATGGATGAAGTGGACGTCACCGTCATGCACATGGGTGTCGGCCCGGTGAATGAGTCCGACGTAATGCTGGCACGCGCGTCTGACGCCATCATTCTCGGTTTCAACGTGGAAGTGCCCCCGAGTGTGCGTCAGACGGCGGAGGCCGAAAAAGTCGAGATCCGCCTCTACGATGTCATCTACGAAGCTATCGAGGACATAGTTGCCGCAGCCTCTGGGCTTCTCGAGCCTATCGTCGAGGAACGGGCTTTGGGCACCGCCGAGGTCCTCCAGATATTCCGCAGCTCGCGTGCGGGTGTAGTTGCCGGCTGTCGCGTGACGGATCGCAGCCTGCGCCCGGGTGCTAAGATCCGCGTCCTTCGCAACGGCGAAGTAGTCCATACGGGAACCATCGACTCGCTCCGCCGTTTTGACCGCGACGTTTCAGAGGTACAGGCTCCCAGCGAGTGCGGCCTTTCCAGCCGAGGGTATCGCGGCTGGCAGGAGGGTGACGTCATCGAAGCCAGCACCGAGGTCGAGATCGAACGGCGTGTCACCATAGGTTCCGGTGTCCAACGAGTGGAATAGCGCGGGGCCCAGCGATGCCACCCATCATCGGACTGCTAGTAATGGACATCTACGTTTCGGACGCCGCTACTCTCAAGGACAAGCGCGGTGTAGTCAAGAGCCTCATTGACCGCTTGGGCAACCGGTACAATGTGTCGGTGGCGGAAATTGACCAGCTTGACGATCGCGCGCGTGCGACACTGGCGGTGGTAAACGTGGCCAATGACAGGGCCCACGTGGAGAGCGTCCTCAGTCATGTCCTGGCTACGGCGGAAGGCGAACGGCGAGCGGTAGTTGAGGGAAGTTATACCGAAATCATCTAGTTTACTCCATACTGCGACGGTGAACAGAGATGAAGGAGCCCAGCCAGCGACAACGCCGCGTGGGAAAGCTCGTCCAGCGCGCAGTCAGTGAGATAATTCAGCACGAAGTGGACGATCCGTCCATCGGCTTTGTCACGATAACGGATGTCGAGATCTCCCGCGATATGCGCAACGCCACGGTTTACTATTCCGTGCTAGGCGAGCCGGACCAAGTCGAGGAGAGTACCAAGGGCCTGATGAGGGCCCGCAAGTTCATAAACATTCAGCTTGGGACGCGCCTGGAGATGAGATACACACCCGTCCTATACTTCAAAATTGATGACACTGCCCAGCGCGCACAGAGCATCGAGAGGGTACTTAACGACATTGAGCAAGCCGACCCCCCAAACACCCAGCCAAACCAACCCGATCCTCAAAACAGCTAGTCGAGATACCGAGGCACAAGCACCGCTAGCCCCGTCTCCGCAACTACTCGCCTTACTCGACGACGGCGTCAGCTTCTTGCTTCTTGGGCACAAGAACCCGGACGGAGATGCTGTCGGAAGTGCGCTCGCTCTTGGCCACCTACTTACCATGCGTGGCAAGCAGGTCCAGGTTGCCTTCCCGTCTCCCCCACCCGAGTGGTGGCGCCAGATGCCCGGGGCGGAAATGGTTGTCGAGCACCCCGCCGACGCTCCTGACGTAGTTGTCGCACTAGACTGCGACGGCACGGCCAGGTTAGGCCGTCTCGAGACATTCTTTGTTCAGAGCGACCGCTGCGCTGATATTGACCATCACACGAGTAGCGACCGCTCCTGTCCGGTCACTTACCTTGACCCACGCGCAAGCGCGACGGGCGCCCTGGTCTATCGCATCGCGATGGCCATGGGCGTTTCTCTCAACGCAGAGATGGCCACGTGCATCTTCTGGGCCATTGCCAGCGACACGGGCTTCTTCCAATTCGCGAACACCGACCCCGAAGCGCTGGCGATCTGTAGCGCCTGTGTAGCTGCGGGCGCCGACGCAAGAGCTATCGCGAGGCTGACGCTGGGCACGCGGCCTCTGCCCCACCTCATCCTCAAGGGCCTCGCATTATCCAGACTGGAGGAGGCGCTTGATGGCCGCGTGCTGTTATCGGTCATTGGGCCGGATGATTTCGCCTCCGCCGGCGCCACCCGCACACACGCCGAAGAAATCATAGACAATATGAAGCTGGCGCCGGACAACGATGTTTTTGTGCTGTTCAAGTCTGCCTCCCCAGGAGACCCTTGGGATGTCAGTCTGCGTTCCGAAGTTGTGGACTGTGCGTCCGTGGCCCGGCAGTTGGGCGGCGGTGGCCACAAAGAGGCTGCAGGATACTCCTTCGACAGCTCTCTTGAGGACGGCCGTGGCCGACTTCTCCGGGCTCTGGCGAATCTTCTGCCAAAGCAAGACCCGGAACAAGACGATGAATAGTGGTTTCCTCAACTTGGTCAAGCCACCCGGCCTGACATCGCACGATTTAGTCTCGGCTATGCGGGCCCTCTGCGGTCGTGCGAAGGTCGGCCATGCGGGCACTCTCGATCCCGCTGCGGCAGGGGTCCTCGTCCTCGCAGTCGGGCCGGCCACGAGGCTTTCCCAGTACCTCCAGGACTTCACCAAGGCCTATCGTGCGGTCTTCACATTCGGCATCACTACCGACTCCGCTGATGCCGAAGGCACAGTCACCCTTCGCGAGCCGGCATCAACCCTTACACCAGAAGCAGTAACCGCCACATTAGCCGAGCTTACCGGCGAAATCACCATGGTTCCGCCCGCATATTCGGCAGTGCACGTACAGGGCAAGCGCGCCTACGAACTGGCCCGAAAGGGTGACAGGACTGATCTCCCCCCCCGAACCGTACATGTCTCCCGCTTGCAGATGCTTCAGTTTACCGACGGTGACTTCCCCTGTGCCACAGTTGATGTTGAGTGCTCCAAGGGCACATACGTCCGCTCCCTGGCAGTAATGGCTGGAGAACGCCTTGGTTGTGGCGCATATCTTTCGGTACTAGTCCGCACAGAGGTTGGGCCGCACCGTCTCGAAGCCGCCACCACGATGGCAGAACTGGCCCGTGATGGCCTCGCCGCTCATTTGATAAGCCCCGCTAAGGCCCTCGACCATTTGCCCGCGGTCTCGCTGGAGCAGACCGAGGTCGAGGCTGTCCGCAATGGCAGGCAGATACCCGCGCAACCGCATGACATTCCCGATGAGATGACCCGCTTGCTTGATCCGAAAGGTCATCTCGTTGCAGTCGCGGAATGGGTGAACCATGCCACCGGTACCGTGCTGCAACCGCGCACAGTCCTGCCCGCCCCTGCCTCCTGAGAGTTTAGGTGTGTGGTCCAGCCGCTTGATGTGCGCAGGTAGTCTTTCGCCTAGGAAATCTGACACCAATGAGAGTGACTAGAGGCCTGGACACGAGTTTTCAAGCGATAGACCGCGCCGTGGTTATCGGTAGCTTCGACGGCGTTCATATCGGACATCAGTACCTGATCCGACACACATGTGGCGAGGCGGCTGCTCGCGGTCTGGAGGCTACTGCCTTTACATTCGAGCCCGTACCCCAAGAAGTTTTCTCGTCTCCTAGTGTTCGGGGGGTACGGCTCACCACGGAAGATGAGCGCCTCGAGTTGCTAAACGAGCTTTGCGTTGACCATCTCGTCGTCGCGGACTTCAACGAGGACTTCAGGAAGATGAGTGCCGAAGAATTCGCTCGCGACATCCTCGTCGCTCATCTGCATACAAAGCTCCTGATAGCCGCAGAAACACATACTTTCGGCCACTATGCGGAAGCCGATGTGAATGCGATTCGCGCTCTCGGCGACAACTACGGCTTCGCTGTGTTACTTCTGCCACTACTAAAAATGGACAATCTACGGGTCAGCAGCACTTCCGTGCGCAACTACTTGTGGGAAGCCCATGCGGAAGAAGCGGCCGCCTTACTTGCCCGTCACTACAGTATGCGCGGAACCGTTGTGTCCGGCACTGGCACGGGACGTCGGATGGGTTTCCCCACCGTGAATCTCCGCGTTGCTCCTAACAAGCTTATACCGGGCGCCGCGGTGTATGCAGGTCTGGCGGACGGCCATGCTCTGCAGCAGCAACTCGGTCCGGCAGCCGTCCCCTGTCCCGCTGCGATAAGCATCGGCCCCCAGCCGACATTTGGCAGAACACAGCTCACAATCGAGGCTCACATCATTACTGACAAGGCCCTTGATCTTGTCGGTACCACTCTGGAACTGCGTCTTGTCCGCCGTGTCCGCCTTATTGAGCAGTTTGCCGATGCTGAACCGCTCCGCTCACAGATAGCTAATGACGTCGAAACCATTCAAGGCATTTTCAGGCACGGTCCCGCTGAGACCTACAGAACCGATCACGCGCCTGGTCCTCCTCAGGGAGATGATGAGTCGTAGCCTCCAGGTCGCAAAAGGCGGGGCCGTATCGGTTGACAACAGGCCATTGCGCGGCTATACTAACACACTGACGGCTTGAGGCAACCAAGCGTGGCCATACCAGGGGCCGGCATATTTCCGGCTCCAGCTTTTTTGTGTTTCCGTATCCTGTCATATTGGCCCCCTACTGAACATGTTTGAGACACTAACTGAGAAACTCCAGACGGTTTTCAAGCGCATGAGCGGCAGCGGGAAGCTGCGGCCCCAGGACGTGCGCGCCTCCCTCAAGGAAGTGCGCCTGGCCCTCCTCGAGGCCGACGTCCACTACCAGGTAGTCAAGGACTTCGTCAACGAGTTACAGCAGGAGGCGCTGGGCGAAGAGATACTGTCCGGCCTCAACCCGACACAGCAGATAGTTGACATCGTTCATCAGAAACTCGTCAAGCTGTTGGGGGAGGAAGCGGTGCCCCTCAATCTTTCGGGCTCTCCGCCTCATGTCATACTCCTCGCCGGCCTGCAGGGCAGCGGCAAGACGACAACGGCCGGCAAGCTTGCAGTGCGGCTGCAGAAGCAGGGGCATCGGCCATTGCTCTGCGCAGCGGATGTCTATCGCCCGGCGGCTATCGAGCAGTTGCAGCAGATCGGTGAGCAAGCCGCGGTGGATGTCTATACAGATGACAGCGGCGACCCGGTCGCAATAGCGGCGGCAGCCGTTGAGCGCGCAGCAGCCGGGATACATGACCTCGTTATCGTTGATACCGCCGGCCGCCTCCAGATTGACACGCGCATGATGGACGAGATAGCGGCCATGGAGGATACACTCGACGAGCCCGAGACGCTCTTGGTCATAGATGCGATGACTGGCCAGGAGGCCGTAAATGTGGCCAAGGAGTTCGGAGACCGCCTGCACCTGGATGGTCTGATCCTTACCAAGCTTGACGGCGATGCACGCGGTGGCGCGGCCCTGTCCGCTCGCCAGGTAACCGGAAAGCCGATCAAGCTCGTGGGTGTTGGCGAAAAGCTCGACGGTCTCGAGGTTTTCCATCCTGACCGCATGGCCCAACGTATTCTCGGTATGGGCGACGTCCTCACGTTGGTCGAAAAGGCGCGTGAGGCCGTGGATGAGGAGAAGGCGCTCGAGATGCAGAAGCGCCTGCTCAGCTCGCGCTTTGACATGAACGATTTTCGCCAGCAGTTGCAGGCTGTCCGCACCATGGGCCCTCTCGACCAGGTAATGAAGATGATACCCGGTGCCGACAAACTCGGAGCCCTGGGGCCGGCCGACCTCGAGGAGAAAGAACTCGACCGCGTGGACGCCATCATATCTTCAATGACCCTGGAGGAGCGAGCCGACCCCGCGATAATCAAAGGAAGCCGCAAGCGACGCATCGCCGCCGGCAGCGGCACCACCGTACAGGACATCAACATCGTGCTCAAGCAGTATAAGCAGTTGGCTCAGATGATGAAGACTGTCGCCAAGGGCGGCCCGCTGAACATCGGCGGGCTGCGTCTGGGCTGACTTCGTCCGCAACACGCCCATGACCTACACAATGAGGATGAGGCTCGAAGGGAGTACCCATATTGGCAACTAAGATTCGGTTGAAGCGAATGGGGGCAAGAGGCAACCCACACTACCGCTTGGTGGTGATGGACTCGAAGCGTCCGCGCGACGGCAATACAATTGAGGAGATCGGCTACTACTGCCCAACCACAGAGCCGCCGACCATTGAGGTGCAGGTCAACCGCGCACTCCACTGGCTCTGCACCGGTGCTCAGCCCTCCGACACGGTACGCTCACTACTGGCTGAGCGTGGCGTCATGGAGGCATTTCGTAGCGGCGTCAAGCCCGGCCAGATGCCCGAGGAAGTGACCCCCGTGGTCACTCCCGAGCAAGCGACGCAGTCTGCGGCGGAATCGAGCCAGCTTGCCGCTGAGCAGCACGAAGAGACACCACCTGAACAAGACAGCGTGCAATAGCGAGTTGTTGTGCCCGGCATGGTCGCAGTCCCAGATCCGATACCACCCATACGTATGCACGTACAACAGGCTCAGATACACACAGGAGGCCTACGATGCTGGAACTCGTCGAGTACATGGTGCGAGCCCTGGTTGATGACCCCGACCAGGTCAAGGTTACGGAGATCGAAGGCGAAACTGTCCTCATATATGAGGTCGGAGTAGCCGACCCCGACATCGGCAAGGTGATTGGGAGGAACGGTCGCATCGCCAATGCCTTGCGCACGATCGTCCAAGCTGCAGCCATGAAACGCGACAAGAAGGCTACTGTTGAGATACTTTCATAGGCCACGCGACATCAGGCTATAGCACAACGTTTAGACCACGCGCCATGACATCGCAGTCAGTTGTGAAGGGAGCAGTGTTTGTATGTCGGTCACGATAAAACGTGAGGTAATATTGCGTTCCATAGTCACTGATCAGTTGAAGAAACAGCTTCGGGATGAATTGCACCGTGCTGCCGGCGAGATTGAGCAGCGTATTCGACAGATTGATGAACAGACCAAGCGATACATCACTGACCTGCAGCGCGCGGATCTGCAGCAGGCCATGGCGGTTCGCAAGCGCGTCGAGGAGGAGAAGGGCAAACAGACCCAGCTTCTCGATGCCATCAAGGAGCGTCAGCAGCAGGTTGAGGTGCTCGACAACGGCACCGAAATTGTGCGCGGAACACTCGAGAGCCATGTGGAGGTCAACGTCGGCGATGACCTCGCCACACTCCTCGGCGGCACTGAAATCGTCACAAAGGACGATGTAGTCATCGAGATACGTCAGCGGCAGGTGCTCTCCGAAGATGAACCCGTCGCTCCAACGATCCAGACCGATATCACGGGCAGCACCGATGCCTGACTACGAGTCTTATTCCGTCGTGGTGGCTCGTTTATCGCGGCCACACGGCGTCAGCGGCGAGCTCAAGGCGATTGTCTTCAGCGACATGCCCGGCCGCATGGAATCACTCGATGATGTGTGCATCCGCCCCCGCGATCGAGAGCCGTTCATGGCGAGGGTACTGGCCGCTCGACAGGTGCCAAACAAGCGCACATACATACTGCGCCTCAGCGGCGTTGACGACCGCAACCAGGCGGAAGTACTCATTGACGCCGAACTCACCGTAAAGCCGGCAGACAGCCCGCAACTGCCCGCAGGCACCTACTATGTCAATCAGATACTGGGCCTGCAAGTTCTGACGGAGGAGGGCGAGGCACTCGGCGCTATCGTCGAGATACTGAGCACCGGCGCTAATGATGTCTATGTCACTGATCGTAAGCTGTTGATCCCGGCCACGGCTGAGGTCGTCCTACAGGTGGATACATCCGCTGGTGAAATGCTCATAAGGCCGCTACCCGGGATGTTCGACTAATCTGAGCAGACCGCGGGCGGCAGCCTCATTTTTCACATGCCACACTGAGGGGTTGGGTGGCGAATGCGGTTCGACGTGATAACCATATTTCCCGACCTCATCGCCGATGCTGTCCGCCACGGTGTCTTAGGTCGTGCAGTGGAGCAGGGCCTTGTAGAGGTGTGTGTCACCGACCTGCGCGACTTCTGCGATGATCGTCATCGCCAGGTTGATGATACGCCCTATGGCGGCGGGCCGGGCATGGTCATGAAGCCGGAGCCGTTTTTTCGGGCGGTGCGCTCTCTGCAGGCGGATAAGTCATCGCCGCCACATGTCGTACTCCTGAGCCCTCAGGGCCGGGTGATGACACAGCGACATGCGACACAGTTGGCGCAGCGCGACCGCATCATGCTACTATGTTCCCGCTATGAGGGGGTTGACGAACGCGTCCGCGAGGCACTCGTTGATGAGGAGATCTCCATCGGCGATTACGTAGTAAGTGGCGGGGAGTTCCCCGCGCTCGTGGTCATGGATGCAGTCGCCAGGCTATTAGAGGGCGTCCTGGGCAATCAGGATTCCCCGCAAGATGAATCACATTCTGAGAGCTTGCTGGAGCATCCGCATTACACGCGACCGGCGCTCTTTGAGACAATGGCAGTTCCCGAAGTTCTCACCGAGGGAAAGCACGAAGACGTTCGGCGGTGGCGTCGAGTCGAGTCGCTCCGACGCACTCTGGCCCGGCGTCCCGATCTACTGACCAAAGCCGAACTCACTCCCGAAGACTGGGAGATACTTGGAGAACTCTGAAGCAGGCCCGCGCTGCCGGCAACCACAAGGGCGCCAGAAACCAGGTCTGTTTGAACAGGAGCAAATGAAGATGAAGACACGCCTGATCGAGCAACTCGAGAACAAGCACAAGAAAGCCGACATGCCAGATGTCCGTCCCGGCGACACGATTCGTGTGATGGTGAGGATAACGGAGCGTTCCCGAGACGAGGAACGCACCCGTGTCCAGGCGTTCGAGGGCAACGTAATCAGTTGCTCAGGTTCAGGGCTCAACGAGATCGTGACGGTGCGCCGTGTCACCTATGGGGTGGGTGTTGAAAGATCTTTCCCTATTCACGCCCCCATTGTTGACAGCATCGAAATCCTCCGCATGGGCCAGGTGCGCCGGGCGAAGCTCTATTATCTGCGCGACCGTAGTGGCCGTGCTGGACGCATTCCTGAAGCCAAAGAAGGCCGCAAAAAGGCCCGCCTGACGACACAGCAGGAGGCCCTCGCAGAAACCCCTGCAGAGCCTGAACTCGAGGTCGAAGAGCCCCAGGTCATCGAAGAACATCCTGACGACCAGGAGAGTCCCGAGCAAGTGCTCGACGAGCAGCAGGGCCAGGACGTAGGCGCAGTTGAGCAGCAGTCCCCTGAGCGCGCCATGAGTGAGCTTCCGCCCGACGACACTGCCGCAGAGACCCAAGCCCCGCAGGAAGAGGCCGACACCACGGAGGACGAATAGACAACGATGCACGAACCGCCTCCCGGAGCAGTCCTGGCATTTGACAACCCTTGGCACATCACCGCGCTAATCGCTCTGGCGGTAGTCCTGCGCTTGTGGTGCGCTCACAGTCGCCTATTCGTATTATCGGTCAGCTTGCGCAACGCTCGTGGTGCCGTCCTGGAGTTCATCGACTCCGCCCTAATTGCGCTTCTGCTCGTTTTCTGTATATTGCGCCCCTTCGTCGTCCAGGCATTCTACATCCCCTCTGGATCAATGGAATGGACGTTGCAGGAGAACGATCGCATACTGGTCAACAAGTTCGTTTACCATTTCCGCCGGCCTGAACCCGGCGACATAGTGGTTTTCAAGGCGCCGCCCGCCGCGAATCATTTCGGCCTCGATTTCATCAAGCGCGTCGTCGGCGTCTCTGGAGACGAACTTAGAGTCGTCGCATACGACCCGTTCGCAGGTACCCACAGTGACGGTCTCTATCGCAACGGGCAATTGGTGGACGAACCGTATATCAAAGAGCGCCCGATGTACAACTGGCCTGAGGATACATCGGCATCCCCCGTCGAGGTACCACAAAACCACATAGTTGTGTTCGGCGATAACCGCAATGACTCCAACGACAGCCACCGCTGGCATACCATGACCCCCCTGCGCACACAAGAGGCGCGTCCCTTTGTCCCTCAAGAAGATGTGCTTGGCAAGGCAATGGTCATATTCTGGCCATTGAACCGTATCCGCGTCGTGCATTGACGCGACAACGTCTCTCCGGCGAATTTTTCCAGTTCTGGGCCACAGGTGCCGCTCCTGCTGTGCCTTGGGGGAATAAGGGCAGACCAATGGCTGACAGACCGCCGAAAAGAGCAAAGCTGCCAAGAGCCGCCCCCACGACAGACGAGCGTCTACTGGCAGAAAGTGGCTATGAAGCCATCGCCGGCGTTGACGAGGCCGGAGTTGGAGCACTCGCCGGCCCGGTGGTCGCCGCCGCAGTTGTCATGCCGCTGAGCGCGTGTGTGCCCCATTTGACTGACTCTAAGCTATTGACTGCACGCATTCGAGACGAGCTCTACGACCAAGTCCGACAGTACGCTCTAGAATGTGCTACTGCCCTGTGCGCTGCCGACCTCATTGACCGCATCAACATCCTTGAGGCACGTCTGCGAGCCATGCAACTTGCCGTCGAAGCGCTTTCATGCTCGATTGACTTTGTGCTCGTAGATGGCCACGTCTTGCCGCCTCTGGGTGTTCCCTGCCGCCCAATCATCGGTGGTGATCGCCGCTGTCGCATTATTGCAGCGGCCTCCATTATTGCCAAGGTGACGCGCGACCGGCTGATGACCGAACTCGATGACACCTATCCTCAGTACGGCTTTGCTATTCACAAAGGCTATGCGACTCCTCAGCATCTCGATGCCATCGCTGCGCACGGTCCCTGTCCCGCACACAGAATGACATTCGCCCCCATGAAACATCTCGCCCAGCAAACTCTTGATTTTAGCGGCCAATAGCGGGTATATATTGTACTGACAGGTCCGGAGGCTGGACACCCCGGCCTGAGAGAGGGCCGCAGACATGACGACGGCCATTCACCGACACGCCACACACAGGACCCCCGAGCGCGCCGGTTTCACGCTCATTGAGATGCTGGTGGTCATCGCCATCATCGCAGTGCTGGCTGCAATACTCTTTCCGGTCTTTGCCCGCGCTCGCGCCAAAGCTCGCTCCACGCGCTGCATCGCCAATCTCAAACAAATCGGCAATGCCTACATGATGTACTCTGATGACTACGACGAGCGCTCACCATGGGCCATAGACTGCGCGGATCAGAACGCCCCACAGATATGGGCCGCCTTCCCCGACTACCAGGCATGGATCCCCTACATGCCGCGCCTCAAGGATGTCCTCAACCCCTATATCAAAAACCCCGAAATCTGGCACTGCCCCGCCGATACCGGCTATGATACTCTCGAAGACTCGGGGGTTCTCCTCAATGGCCGACCCACGGCCTTCCATGCCTTCGGCAGCAGCTACATGTACCAGACCATCATCACCTTCCGGGGCGGCTTAGCGTCGGCCCTCAAGGACCCTGTCAACATAAATATCTTCTTCGACGGCCATGGCAGTTGGCACGGCGGCAGCGGCTACAATGCCAAGCGCTGGAATGTCCTTTACGGCGACGGCCACGTGAAGTCAGCAAACCGCTCTCAGTATGAGGCCGGCTGGACCAGCGAGCCATTCTGATGCCAGAATACGGCTAGCTACAGAGGCAGCTTCCTGCAGTGCAGCGCCATAACGGCAGTAGGACATTCCTCCTTTGCATTGCCACCTCTCCATGCGTGGGTTGACCCAGACCGTATTTCGTAGTATAATATCAAGCAACGTGGGCGGATAGCTCAGCTGGGAGAGCGCATCCCTCGCACGGATGAGGTCGAGGGTTCGAACCCCTTTCCGTCCACCAAATGAGACCAAGGGTCGCGACAGCTCGCAGCCCTTTTTCGTTGCCGGCAGCAAGATGGTCCTTTCAGCTATGCGCCCGGTCTTGTACAATGTCCTCGTCATGGGAGCCGCAAAAGGCATAGTAAGTTCGCAGTTGCGCACACGACTGGTCGGCGCCGCCATCCTCTCCATCGGTGTCTGCTCCGGCCTCATACAGGTCGTGTTAGTTCGCCAACTGCTGATTGTCTGCTCCGGCAGCGAGCTCACGGTCGGCATCATCCTAGGCGTCTGGCTCTTCAGCGGGGCACTGGGATGCTTCTGGGGTGGCCGCCGAGCCAAAGCAGATGCCCAACCCACACGCATCGCTGCGCGGGTGGCATTCCTCGCCGCGCTCTCACTTCTCGCCTCACTCGTCGCCATCGCACTCATTCGCGTCAGCCCGGAGCTATTTTTGCGTCTGCCCGGAGTACTCACTGCCCAGCGTGGCGAGATGTTCGGCCTCGTCCAGATCATCCTTGTCACCGTCTTCGCGACATTCCCCGCTGCTTTCATTCTCGAGGCGGAATTCGGTTCCGTCATTACACTCTACATCGGTTCGCGAGGTGGCGCACGTCTCGTAGCGCGGTCTTATGCCATTGATGCGGCCGGCCATCTTTTGGGTGGAAGTGCAGCAGCCTATGTGCTCACACGCTGGCTGGACCCATACACGGCGGTCGTCTCAGTGGGTCTCATATCCCTGCTTTGCGCACTTCTGCTCTGGGCTCTGCTAACTCCCTCCGGACACTCGACTGTGCCGAAATACCTGCTTGCCGTCGTCGCTTTACTTGCTGTTCCGGCGCTGCTGACGGCCGCTGCGCTCGATGACTACACGCTCGCCGTGCGCTGGCGCGGCCACGAATTACTCGCTAATGTAGAGACCCTCCAGAGCAATATCGTTGTCGCCCGCCATGGCACAGCCGGCAAGGTCTTCTTCATCAATGGTGAGCCCTCGGCCTACACGGAAACCATGCCTGAGATGCAGATGCTGACGCATTTCACCATGCTTCAGCATCCGCAGCCGCGTCGCGTCCTTCTGGTCGGCGGTTTGGGCCGGGGTGCGGTTGAGGAAGTGCTCAAGTATGACATCGAGCGCCTCGACTACTTCGAGTTGGACCCAGGGCTGCTGGATGTCTATGCTCAATACCGGGGTGTATTGCCGGCCGGCCGTGCCCACATATCGCGCCGCGACCTACGTGCCTATCTGCGGACGGTCAAAGCCGGCTCCGCTGAAGCCTCATGGGATGTGGTCATCATGGCACTGCCACCGCCGCTGACCGCAGTCCTCAACCGCTACTATACGCGAGAGTGTTTCGCGCAGATAGCTGCATTTTCGCCCGGCGTGGTGATCGGGATGCTCCTCCCCGGCACCCAGACGTACTACAGCGCCGACCTGCTACGCCTGAACACGACGTTGCTCTCCGCGCCGGCCACCGAGCCTGCACGAGACCCGATCGCCCATACAGTGTTGATGCCCGGATACAGCCTCTATGCAGTCGTTGGCCCCAATCGCGAGTACATGACTGAAGATGCCGATGAGATACTCGCGCGCTTACGCCGGCGCGCAGTCAATGCCTCCTACTGGGAATCCGTCATCTATGATCTGCTCGAGCCGATGAACACAGGCTTCGTCCGCGAGCAGCTTGAGACATTCCCCCAGTCGCCGACTAACGCAGACCTCCGCCCGATTGCCTACTTTTACAGCCAGGTCTATACAATGCGCCAGTTCCACCCCCTCGGCGCGAAGATTTTCGACGCCGCAGCCGTCCTCCAGTGGCGAGCGGTTTTCGCCGTCACCGTTGTGCTCTTACTCATATTGGTATGCGTGCTTGCCTGGCCGCGTGGCCTGCGCGGACTCGCAGTGCCCGCGATAGTGGCCGGCACCGGCTTTGTCGGCATGGTCCTCCAGTTGGGTATCCTCTACGCATTTCAAATATATGTCGGCTACATCTACAGCCTTATCGGCGTACTCAACGGTGCCTTCATGGTCGGCCTTGCCGGAGGCGGGCTGTTCGCGGGCAGACTGCTCCGTGGTCGCGGAACGAGCCGCTCTGCCCTAGTCTATCTCTCCATCGGGCTGGCCTGCTTGGCTCTCATCGGTTTCGCGTTCACCTCCCTCATCGCGCTTGTTACCGCTCTCGCTCCGCCCTCCTTGACTTGGGCGATCTCGTGCGGCTTCTTCGTCATTTCATTATTAATCGGCGCCCTGGTGGGTATGCAATTCCCACTCGCTACAGAGGCGGCCGCACAGTCCCAAAGCCGAGGTCCGGTAGCAGCCGCCATGTATGCCGCCGACCTGCTTGGAGCCAGTTCCGGGGCGATTCTCGCCGGTACATTGCTTGTTCCGCTGTTCGGGGTCAGCGGCGCTGCCATTCTTTGCGGACTTACGGCTGTCGCTCTTTTAGCCGTATGCCTGCTTAAGGTCAGAACACTGTAAGCCAATCGCTCTGCGGGCCGGCATCTTCGGCTCACATTTTTTGCCACCGGGCTTCGGCCAAGGGCAGGTAGAATCGCTGCCTTCATCGAAATATTCTACACACTATCACTAACCTTCGGCCCCACTGTCTTATCGTCTGACAAAGGAGCTGCTCCAAATGAAGACAACACGCAACCTGCTCGGGGCACTACTTCTCACCGTTTTGACAACCGCGCTGGTAATATGCGATGCGCAGGACTACAGCCTGGAGGCCATCAAGATAACCGCCAATGCACCGGTGGAGATTACCATGCCGACCTCGCAGAACCTCCAGAGCCCGATGTACAACACAGTCGCCGGCGACTGGAACAAGCTTGCGGTCGTTACGGGGAAAGACGGCATTTCATTTTCGTTGCCTCCCGACGCCCTGGGGAGCAGCCTCGTGCTATTGGCGAAGCCCGCATGGCTCACCTTACCCGACACTGAGCCCCCGGTCATCGAAACCATTAGCGTCGCCGGCAAGGCGGCAGAACTCGTCGAAGGCGAGGCAAACGTCGGGCATCTCAACGCAACGCCCACCAACATTATGGTTACCGCTGCCGACAAGCTTAACCCCATCAACCCTCAGGCAACCAGGGTATTCATCAACGGGCAAAGTCTAAGCACTTTTGGCGGCTCGCTCAAGCTCCAGCAGAGCGCCGACGGCAAGCATGCCGACATACTCATCACGCCGGGCACATTGCCGGCGGACAAGTACACGCTTACAGTCGAGGTAGCCGACGCCGCACCGGCGCACAGTGCGACCGCGGCCTCGTCATCTTCAACACTGCCCCACTTCTCCGTGACGGAGGTTTTGAGGAACTCACTGACAACGGCAAGCTCAAATACTGGAATTTCGGCTCCTGGCACAGTGGTGATCCCACGGAGTACAAGATCGAGATAGCCACGGGGGAAGGGCGCACCGGCAATGCTCTGAAATTCACCGGCGTGTCCGGACGGCTCAACATGGTCGTCGGGCAGCCGGTGGACCTTGTGCCCGGCAGAACCTACCTGCTTTCGGGATACTACAAGACTGAAACTGGAGGCGGCTGGGCTTCGCTGATTGGTACCAGCACCACCGGTGACAAGGGCCAGTACACCAATACCGGGCATCTCGCGAAGTCTCCGGACTGGGCGCCGTTTGCCTGGGAATTGACTGCTGCCCCGGACAACAAGGGCTATATCATATACTTGCGCAGTACGTCCATGGGCTCCGTGTACTTTGATGATCTGACACTGAAGGCCAAGGAATAGAGGGTAGTATGAACACACCAGGCTGTCTGACTTATGTGCTGGCGATATTACTCGCAGTTGCTCTGGTCGCTGTAGGTATGGCTGCTGAGTACGAATTGGACGTTATTATGCTGTCGGCCAATGCGGACCTCGAGGTTCACATGCCCGCCAATCAGGAGGTAAAGAACCCAACCTATCTGCGCGCCGACGGCAAATGGGCGCAACTCAATGTCAACAAGGACGTCAAGGGCATCTTCTTCGCCCTGCCGCCGGAGGGCATGGGCTCCACGGTTGTTCTCCTCCACAAACCAGACTGGCTCACGCTACCTGATTCCGAGCCACCCGCAGTGAAGGGCCTGAATCTTGGCAGGAGCGCCCTGGAGATGTCGGAAACCGTCCATCTCGGCCACATCCCCAAGAATGTTCCACCTCTACAGATCATCGTCAGCGATCAAAGCAATCCTCTGGCGCTCCATCGCCTCGTCGTGTCTCTTGACGGACGTCCGGTCGAGGACTTCGGCGGATCGGTCAAGCTCCAGCAGAGCAAAGATGGCAGGGCCGCCGACATAAACGTGGATTTCGGCGACTTACCGCCCCGCAAGCATACCCTCAGCGTATCAGTCTCTGATGCCTCGCCACAGGCCAATGCCGCCTCACTGGTGCTCAGATTTAACACCGGCGCGATACTCAATAATGGCGACTTTGAGGAGCCCGGCAAGACCGGCATGCCAAACCACTGGACGAGCAGTGCATGGGACCTAAAAGACGACACGAAATACGAGATCAAACAGCTTGACGGCGGCCGCAGCGGCAAATGCCTCATGATGCACGGAATCGCCGGTTCACTCAACACCCTTGCCTACCAGTCGGTTGACCTCGTCCCCGGCAGGGCCTACGTTCTGTCCGGCTATGCCCGAACCGACGGCGGCGGTGGCTGGGCCTCAATCATAGCCAGGGCGGCGGCGAGCGGTCGCAATATGACAGTATGCCTCGCGTTCCCGCCTCTGAAGACTGGACAGAATTCTCCTGGGACTTCACCGCAGTAGAGGGCGCCGAGTCATATATCCTCTACCTGCGCAACGGCAAGGGCAAGGTCTATTTCGACGATATCAAGATAGAAGCCAAACAGCAATAGCGCCTCGCGCATTGCCAATGGTGCCTATTCTTACCTAAGCAGAGACCGTCTGGAGGCTGGCTTCTAATGACGAGAACTGTGTGCATTATCCTATGCCTGGTCGCATTTGGGCTGATTGCTGCCGTGGCGTTTGGTGCTGACAAGTACACCATACAGCCCATCACGATATCCTCAAACGTACCGGTGAAGGTCACCATAGCCGGCGAACAGACTGTCAACGCCCCCACGTACCTGACCTCTGCGGGTGAGTGGAAGAAGCTCACCGTGGACAAACAGGGCGATACTGTTTCATTCTCACAGCCGCAGGATGCCCTGGCCGCGACCGTTATCCTGCTCAACAAGCCTGACTGGCTGCAGTTGCCGGATGCCGACGCCCCGGTGGTTGATGCGATAAGCGTCGCCGGAGAAGCCGTTGAAGCATCTGCGCAGCTCAACCTGGGCAAGCTCGTCGACACGCCGGACAACATCTTCGTCACCCTTAGCGACGCCAAAAACCCTATCGCCACCTCCCGCGTACGCGTCTCAATTGACGGTCGGGACCCGTCAGCTTTCGGCGGAGAAGTGAAGCTTTCCCCGAGCAATGACGGCAAGCACCTGGATGTTTCCATAGCGCCAGGAAAGCTCGATGAAGCTAAACACGTGGTGCTGCTCTCAGCCGCCGACGCCTCACCCAGCTTCAACTCCCTCCTCATCGAAATTGCTTTTTCTACCGCCCCCTTGCTCCTCAATGGCGATTTCGAAATGGCCGATCCCAAAGGCAACCCTCTGCATTGGAGTTGCTCAACATGGAGCTCCGATAAGGACACAAAGGCGGAATTGAAGGTCGTG
>CAZCJS010000053.1:18598-19481 GCA_964498775.1 uncultured Armatimonadia bacterium
GGAGGGCGGTCAGGCAAGGCCCTGATGATGAACGGTATCGCGGGTTCCCTGAACCTGGTCTGCGGCCAGGCGGTGGATTTCGTTCCGGGCAATACCTACGTGCTCTCCGGCTACTACAAGAGCGACGAGAATCGCGGCTCTGCCTCGCTCATCGGCAAAAACAAGGACACAGGCAAGCAGGATCAGTACACCAGTATGCCCGGCCTGAAGAAGGCGGACGAATGGACTCCGTTCTCCTTCGAGTTCACCGCCAACGAAAATAACACCGACTTCATGCTCTATCTGCGCAGTGGTAGCGCGGGCAAGATTTATTTCGATGACGTGAAAGCCAAGTTGAAGCCATAACTGAGTTGTCGAGCCGAGTCACCAATACCATTCTAGCAGTGGAGGATTCCCATGCGCGCCAAATCAGTCGAGTTCTTGAAAAACCTAATCTGTGCTCCATCCCCCTCAGGATATGAGCAGCCCGCCCAGGCGATAGTCCGCGAATACGCCGCCGACTTCGCCGACGAAGTGCATACTGATGTCCATGGCAACGTCATCGCCGTACGCAATGCCGATGCGCCGCTTCGTGTTATGCTCGCCGGCCACGTTGATCAGGTCGGCTTCATGGTGCAGCACATCTCGGACGCCGGAATGATCAACATTGCCGCCATCGGTGGCATAGACCCGAAAGTCGCTCTGACGCAGCGCGTCACAATCCACACGGCCAAGCAGCCCATTCCCGGCGTCATTGGCCGCCAGCCTATCCATCTCATGACTGCAGAAGCACGCGCCAAGGAAAAACTGGAAATCGAGGACCTCTGGGTGGACATCGGTGCGAAAGACAAGAAAACTGCCGAGAAGCTCGTCGAGATCGGCGACCCAATCACCTATGATCTTC
>CAZCJS010000054.1:0-19450 GCA_964498775.1 uncultured Armatimonadia bacterium
CCTTCAGTATCGCGATTGTCCGGCCATTGACTGTCGCCTGCCGTAACGCGCCCACAACAACCACCACTACGCTCACCGCCGCGACGCCGCAGAGAACCCATGCCGCTACCTTGCGGCGCAGATCCTGCCTGCCTGAGTAGGCCCTCCCCCGCCCAGCGGCTCCTTCCCGAACGCATCTTGCCATACTGGTGCCACCGTCTGCCATAGCATTGCTCATATTCCGCATCGCCAAACAACAACCCCCGGCCGCTCGCGACAGGGGGTGGTAATCGCCTTGATACTCAGACTGCCTTGCGCGGCAGTTGTTTTCACACAGTCACCTCCGCGGCCATCTCAGGACGAGAAGTTGACCAGCGCGCGGTTCTGCAAATCGCTCCAATCAACATGCACGCCGAACAGCTCGCACATCGGCCGAACTGGAACATACGTCCGGTTTTCCTTACGGACCGCCGGGCGTCCCAGGTTCTGTTTATTGCCATCAACGTAGATCCGCGAGCTGCCGGGGATTACCCTCACCACCATATTGTTCCGGTGGACCTCAATGTAGTCCCGGCTCGGCCCCCAGACGATCCCGCCCCCGATATGCCGCAGCAGATCCGTCAGAGTGATATAGACCCTCCCCTGGCGAACGAAGCCGTGTTTCTCCAGGTCCGCCTCGCGACCGTTGAACCACACGATCTCGCGCAGAATAATCTTCCGCTGCACCTTGAAGAAAGCCGGTCCCGTTGTGCGGCTCTGCATGAACAGCGACTGATGCGTCGTGTTGTAGATATGCAGCGGGATCGTGCCCGTAGAAGCCAGCAGCACCTGACCGTCGCTGCAGTCAATACGCAACTGATGCTTGCCGTCAGCCAGCTTTGTCGTATCCAGAACATACTCGGGCATTCTCAAATCCGACATGAATTTCGTCTGCCCGTCAACTACAACGCTGCAGATGCCCTCAGGCATGTCAGCGGATGGCCGCAATACCAGGTCCCCGCGAGCAGCGGCAAAAGAGCCCGTTTTTACCACCGGGTACGGCGAATCAATGGTTATACCCCACTGGCTCCCTGCCGAAACAGTCACCGTACTTGCACTCCCCACCACACACAGGGCAATAAGTGCTATAATGACTGCGTACAATGTCACTTTTCCCATCAGCCGGAGCACCTCTTCTCAGTTCATAGATTCGCCGTGGACTGGCTGCTGCAGTTGCCTAGACTATAACACAGGCTTTTCCGCCAAGTCAACGAAACCGCACGCCTTCCCGGCCTGACACCGCAATAGACCATAAAGCACCAAGCCCAGCGCACACACGCTCTTCGCGCCAGAATGAGGACACGCCCAATCATACAATGATCCCACTCCGCGATAATCTCAGGTCCCGCTCAACGCCGTACGTCAATATCGGCATCATCGCCACATGCGTCATCATCTTCGCTCTCCAGTTGGGCAGCAAAGACCAGTTGCTCAGTTGGGCGTTCGTACCTGCCTACCTCATCAGCCCGGAGGCCTGGCAGACCTACGGCGTCGTCCCCATTTTGCTCTCCGGCTTCACCTCCATGTTCATGCACGGCGGCTTTGTCCACCTCGCCTTCAACATGCTCTTTCTCTGGGTCTTTGGCGACAACGTCGAGGACCGCATGGGGCACGGACGCTACCTCGTCTTCTACTTACTCTGCGGCGTACTGGCGACCCTCCTCCACACCCTCGTCAGTCTCTTCGCCCACACCCCGATGGTCGGTGCCAGTGGCGCAATAGCCGGTGTCATGGGCGCTTATATCATCCTGTTCAGACACGCGACGGTCCGCGCGCTGGTGCCCATATTTATCATCTTCACCATCGTGGACCTCCCCGCAGTACTGTTCATCGGCATCTGGTTCGTCTTCCAGCTTCTCTCTGCGCTCGGCTCCATCGGCATCCAGAGCGGCATCGCCTTCTGGGCTCACGTCGGCGGCTTCCTGGGCGGCTACTTCCTGTGCAAAGCCTTTGTCCGCTACCCGCGCCGCCCTCCACCCCCCAGAGTCATTGACCTCCGCATAGACTGACTCAACTCCGCTTGCGCTCCGTGTCGCGACGGTCGTTGCCGTTCGCCTTTGTCCTATGCCGTTTGGAGGACAGGCGTCCTCGCCTGTCAATGCCTTTGCCGTTGCCTCTCGCCGTTCTCCCCCTTCACCCATCCTCCTCTGGCCGCCCGAGTTCCTCCAATATCTCCGCCCGCGTCATCCGGTACCTCTCATTATCCGGATACTCCGCGACCGCCAGCCCATAATCCTCCGCAGCCTTCTCCAGGTTCCTTAGCGCACGCCACGCATCGCCGCGCAGCGCATACACATTCTGCAGCCCTGCCACCAGTTCATCGGCCCTATCGAAATCGTCTATTGCTTGCCGGTAGCTCTCCTTGCGCATGAACCCGATACCGCGCGCCAGATACGCCTCGGCGAAATCCGGGTCGCGCAGAATCGCCAGACCGAGACTCCCGACTGCCGCATCGAGCTGGTTCATGCCCATCTGATCCATTCCGAGTTGATACGCCTCCCGCGCCGCATCCTTGTCCATGCTCATTCCTTTGGTCGCTCCTGTTTGATCCTCGTCGGGCACTCGGGACACAGCTTCAGCGCCAGCGTGAACGCCCCACCGACGACATCTGCCGCCCGCATCAGGTGAATATCGGCATCACCGATCTTCCCGTCCTTGATCTGCTCGCGGCTGCGCATGTGGTTTTCCAGCGCCTCCCATTCTATCAGGCACGGACCATCGCGCCACAGCCCGCTTGAAACCTCCACGATATGCCCCAGGGGGTCCACAATCTGCCGCCTCCGACCCCGTGGAGCGAGACAATGGCAATGCGCCATCACCTCACCAATATGCGCCGCCGTATTCGAGTTCATCCCTGCGCCCAGCAGCAGCACCCATCCTCCCCAAATCGCCAGCTTGCCCAGCGGCGACTCGTGGCTGAAAGTCCCCGCCTCCAGATGCCCCTCAACCAGCCGGTCGGCCAGCAAGCCAATCGCCGCATACGGATGTGTCGGGTCCATGCTCCGGCGCGCTTCCCCACGCTTCCGCAGCGCCTCCGTTATCGCCCCATTAGTCGAGGGCGTCGTCCTGATGTCATAGATTTCCGCATGTCCGTGATTGAAGGTCGGCACCATCACTGTCCCCTCGGGGCCTACCGCCTCAAGCAGCGCATCCACAACGGTATCTGCCCCTCCCTCGACATAGCCAAACGCGGAAAGCGAGCTATGCACCTGTACCAGACAGCCCTTCCTCACGCCCATCTCAGCCAGCCCGCTCACGATGTCTGCTTTTCGCACCAGCGTATTTCCCGTCCCATCGTACATGCCATCACCACCTGCAGAAATGATCGTCCTCTTTGTTTCTCAGTCCGCCCATTCCTGACCTCCATACTCCGCCACATCAACACTCCGGGAGGTGCCTGACAACCGACAGCGAAGCTTAGCCCGGCGCGCTGACAACTCCACACATTCAGTACCTGGAGGCAAGCTTACTCATGACCAGATGGGTATCCCGTCCCGACGACGTTGACGCTCTCATCGCCCGATGGTCACAGCATTTCCCACACTACTTCAAGGCCGAGGCAAAGACGCAGTACAGTGGCCGGCCCGTCTGGGTGCTCACTGTCACAGACCATACTCAGAACTCCGCTGACAGGCCTGGCGCCATCTTCTTCAAGCCGCACGCACACGAACCGGCTCCCATTGCCGCCCAGCTCAACTTTATCTCTCAGCTCCTCACCGGACAACACCTCGATGGCACACCCACCGATCTCTCCCGTGCGCAAATCCTCGCTGAAACCGTCCTCTGCTTCATGCCTGACGCCAATCCCGCAGGCACCGCTGCCGCACCCGTCGCAGCATGGGATGGCACTCAGTACACCAACGATGAATTCATCGGCTGGGCGTTTGGGGTTGACCCCGAGACCGGCGAGATGTGGACGCGCGTGGACACCTGGGATGACACCCTCGAGAACCCGCTACCTACTCGGTACGGCATTGTCTATGAGCAGGTATCCGCACACCAGTACGTCGAGCCGAACCGCCATCATGCCTCCACGCTATTCCGCTGGCTCTTCGAACTGCGGGAGCGCCGCACGTGGGATCGGCTCCTGAGTCTCCACCAGATGGAGTTCACCGGCCAGACAGCCAACGCCCTCGCCATCCTCCCGTGCCTCTACGACGAGCAGGCCGCCCACCTCCAGCAGGCGGAGAAAGCCTGGGCTGAGCGCATCGTCACTGCCTGGGTGCAGCTCCCCCACGGCAACCCCGTTCCCGATATCAAGCCGCTCGGCTACACCGGCCGGCAGCGCCAGTACTTCGTGGACTGCTGGGGCGACATCTACAAGGACAGCGTCATCCTCATCTCTGAAATCCGCAACAACTCCCCCATCTGTCCGCCGCCCCTCCAACAGGCCCTCAACGAGAAAGCCATCGAAGTCACCGTTGCCGAACTGATCACCCACTGCCGGTGAGCTCCGGCAGCCTGCGCGGTCTCACCGCTCCATCATGCCAAAGCGCACCCTGACCACAGGTGCGCTTTTCCAACCAACCTTCTCACGCCGTCCCTGGCGGGATCGCGTCAGGCTTCCGCCTTCGCCTTTATCGCCGCCAGCATAGAGTCGCAATTCTGCTGCATCTTCTTCAGCAGCAATCCCTTGATCAGCTTCCCGATCAGCGGCACGTCGTATTCGTAGTTGACTACCAGTTCGACATCAGTACCACCGGCGCTTTCCTCAAAGTTCCAAGTGCCGCCATACTCGCTGTAGTCCCCCTCGAGTTGCCGGTAGCGGCACGTGTGTTCCTCATTGTCCCAGAAGTCCTCTTCCGTCCATGTTATCGTCCGTTTGAACTCCTTGATGACGCCGACCCACCGACTCACCTGGCGCTCCGGGGTCTGCTCTAGAATCTCGACCTCCTCCACATCATCCATGAACTCGGGGAATGCTTCAATGTCTCGGCACAACGCATACACCTCCGCCAATGGCGCGGAGATCGTGACGGTGCTTCGCACGCTCGGCATTACCAAATTCCTTTCCGTATCATTACTCTCCGTATCATTGCTCAATCGGGGGTAGAAACTCCTTGATGCGCCGGGTGAGTTTCTGCCTCGGCACCGTGACGATCCGGTCGCAGGTCAGGCAGCGCACCTTGATATCCACTCCGCCGCGCAGAACCTCCCACTCATTCCCTCCGCACGGGTGCGCCTTTCTCAGCCGCACCACCATCCCTGGCTCAAGCTTTACTACCTTGCTCATCTTCATCGTCCTGGTCCTGGTTACTATAGAGGGGCACCGTGAAGTGAAACGTCGAGCCCTCTCCTTGCGTACTCTCGACCCAAATATCACCGCCATGCGCCTCAACAAGGTGCTTGCACACGAACAAGCCCAGCCCCGTACCTGGAACCCGGGCCACGCTGCTACCGACACGCTGGAAACGCTGAAACAGGTGCTCGCGGTCCGACTCCGAGATGCCGACACCCTCGTCGCTCACAGAGAAGTGCGCCATTCCGTCCTCCACCTTACCGGCTATTCTCACCAGGCCGCCGTTCGGAGAGTACTTGATCGCATTCCCTATCAGATTCGCCAGTACTTCCTCCAGCTTCGTCCGGTCCACCCACAGTGACGGCTGCGGCTCTGGCAGTTCTATCTCGAAACGATGCGTATCGCGCCCATGGCCCTCCACAGCCAGCGTCTCCTCAATCATCGCCTTCAGATTGTCAAACCGCACCATATTCATCGCCAAGCCGCGGTCCGCCTCGATACGCGACAGATTCAGAAAATCCTCCACCATGTGTTGCATCCTTATCGTCTGTCGCCCTATCACATTCACCATTTCCGCTATCTTCTCGTCCTGCGCGCTGACCATATCATTCACCAATTCCGTATAAAGGCCGATATTTGTCAGCGGCGTCCTCAACTCGTGAGACACAAACCCTATCAAGTTCGTCTTAAGCTGGTCAATCTGTTTAAATTCCGTCTCATCCGTGAGAATCATGCACTTCCCCGCGACCTCCTCACTCTCGACCAGCGCGACAGTCACCTGCAGCGACATCGGCTTGTCCCTCCCGATCTCCACCTCCTCGGTATAGCTGCCTCCGTGCAGCGACAGCGGCATCGCCCACAGCCGCACCAGGTCCGCCTGATGAAGCGTTGCCAGCACCGGTTCGCCCACCGCCTCTCCTGCCGAGATCCCCAGCATCCGCTCTGCTGCCTCATTCAGCAGCACGATCCGGTCCGCCTCGTCCGTCGCAATTACCCCGTCAACCATCTCCTGCACCATCGTGTCCACTTTGGCCTTCTCCGAAGTCAATTCCTGGTTCGCGCTCCGCAGCTCGGCATTTGCGTAGTCAACACGATGCTGTAAAATCGAGTATAGCCGGGCGTTTTCCAAAAAGAGACCCGCCTGCTGAGCGATAACCGTTAGCAGCGCTGAATCATAGTCGGTGAAGGGCATCCTGTCTGTCTTGTTCATTACCTCAATGACCCCGATCACCTCACCCCGCAGGAACATCGGGACGCACAGCGCATTGTGCACTGGATAATCAATCGCCTTAGCAATATCCGGATGCCTCCGGGGATCGCGCTCAGCGTTATTCACTATCAACGCCTCACCCGTCTCCGCCACTTTCCCCACAATCCCTTCACCCAGCGCCAATGTGAAATCTTTTACCTCGTCCCCCTTTTCACCAAGCGCCACCTCGAACCGCAGTCTTTGTGTGTGCTCATCAAGCAGCAATAGTGACGCCG
The DNA here is from genome assembly GCA_964498775.1 of uncultured Armatimonadia bacterium. Lineage (GTDB taxonomy): Bacteria > Armatimonadota > Zipacnadia > Zipacnadales > UBA11051 > UBA11051. The sequence continues at coordinate 6,743 of CAZCJS010000054.1, forward strand.
CCTCCACATCCAGTTCCGCCTCCACCCACCGCATAATCTCATTCAGCAAGTCCTCCCGCTCAAGACTCGAGTCAATCAGCCGACCGACACCCGTTATCGCCTGCAGACGAGACTGCAACCGAATATTGGCCTCCGTACGCAGCCAGTCCGATATCGCTGCCGACCGGATCACCAGCGCAGAACCAATCAGCGCGATACACAGCATCGGCCCGGCCATCGGAAACCACACATTGTTCGTGAAGCGCCAGAAGATCAAGCCGAAGCACAGCACCAGCACCACCACTGCGATGAACGCTCCCCGGAACACCCCCGCCGAAGGCAAGGTCAGCGACAGCAGCAGCGTGAGCATCGCCATCAGCACAATGACTGCCCATCGAGGCACTGTCCTGATAACCGAACCGTCGAGCAGATTTCCGATGATATTCGCGTTGACCTCAACACCGGGGAGTAACCCACCGGCGGGCGTGTGGAAAAGCCCCGTGCCGGTCCCAAACGTCGGCGCCACGATCACCAACTTGTTCGCAAACTGCTCTCTCAGCTCCTCCGCGGTTGCGGCCAGCACCTGGAAATACGAGACGCGCTGGAAGTGCCCATAACCGCCATAGAAGTTCACCAGCGCCTCCGCAGATGGCAGCACCGGGTACGTCTTTTCACCCACCGAAACCGCATTTCGTCGGCGCCTTATCGAGTCGCGTGGAACCGAAATGAACTGCCGGTAGCTCTCCAGAGCCAGAGAGGGAAACAGCGTATTCTCATAGGAAACCACGACCGGCACTGCCCGCAGAGCCTGATCGCTGTCGCGATACACATTCAGACAACCTACGCCGGCGCAGGCCTCCTCTAACTCCGTGTCCGGCACAAACAGCCGCCCCGGATACAGATTAGCGTGACGCGGGGTCTGCCCTGTACCCACCGCATACTCCTGGAAGCGTTGCAGCTTCTCCCCTGCATCCGCCTCAGTACCTTCCTCGATGTAGAAGGGCAGCACGGTTCCACACCTCGCCGCCGCAAGGGCCGCCCGGAACTCCTCATGACCCGCGACCCGTGCAGACCGAGCCGTAACTGCCGCCAGCTCCTTGAAGTCGAAGACTACAACACTCGCTCCTGCTGTATCCAGTTGCCTTAACAGCCGCGCATGGACATCAAGCGGCCACGGCCATGCGCCCAACTCGTCTATGCTGTCGGTGTCTATGCTCGCGATTACGATCTGCTCGGGCGCGGGACGCTCTCCCCGCAGCTTGTAGCAGAAGCTATACAGCCAGTAATCCATCCCTTGCAGTGTCCCCGCAAGGAGCATGAATACCAGACCCGCCAGCACCAGCACCGAAATGACGATGCCCAGTCTTAGCTCTCTTGGAGCGTACAGTTGCAACGACCCCTCTTCGCGCCTTCTTGCGCCCTCAGACCACTGTATTCACTCTGAAAAGCCCGCTCACTACGTCGGCCCGACGCACCCATCGTTTGCGCCGGCGTTCCATAGTCCACCTGTAGCGCAGGCTACCGGCTTACGAGCTGTTCCCATCTCTCCTCGGGAGCAGCGGATACCAACCACGCCGACGCGACGTGCACCACGATTATATGATAACAGCACTGCCTTATCAATACCGCTGCGCCGGCGCAACGTTCATCACATCCTCCTCCATCATCCCTTGCCAACCCGACGAGGACACCACGCGCCATGCCCGGCCCTCCTTGCGCCACGAAGACATGATTTCATAATCCAGCCTCTCCGCCGCCGTATCGGCCGGCCAGACTGTCACCTTCAGCCTCACCTCCGCACTATCGCCGCTCACTTCCAGACCCCGCGCCTCCGTATTCACCTGCCACTGCTGATGGCTGCGCAAGCCGGCGAGGACCAGCCGCGTCACATCCCCCTTGTCCTGTCCAAAGCCGTCCTTGTACTCATTGGACAACACTCGCGTCACACCACCGACGCTACCACGCTCGACAGACGCTTCGGCATCGGCAATGGCCAGCAGAATCTGCTCCTCATCCGACGGCGGCGTCCCGAAGAACCACACCTTCACCACGATTGTCACGACCGCGACAAGCCCCACCAGCACGAGTACTCGTAGCGTCTTTCCAGCCATCTTCACACACCTGCCTTCTCCATCCCGTGACTTCCCCCGGCATTCATCAACGCATGCTCTCTGCAACCAAGCATTGTGCGAAACCGGCATCCTGCTTGCCATGAGGCCACGCAGTGTTCTCCACTGAGTATAGCACAACCACATCCACCCAAACTCCCTCACAAGGTGCATTGAGACGCCACGGCGAAACAATACCCACCTGTTTTCGCCCCTTCCTCGCAGGGGTCACTCGCTATCCGTATAACACTGCAACAAAACATCTGGGAGACAGCTCAATGCGACTACTGAAGACTTGCACTTGCTGCATCATTGCACTCACTATTGCCGGTCTCGCGCTGCCACAGGACACCGGCGACTTGCCTGTCGTCAACGCCGTCAGGACCACGCAACCGATCGTCGTTGACGGCAACCTCGACGAGCCGGTCTGGGCCACGGACGCTGAATGGTACGGGCAATTCAGCCTCCTCGGCAAGCCCGACCTCAAAGCCTCCGTCCAGACCCGTTTCAAGGTCGCATTTGATGACGAGAACATCTACCTCGCCGCCGTCCTCGACGAGCCCCACATGGACAAGCTCAAGGAGACCGCCACCCAGCGCGACCGTCACATCCACCGTGACGACTGCCTCGAGATCATGCTGGATCCACAGGGCGAGAGGACTGAGTATTTCCACTTTGCGGTCAACTCCCTCGGTACGCTCTATGACGCCGAGCTCCGCCAGGGAGGCCATGTCCGCAGTGTTGAATGGGACTGCCCGTGGGAGGCCAAAGTATCCAAGCAGGACAGTTCGTGGATCGTCGAGACGCGCCTGCCGGTCGTCTATCTCGGTCTCACCGATGCATCCACGGGTGACTGGGCGCTCAATGTCACCCGTGAGCGCCAGGCCGACGAGCGCGAGCTCTCCTCCTTCACTGATGCCCTCGGCGGCTTTCACCAGCCGGCCAGGTATGCCGTCCTCAAGCTCCCGGACGCGGATTTCGCCAGGTTCCTCTGGCAAATCGAGCCGCCCTTCGAAGCCACCGTCCTACCCAGAGACGGCAAGCTCATCTATGAAGCCAAAACCCACATCACCAATCAGACCGGACGCTTCTGGTTCCTCAGCATCGCCCCGGGCCTCCAGAAAAGCGTCAAGCACGAAACCGGCCCTCGCGTTCACACCGGCCTCGACGCCGGCCAGGGACGCCAGGTCGCCTTCTCCGTTCCCCTCCCCGAAACCGGCAAGCAAACCCTCCAGATACGTCTCCTCGACCGTCGTAATCCCGCCCGCATACTTGCCGTAAAAACTCTCCCGCTCCAACTCACCTACAGCCCCATTACCATAGATGTGACCAGCCCCTGTTACCGCCAGACCATCTACGCCACCCAGCAGCTCAGCGCAATCGAGGCTGACATCCACCTGGCGATGACCCCCGCAGAAATGGCAGGCTCCCAGGTGCGTGCCGCTCTGCTCCAGGCGGACAAAAACATCGCCGCAAGCACACCACTCAAAGCCGAAACGATATGCCACATCTCGGTACCAGTCCCAACGCTGGCGGATGGCACCTACACACTTGCCGTCAGTGTAACTAAAGCCGACCAGGTTCTCCATGAAGCCCGCACCGAAATCGCCAAAGTCCCCCCGCCGCCCAACGGACACGAATGGCGCCTTGACGAAAACAATGTCTTGCTCCACAACGGGGAACCGTATTTCATCTACGGTTGGTTCAGCGGCACTGCCGACGACCTCGCCGATCCCGACCTCCCTTACACCGCAACACAAAGCTATGGCGCACACTGGTACGACAGCGAGAAGGTCCGCCGCGACATGCTCGACCAGATTGCGCAAAGTGGCGGCTTCATCACCACCTACCCGTACCCCACACCGCGGATGATGGATAAGGACGACTGGCAGCGCCCTCTCAACGACGAGGAGAAAACCGCACTCCGGCAGCGCATAGCGGAGCTGAAGGACCACCCGGGACTATGGGCATGGTACCTCGCTGACGAGCCCGAGCTCACGCCCGCCTTGCCGCAGCGCATGCGTGAGATTTACGAGATAATCCGCGACGAGGACCCCTATCATCCCCAGCTCCTCCTCAATGACACCATCGCCGGCATCGCCAAGTACGCCGGCTCATCCGACATCTTCATCCCTGATCCCTATCCGCTGTTTGTGGAGGGCGGGGATGCGGCCTCACCCATCAACAAGACGTCCCAGTTCATGCGGGCCTGCTACGAGGCCGGCGGCGGCCGCAAAGGCATCATGATCACCCCGCAGGCTTTCAACTACGGCGATTGCGGCAGGCTTGGCAACCGCGCTCCCAACTTCACCGAGGTCCGCAACCAGGGCTACCAGGCGCTCGTCAACCGCGCCACCGGGATCCTCTGGTACACCAACAGGTGGAAGTACAACTACCCGGAACTCGATGTCGCCGTCAACTTCGTCGGCCACGAGATGATGGCGATGAAAGAAGCCATTTTCACGACTCCTGCCGAGGGCCTCGACATCTCTGCCGACCAGCCCGAAGAAGTCCAGGCTTCACTCCGCAAAGTCGCCGACCGCCTCTATCTCTTCGTCGTCAACACCGCCACCGCCGCCCAGACCATCACCGTCAAGCTTCCTGGCGAACTCCCCGGCAAGCTCTGGGTGGTCTCCGAGAACCGCGCCGTCCAGGTGACCGCTAATGCCATCACCGACGCCTTCGACAAGTACGCCACCCACATCTACACTTCCGTTGCGGAACTCGGCACCCGGCCCCAACTGGCCGACGCAATTGCCGCTGCTCACGCCGCCGAGGCCGCCCTCAAGAAGCCCGGAAATATCGCCTACCGCGACAGCGGCGTCACCGTCACCGCCTCCAGTTCCCGGCGCGGCTACGAGATGAAAACCGTGGATGGCGCCCTCAAGGGCCTAGCCTGGTCTGACAGCACTTACCGCAAGCTGCCCGACTGGCTTACTCTCACCTGGCCCGAGCCGCAGACTATCGGCCGCGTCGTCATCTACACATCCACCATCGCCGACCTCAAGCTGCAAGTGTCTGATGAGAAGGCCGAGGGTGGCTGGCGCACCATCGCTGAGACCGCTGCCCTCGAGGACCCCAGCGTCGAGCTTACCTTTGCGTCGGTATCCACAACGACCCTCCGCATCTTCATCACCAAGCTCCGCGGCGACAGCACCAGCTCCATTATCCAGGAGGTGGAAGCCTATGCCAAATAGCCGACTCTGGCTGAGATTGCTGACCTTCGCGCTTATGCTGGGCGTGGCCGCAGCATGTGCCGCCCAGACGACGGCCCCCATCGCGCACTGGAAGATGGACGCCCTCACCGACGGCAAGGTCGCCGATGTCACCGGCAACGGCCATGATGCGCTGCTGGGGCCTGACGGGGCGACACTTCAGGAGGTGGCCAGCCCGTGCGGCAAGGGCCTGGCCTTTGACGGCAAGCAGCAGGGCGCGTATCTGCAGGTCGAGAAATCCACCGACCTCGATAGCTCCCCGCAGTTCACCGTGATGGCCTGGATCAAGCCTGCCGAGCGCTCCAAAGCCTATGAGATTCTCTGCGGCAAGAGCGACAAGTACGGCGACCCCCCGTGGCCCGGCTGGCGCTTCCGCTACTCCTGGGCGAGGCTCTCGTTCGAGCTCGGCACCACCGCCAGCGGTCACGTGCGCATCTCCACGCCTCAGCACACCGTGCCGCCGGGTTACTTCAGCCATGTCGCGGCAACCTGGGACGGCCACAGCGCCCGGCTTTATATCAACTGCATCCTCATGGCTGAACTGGAACACGAGGGGGACGGCGCACTCCTGCCCGGCAAGCGCGCTTACATCATCGGCAACTACATCGGCCGCAAGGACGCTTACCCGTTCGACGGGGCACTCGACGAACTGAAGGTCTTCGCCCACGCGCTGGACGCCGTGGGCATCTTCACCGAAGCCACCCGCGACATGCCGTAGCGCTCGCCACCCGCCCACCAGCCCTGAAGAAGCAACCGCTCAGCGCCCTGCCTGCGCGATGCTCAACTCCACCTCCGCGCTGGTCCGCGCTGCTATCGTCTGGTCGTTGCGACGCTCGATGTAAACTGAGTGCGGGATCACCCACGCCGCGCCTTCCTCGAAGTTATACACGTAGCCCTTGCTGTAATCATTCCTGTCAACGAAGCCCCGCACGAAGCACACCGCGCCGCAATCAATCTTGTACAGGGCCCCGTCCTTCTCTACGCCTTCAATCCGGTAGCAGGCATTACGTTCCCGGTCGTTCTCGATGATGATCTCCGATCCGTGCAGCGTTTCATCGGTCGGCAGCGCCGTATCCACCCAGACATATCCATGCCCTTCCATATCCTTGTCCATCTTGACCACGCTTCCCCTCAAGCAGGCCGCCGCAAGCGACACATCCAGTTCACCCATCCCCACATGGCTGCTGCGGATCATCCAGGCCTCCTGCACGACGCCACCACGGGTCCGTAGCGCCATCAGCCGCCCCGCGAATGAGATCCCCTCTTCCGTCTCATACACCGTCTCCTCATCCGGAGCGCTGAGCAGGTAGTCCACTCTGCCGTCGGCCAGCTCGACCTTCACAGCGACCGCCTCTATCCCCTCTATTTCGTCAGCGACAGCCAGCCGCGTCACTTTGCTGATAAATGGCTTGTCCTTGTATGGCTCCAGCACCGCCACGAACGTTGACGCCAGGCCCGGATAACCGTCCGGCTGTGCCCGTCGCAACTCCCGGTGTGCCAGCAGGAACCGAAGCTTCTCCGGCGCTCCCGACTTATTCTGCGGCGGGTAGCCGTCGGCCAGTGCCACATCATGGCACGTACTCAGCCCATAATATCGCAGATGAATATCATCCCAACTCTCCATCCCGCGATATCCGGCTTCCCCCTTGTAGTCCAGCATGAAGTCGGACACCAACTGCTCCTGGCGCTCGACATTGTTCAGCCACGCGTATCCTGTCCGCTCGCCCTCCCACGGGGAGTCCTGCCATGCCACATCCGGCCCGTCATAGCTCCCGCCATCTTGCTCGACCAGGTCGAGTCCTTCAGTGCTCACCTCTCCCGGCAGCCCGTGGAAGCTCAGCAGATGGTCCCGGCCGCCCTCGACTCTGAACACATCGAAGCAGTACGCCTGCCCGGGCCCTACCTGCATCATCGCCATCGTCCGGTTATACACTGTCGCCACTTCCGGATAGACCTCCGGGCTGTCCACACAGAAGCCGCCGAAATCTCGGAACTTGGCATAAAACTCGGGATGCCCCACCCAGTTGGTGCTCTGCCCGGTTGCATTCATCAGCACCGTATTGTGTGAAATCGTGTGGTCGGTCCATTGCCGCAGCTTCGGCCAGGCCCCCGTGCAGAACTCCGGATACCCCATCTCCGGTGCCATATCAAACCCGAACGCGCTCAACCCGAAGTTCAGCCGGTCGCGATGCCCGTGACCGAAGCTCCGCCCATAATACATCCACAGACCGTGACCGGTCTCAGCAGGGCCAAACTCGATGCTGGCCAGACCGTAGCCGGTCATGTTCTCCCCGCCGCTCTCCGCTGTCGCACCATACTCCTCGACAATCGCGTCCAGGTCCCTTTCGATCCAGTCCGGGTCCGCCGCGAAGATATCCCTGCCCAGCCCCTTGTAACTCCCCTTGGCCGCCGCTATCGCCATCTGGCCCAGTTTCGGGTCCTTCAGATGCCTGTACCCCCGGATGATGAACCCCGGACTCGCTGCAGTCAGTCGCCGTGAACCGCAAGCCCCTGCATCACCGATATTGGGCGTAAAAGACCCCAGCACACCAATCCGCCAGCCCGCGCTCAGCGTCTGCTTGAACTGCGGAAAATCCCGGTAGATGTCATGTTTGCTGTACGCCTCATAGCCCGCCAGATTATCCGCTGCTACTCCCAGCACCGCACCCCAGCCCAGCGAATACCCCGGTGACCCCTCGGCCCCGACGCCGTCACGGTCTATCTTCCCCACAATCAACTCGGGAATATGCCCGCCCTTGCTGTCCGACATTCCCCCCTCGCGGAAGCACCAGTCTATCCATTCCTCCGCTTGTGGCATGCGGTTGACTGCCATCGCGCACTTGATTATCGCCGACTGATATCCGCCTTCATTGCACCGCGCTTTCCTCGGGTTATAGATCGCATTTACGCCCTCCGCGATGACATTCTCCTCGATGTTCCCAATCAGCGCCGCGTACGAACCCTTCTCAGTCGGCAGCTTGTACTTCTGCCCCTGCGCGGCTAAAAATGCATCTAGCTCCGGGCAGGCATACAGGCCCGACTTGACCATATCGTAGGCATCCGCAAACAAACCGATTGTCCCGTCCGCCTCCCAGATGGAACCTTCGATCTTACCGTCCTTCCGACCGCCGCAGGAATGGTACCAACCCAGCTTCCCATAGGCACTCCAGTCCATATCCGGATAGACGTCTCCGAGCCGGTCCAGCATGATCCCCGCCTTCCGGGCATAGAGCGGATCGCCGGTGTACAGGTACGCCTTTGCCAAATCCGTCAGGCCCCGCTTGATCTCCCCCCAAAGCTTCCATCCATAGTAGCCGATGAAGCGGTATTCGATGCCCTGCTCATCAGTCCAGCCCCAACCATCATCAACCCCATACTTGTGCAGAGCGTCGTTAGGGTCGGGGTGCTCGGTGTTGAACAGCAGGCTTTTATCCGCTTTCTCGGGGTTGAAGCAGCCCGTCTCGTCAATCCCACTCTCGTAATACTTGCCGAAATCGTTCTTCGGAAATACCGCGCCACAACTCGGGCACGTCAGCTTCCACGGCATATTCCAGATGTCCGGCTTATACGGGTAGTTGCCATGCTTCATCAGCTTATCGCCGCACACCGGGCAGGCATGGATATTGATCGCAGGCTTCCCCTCCGCGGCACTCGTCATTGTGGTGTCTATACAACGCGGCAGGTTCTGCCCTGGTATCGCCGCCCACAGCTCTTCATCACTCAGCCCCGCCCACCGCTGTGCCGCGCGCACGGCCGCAGCCCGCTCGGCCTTCGCCCAGTCATACTTCTCCACATTCGCCCGCAGATTCGCGATCCGTTCCTGCGTGTACTTCCCACCGTACTCCGGACCATTCTGCGCCATCGCCGCCGGCATAATCATGCCTCCCATCAGCGCCACCAACAGCCAACGCACACACATGGCCAATACCTCCCTGCCGACACTCTAAACCGCCTGCATGGCCCTGGAGTCTGACACCAATTTCGGAACCAAGCTGCAGCAAACTCCATATGCAAGCTGGGCTCCCGCCCAGCTTGCATCACATGAACCTCTTCACAATCCCCAGCACCCCTTGTTTCCACGCCACCCGGTGCGTCACACCTTCGGCTCCGGAAATCTCCCCTTTATGCTCAAGGTACCACTCATACGAACGAATCAGCGCCTGGGCATTACTGTATTCCGGCTCCCACCCCAGCACTTCCTCGATCTTCTCCGTCGCAACGAACGAATCCGTATCGGCCGTCCCATAGACCCACTTGTACAGCGGCGAAACCTTCAGTACCCATGCCAGTTCCAGCAGCGGCTTGACCACCCACGCCTTCGTCCTCATCACTCGCGCCCCGCTGCCGGCATAATCACACAGCGCCCCCACATCGTCCGCCACCATCCCGAACTCCGTCGCACCCACATTGAACACATCGTTGGCCTGCTCCGCCGGCTCCGTCAGCCCCAGGTAAATCGCTCTCACCAGGTCCTCAACCTCCAGGAGCTGGTACCGATTCGTCCCGTCACCGATGATCGGGATCTTTTTCCCGCTTTCCACCCAGTCGTAGAGTATTTGGAAGACCCCCATCCGTCCGGTCCCGATGAAGGTCTTGGGCCGGAGCGTGCAGATACACAGCCCCCGCTCCCGGAACTCATCACACACCTTCTCCGCCGCGATCTTCGCCTCCCCGTAGGCTCCCACACCGACCAGCGGATCCTTTTCATAGATCGGGTGCTTCTTCGGCACACCATAGACCGCCGTCGAGGAGATCTCCACCACGCGCGCAACCTCATTCGCCAGCGCCGCCGCCATCACCGCCCGTGTGCCTTCGACATTCGTGCTGAAGATATCCGCCCGCTTCCACAGCGGTAGCGCCGCCGCCGCATGAATCAGCGCATCACACCCTGACAGCGCCGACCTCATCGCCGCCTCGTCGCGCACATCTCCCGCCACATACTGAACCTGCTCCGGGTACTCAGCCACCTCCAGCGGTGCTATATCTATCACCCGGATCTCGTCGCACTTTTCCGCAAGCTCGTTGCAGCAGTGGTATCCCAGAAATCCCGCACCACCGGTTACGGCAAGCTTCATCCCGCCTGCCTCCCCACTTCTCAGATGATGACCTTGTTCAGCGGGTACTCGATCAGCCCTTGCGCGCCTGCTGATCGCAACTCCGGTATCAGCACCCGCACCGTCTGCTTATGCACGATTACCTCGATCGCGTGCCAGCCGTTGTTCGCCAGCGTCGAAATCGTCGGGTTTTTCAACGACGGCAGCTTCTCCAGCACCGCCTCCAGGTCCTCGCCACTGCAATTCATCTTCAGACCAACATACTCCTCAGCCGCCAGCGCTCCTCCCAACATCAGCGCGATATTTTCAATCTTATTCCGCTTCCACTCATCCGCCCACGCCTCTTTGTTCGCGATGAACTTAGTCGTCGATTCGAACAGCGTCTCGACTTCCCGCAGATTATTCGCCACCAGCGTGCTGCCGGTCTCGGTGCCCTCCACTATCGCGTCAACCAGGCTCGGGCATTTCGCCTCCGTTGCACCCCACGAGTACTCCACTGTCGCCTCGACCCCGTTAGCCGCCAGATACCTCTTTGTCACCTCGATCAGCTCTGTGGCGATCCGTTTCCCCTGCAGGTCGGCTACGCTCTGGATCTCCGAATTCTCATCCACTGCCAGCACCCACCGATACGGCCTCATCCCTTGTTTGGCATAGATGAGGTCGGCAACCTCGATCACACGCTCTTCGACCCCGGATTCCTTGATCCAGTCCAGGCCGGTCAGCCCGCAGTCTAGCACCCCATCGGCAACATAATCCGGCATCTCCTGCGCCCGCAAAAGCACGCTCCACAGGTCATCATCACCCATGTGTGGCGTATATTGGCGCTCATCAACATGCACATTCCAGCCGGCTTTCCGAAACATCTCTATCGTCGCATTCTGCAGGCTGCCTTTCGGCAATCCGATCCGCAGCTTCTTCTCCTCCGTCATCTTCATCGCTCCTATCCCAAAGCAGCTCCGTTGTCCACCCTTGCCCAGTACGAGCTCTGCTTCCACCGCCGTTTGGAGGACAGGCATCCCTGCCTGTCAATGATCTTAATCAATGCCGTTGCCCTATGCCCTTCGCCTATTCCGATGCCTCTGCCGCATCCCTTCGCCCACTCCCCTCTCCTTGGGGATGCTGCGCATCCACAGAGGGCTGCCGGGGGGCTTAGCGCACTATAACCTCGCCCTCGCGCATGACTTTCACTCCCGAATACACGAACCATACGCCCAGGGCTGACACAACTACCGCGCATCCCACGATCAGCCAACTCAGATTAATCAGCCGCCCGCCGAGCGCGATCACCACCCCCACAAAGCAGTACCACACTACGTCCGACATCTCATGCCCGAGGTAGAACGCCAGATACTCCCGCACATTTTCCGGCTTTAGCTGCGCCATCTGACCGGCACCCACCGTCGCCCACCACGCCGTGAAGTACGGGTTCACGATACACACCACTGCTCCTTGCAGGATCAACATTCCCCACGGCAGAGCCTGCTGCCTCTGTGTCAGGTCAATTGCCTGCCCCTCGGCATGCCGGTACATATCCCAGCCCATGTACAGCAGCGCCAACCCACCCGCGATCCCCACACTCCCGCGTACTACCCGGTTCTCCAGGACTGTGCGCAGCCCTCCGATCAGCGCCCCTACCACTACCAGCTCCAGCAGTGCGTGCCCCGCCACAATCGCCGGTGCCGCCCAAAAACCATGCGCCGATACCTGCCCGATCGTCAGCACCAGCATCGTCCCGGGCATAATCGCACCCGAGAACCCCGTTATGAAAGCCACGCCCGCAATCTGCAAGCTACGCATTAACCTGCCTCGACCAAACTAAATCAGGCAGGGCCGACGCAGCCCCGCCTGCTCGCAATCATACCACATTTTCCCCACGCCGCAAACTCCCCGAAGACCCGCATGGGACAAGCCCCTTGGCCTATCCTCGGCCTCAACTACCCAGCCCCTATCGCCCGCTCTCGATCAGCCCCCGATAGAACTCATGCGCATCGCGGTACACCGGCCCCGGCACACCCTCACCTATCCGGCGATCGCCAAGCCACGTCGCCGGCGCTACCTCCAGCAGACTGTTGGTTAGAAACACCTCGTCGGCAGCAGCGAGGCGATCTAGGCCAAACGCCTCCTCTACGACGTCCAGCCCCCCAACCAGGCATTGCCGCACGATACCCGGCAGCACACCGCAATCCAGCGGCGGAGTGCGCATCTCATCCGCCTCGACGATGAAGACATTGCTCGTCGCTCCCTCTGCCACGAGCTCCTGAGTGTTGAGAAATATCGCCTCATCATACCCGGACTGCCTGGCACGATGCTGCGCCAGGATGTTGTCGAGGTAGTTGAGACTCTTGATCCTGC
>CAZCJS010000055.1:0-19131 GCA_964498775.1 uncultured Armatimonadia bacterium
AGCGGTAAATGGGTGACCGATGACCTGCAGCCGCCAGTCGTAGTCAGGGGAAGCTCCGAGACACGGAGCTGTCTGGGCCGGCCGTGCCATGTCATCACCCCTTACTCGTAATCTTCAGGCTACTGGCCGGACCACGTACACCGTGGAGGCTTACCGCCTCCACCTCCAACGTGTTCTCACCGTTATGCAGTTGCCACGTGAAGTTGCCGGTGTGCTCAGTTGCGCTCGACCCTTTGTCCGTCGTCACTTCGTAGTGGCTGAAATAGGGCACATTGTGTGATAGCACCACGCGGACGGTGCCCGGAGTCAGGTATTGAGACTGAATGAAGCATTCGTTGATTCCCCAGTACATGTCATCCCACCGACTGGTGTTGTAGCTGAACTCGGGGAAGAACCGCACTCGGGGATCCTGGTACCATAACCGGCCATCCCAGCGGAAGCTGTGCACCCCGTCCCAGATCGGGTAAGGAGCCGGCTCATCCATGGAGTTATTCCGCAGCCAGATACTGAAGGCCTCATATCCCTTTGGACAACTCTGCGCGCCCTCCGGCACACCGGTCTCGCCCTTACGAAGCTGAGTAGCATACACCTGGCATGGCACGAGAGATATTGTCTTGTACAGCGATTCATCGAATTGTGCCGCCCGGATCTCGCGCGTATTCATCGGCACGCCGTCGTCACGGATATAGCATACGTTGCTAGTCGGGTCAATCAGTACCCACTTGTCGTACTCGTTTGACCACACCTCAGGGAAGCAATGCCCGCCAGAGGGGGGGAACATGCGCGTCATCAAGAGTGGCCTGGCCATGTAGCCGAGCGCCTGGCAGCAGCCAACGAATATGTGCGCGTACTGATGACAGTGACGCCCGCCATGCCGCTCCAGATGCCCGTAGCCGCGCCGGATCATGTCCAGTTCCCACAGCGCGTTGTTGGGCAACCAGTGTGTCGTCCGCTCGTCAATGCCATACGCCTGCTGTTGCTTACCGCTGCGTAGCGGCGCCTGATGCACGCGGTCATACACCCACGTGGAGAGCAGCAGCAGCTTCTCCAATTCGCTCTTACCGTCCTTCACCACTTCATCCAGATCGTACCACTCGCGCAGCTTCTGCAGCATTTCATTGTTGTAGGAATTATACTGCGGCGGATAGCTGCTCAGGCGCAGAGGCGGATTCGTCAGCGTTGTGACCTCTATCGCGTCTTCCCCCGCAACGACACGTTGTCTGCCCTCGACGTGAACCTCCACCGAGTCGAGAACCGGCGTGGCCAACCTCGAAGTAGTGCTCAGCACAACGCGCCACTGCATATAGCGATAGCTCTGCCCGGGCACGCGGACACTCAGGGGCTTCCCGTCGCACGGTGTACCCCAATCCGTCCATGTAGAGTCGTCGGGCATCAAGTCAGCCCCGAAGCGAACCTGTGTGCTCACTTTCGTACCGGCCGGAACATGTGCCCCGGGCGTAATCTCGACGGTCAGGTCCTGCACATCTCTACTCAGTCCCTTGTCGCTTGCGGGGCAGAGCGCAAGCGGCGGCGACCAGACCATGCCCTGCTCGTGATAGCGGTCAAGCCAGAAGCGTATCAGGTACTCACCATTGTCGTTGGCGTTTTCACCAAGCCGATTGTAATCCCATGTCCTGCCGCCATCCGTGCTCCGTGCACTACGGTTAGGGCCTAGCGAGTTTTCATAAGCAAAGCGCCAATCGCCGCCCTGTGCAGTATGGAGCTCCACTTCATTTAGCCCCGGCTGCAGTAGCTTTGCCGGAAACTCCACCAGACGCCAGTCGTCGGACCGCTCACGCCATTCAAGGTCTGGAGCAATCGGCGGCAACTCCGTACCATTGATCGAGACTATCAGGGGTTCCGCTGATCCCGGCTCGACGTAAAGGTAGCCTCCCTTGCGCGGCGAGTGCGCCCATAGCTCGTAGAAGAGCATCAGGTATGCCTTCTCGGTCTCGGCACTCGTGAGCACGAGGTCCTTGCGAATCCACACCTTGTCTGTAACTTGCTCCCCCGTGTAGTAGGTGGCTTGGAGGGTGTCAGATGGCTCGAATGCAGAACGGTCAATATTGAACTGGGCGTTGCCATCCTCATCCTTGACCAGCTCTCCGCGCCTGAGCCTGGCGCCACCGGCCTCACCGTCCATCTCGATGTGCTTGTCACGGGGGCACTCCAGGAGCTCCTCGCCGGCAAGCGTCCTGGAGAACTCCAATTCTTCCCATCGCCCCTCCGCCTGCACTTCGTCGGCGTGGCTTGCCGATATGTGCACGCGTGGGTCGGGTCCGGAACGCGGCCCTCGGTGGAGAATACGCCACTGCAAATAGGGGAAACTTACGGGAGTGACGATCACACTCGCGTCAGAGACCTGCACCGTACGCCAGGGTGTCCAGGAGTTGATTTGCGAGGTGGCGTCGCCCTTTTCCGGCTCGGACGTGGTCCCAAACCGGAGCTGTAAAATGTCATCTTCTGCCAGATCGCCGAGGTGCAGCCTCACGCTCTCAACAGGACCTCCCTCACCCCGTCTGCTCAGGTCCTCGACCGCCGATGTCACCACCGGACTTGCAGCCGCCTTGGTTTCTTCTGCCGCAGGCTGAACTGTGATGGGCTTACCCTCGGCATCAAGAAGCCGCAGCGCGTACTGCCCCACTACGCTGAAGTTGTACCCAAGGTTGCGCCGGTACCAGCTCATGCCCCGATCGCAGGACTTCGAGCTACCCTGCGGCTGCTCGGCATACTCAATGCCCAACGCCCAGGTATTCGTCGAGCGATTGTCCGACCGGAACACAATCTCATTGACACCGTCCACAAAAAACTGCCGGGGCACCTGGCACTCATGCCACATGAAGCTTCCATGACCTTCGTCCGAAAGATACGACATGCTATGCCCATTGATGACAATCTCAACCGGAAGCTCATTCTCGTGGTACTGGTAAGCGTAGAAACGTAGTGCCAGATCGCTGTCCGGCGCTGCCATGTGGAAGCAATGCCTCGCCCACGTGAAATAGGCGATATCTTCGGCGATAGTCGGGTACACGTTGGGCGCCTTAGCACTGGCCGCATATGCCAGCCCCACGATTGAGACCAGTATGCAGACAGCGGCGACGGACCCCGGCGAGCAGTGAACACAGTAGTACATGATTGGATCTCCCTGACTGCTAGTTTGCCTGCAACTCTCGCCGCTAATGCCCCTGCGTCCGGCCAAAACCCCACCTACCCGTTTGAGGCAAGTGCACAAGCCGACAGGAAGTCGGCGGAGGTAGTCGAGAAGCCGATGACCATCTCCGTGTCGAGGATAGCCGCCTCGGTCAGCCACATGCCGTCAAGAGTGTGGGCCGCCTCAATGGCAGTGGTGCCGTCGCGGAGGAGGATGATATTGTAGCCCCGGCGGTTGAAGGCCCGGGTCCCATAGTCGCGTCCCGGGACGCACATATTCGCCGCAAAACCGCCGTAGACCAGATGCAGGATGCCCCGGTGGTGGCAGAGGCGGTGCAACTGCTCGCCGCTGGCGATGACGAAATCGTCCGGCTGCGGCTCGAGGCAGTCCACAATCCTCCGCTTCTCCAGCTCCTCCTCGCGCCACTTCTTCAGCCGGGGCACCTCATCCCTGACGAACTGGGCATATTCGCCCTCGCGCTTGCGGAACTCGGGCGGCGGCCAGTCGGGCTGCTCTGCATCCGCGCCGAACAGCTCCGTGTCGGTCGCATACTTCGTCCACTGTGGGTACAGCTTGGCCTGCCCGGGCGAGGGGGCATGGATCACGGCGATACCGGCTTTGCGACAGGCCTCGGCCACCGGTGCCAGTACCGTCTCGCAGATACGCTCTCCGCGCTGCAGGTGGCTCAGGTACGGATGGATGTGCCAGCAATCCACCAGCACGAGGCCGATCTTCTCAGCGGGCATCATAAGCTGCTTAGTGGCGAAGTCGAAATTGGTTTCGACATAGTCCTCATCACCCGGGGGGCCGAGGCGATAGTAGCGGACAGACAACGAGATGTCAGGCATTCGTGTTCCTCCCTTATCGCGGACGCTAAGTCATTCAGCGCGGCTCGATGACGATGCAGCAGTGATGCTCGAAATCGCGGACCGGGATGCGCAGACTCTGTCCCGATGCCTGTGTGGCTATCGCCTGACCGTCGGCGGGATAGAAAGCCTTCTGGTCGGCGCGGTCGTCGGCGATGAGTGACATGCCCGTGACCGGTCCCTTGTCGTCATAGTTGAGCAGGTGGACGACAATGCGGTCACCCTGTTTGCGCAGGGCCACCTCGACGTTGTCGGCAGCATCTTCGGCACGCACCGCCAGCCGCGCTCCGGCATGACGCACGCCCTCCACTACCAGCGCGTGCAGATTCTCCTTCAGGCCCGGCCAGTACTGCTTGTACAGGCCTTTCATGTACTTACTGCCATCGAAGCTGTAGCCCAGGTTGTGCCCTGTGAGCAAGGTGATCTGCCCATTGCCGAAGCTGCTCTTCACCGCAGCGATGTCGCCGTTATCGAAATGGCCGATGGCTTGAACAGTATCGCCCGTCAGTTCAATGCCGTCATACTGCGACTGGTCGCCCAGCTTCACATCTGCTCCATCGCTAAGCTTCCAGCTCACCGCGCCGGTCTTCGTATCGCCGCGCTTGACACCGATCAGCTCGGTGAGCGGCCCGTAGTCGTCGTGCGTGCGGCCCCACTGGTCACGCGTCGCGGTCGCGCCGAGCAGAACAAGACTGCCGCCCTGCCGGCACCAGTCGGCAAGGAGGACAGCTTCATCATCGGTGAGGATCTGCGCATCGGCCAGGATCAGGCACTTGAAGGGTGCCAGCTTCTCCGGCGTTATGCTCTCGGCAAAGAGAGCCTCGGTAGGAATCTGGAGTTGCTGGAGGGCCTGATAGATGCCGAGGTTGTTGACATAGTAGCCAGGGGTCTTGGGGAGGCTGCAGTAGATGCCGGTGCGCTCGCTATAGACCAGCCCAACATTGGCCCCGGTGGTCGTATGCACCAGGTACGGCTCGATGGCGGCCATCTTGCCCATGATGTCCTGAGCCGCCTCGTACATGCCCTCCTTCCAATAACCACGGTACTTGGGCGGCCATTTGCCCGTCGTTACTCCCGCTGGCGCGCGATGCTTGGACATGTACACCCAGCACCAGTTCCACAGCCCCCCGCAATGGGCAAAGCTGATGGACATGTCCTTGGCGAAGCGATCCGCCGTGCGATCATAGCAGGTGCCGACGACAAGCATGTTCGGCCCCTTGGAGTTGGAGCGCAGCAGATCCATCATCAGCGCCTCCCCGACATTGGCGCTGTTGTAGGGGTCCATGGCGATGCAGTCAAGTGCGGCAGATGCAGTCACATATGAGCAGTACTGCGGAGTGGAGGGTAGGTACTGCTGGATGCAGGTTAGGAGTATACTCTGCGGATTCTTGGAGTGGATGTAGTCCTGTAACTCTTTGAGTTGGCGGGCGAAAAAGTGTGTCTTAAACTGCTGAAATTCCATCCATACAACCTGGTCAAACTCGGTCTCAATCTTCTCAGGTAGTTCCCACTTGAGAGCCTCGGCGATGGGGACGCCTCCGACGTCCTTGCCATACCTGGGGGCCAGCCAGTTGCGGAACTCGGCATACCCCTCAGGGGTAGCAACATGCTTATCGAGGATGCCGGGCTCGTCAAGCTCGATACCGCTGAATCCAGGCTTGTCGCCGATATCCTCGAAAATGGCGTCAATGCCGGCTTTGGTTTCGGTCAGATCCATGGGGAAGCCCGTGTAGCGAGCGCCCTCTATATAAGATATCGTGCGCGGCGTATTGAGACGGAAAAACTCGGCACGGTTCGCCTTGCGGTGCTCGTGGTGCCCGGAGCACTGCAGCGTAGTCGGCTGCAACTCCCATAGCGCGCGATGCAGGTACTCGCTGGCGGGCATGTAGCCGTGGTATGTGATGACACGGTGGAAGCGGTCCTTGAGCATCCCGGGGCTGTAGGTTGCGATGCGCTCGGTCGGCGGCTGCCAGCCGGGAGCCGCTCCGTCAATCTGCTTGCGCATCTCTGCTATCTTCGGCCCGAACTCGGCGCGTATCTTCGCAATTTCCGCCTCGATATCGCTGACCAGCTTCTCCAGATGCTTCGTCTTGGCCGTGATCTCTTCATCCGGTAGCGCCGAGAGCACGATTCCCGCGAACAGATTGTCGCCACGCAATGCTTCGACACCCGCAATGGCGACGTGCAAGTCCCTGCTCAGGTCGGCAGCCTGCTTGCCCAATGGTGCCAGCTTATCTGGAGCGGCAGCCTTGTCTGTTGCCATGTCCTCAAGGCGCCATCTGGCGGCCTCCAGTCGTGTGTCCAGATCGAACGTCATTTCCGTGATGGCATTGAAAGTGTCCAGCTCAACGGTCTGATAAGTCTCGGTGAACTTGACGGCGGCCTCGGACACCGAGAAGACATGGACATCATCCACATAGACGCCTGAATCCATCTTGGGCCCGGACGGCCGGAAACGAAGATAGAGCGGGTGGCCTCCATTCTTCGGCGCAGTGAACCGCAATGAGTACTGCGTCCAAGCCGTGTTGGTATATGCCTTCAAGACAATCGGGGCCTTGCCTATCATACTCGCGTCGCGGTCCAGGACGTCCACCACGAATGAGTCATAGGGTTCAGCAGAGAGGGCCTGGAAGACGATTTCGTAAAGCTGGCCGGGCTGGTAATCATTCAGCTTCGTCTGCACGACCTGGGAGCCGCGTGCCATGTGCATCTTTATAAACAGCGCCCACTTGCCGTCCGTGGTTTTGTCCTGGACCCGGTAGGCCGTATCCGTTTTCGACTGGAAGCGCCGCCAATTGCTGAAAGCAGTCGCCGGACCATCGGCGGGGTCCTCGAAGCTGCCGTTGATGACCAGGTCCTCGGCAACTGCGGAACTTACCACTATGAGAAAAGACACCACCAAAGCCACTGCGCGCCAAACCATCATCTTCATCGCCTCCGCTGTTGTGGTGCGCTCCGTATCGAACGATGGTCACCATTTCGCCACCGGCGGCGATTATCCTTCGGAAAGAGGATAGTAGGAGTGCTGCAGAGAACAATCCCGCCGAGGTGATGATAATGGCGAATGATGAGAGAGTCAGGACCGTGCAGGAGCTTTATGATCTCAGCGACAAGATTGCGCTGGTGACGGGGGGATATGGTCTCTACGGCCGCTGGCTGTCGCAGGCGCTGGCGGAGGCCGGCGCGCACGTAGTCATCGCATCGCGGAATGTCGAGCGGTGTGAAGAATACGCGCAGGAGTTGCGTGATGCTGGCGGGCAGGCAAGTGCGCACCAAGTTGACCAGGGCGAGGAGGACTCAATCATTGCGCTGCGGGATCATATTGACGATGAGTTCGGGCGGCTGGACGTATTCATCAACAACGCGGTAGGCAGATTTGGGGTCAAGAACCTGCTTGAGGCCGACACGGATGAGTGGGTGGACTACATGCGGGTCAATGGTGCCGGTATCATGTGGATGGGCAAGCACTTCGGCCAGTACATGCACGAGCAGGGCAGCGGTTCCATCATCAACATCGGCTCGATTTACGGGATGGTCGGGCCGACGTTTCACATCTATGAGGGCAGCGATGTAACGTCACCGGCTGAGTACGCCTTCGTCAAGGGCGGGATCATCAACCTGACCCGGTCAATGGCGACGCTCCTGGCACCGCAGGTGCGAGTCAACTGCATTTGCCCCGGCGGCCTGCTCGCTGACCAGCACCCAGTCTTCATCGAGAACTACTGCAAGCACTGTCCAATGGGGCGGATGGCGGGCCCGGAGGACATCAAGGGACCGGCCGTCTTCCTGGCTTCTGATGCGGCGCAGTACGTGACCGGCTGCATTCTGCCGGTGGAGGGCGGCTGGACGGCGTGGTAGCGCACTGGCAACTCGACAGTCCCTTGCCCACAAATGAAGCAGCAGCGGGAATGAGGTCCGCTGCTGCTCAACGCTAAATACCGGGTTGGCTAACATCCTGTGGCGTCAGGTGCGCTATCCCGTGCTCAGTTCTTCGGTCTCCTCGGATTCTTCCACTTGTCAGGATCCTTGTCTTTGTTGCATTTTGCATGAGTGGACTGACCGACCTTCACGACCTCTGGTTTGCCTTTCAGGCGCGGTGTCACGACGACCTCGCCCTCGTGCACGGTAACGGAAGTGTGAAGATCACCATCTTCTTCCCAGACGGAGACCTTGAATTTCGTGCCGCGTACGGCAGCCACCGCGGCGGGGGAGGCAACCTCGAACTTAGAGCCGGGAGTAACGCTAACTTCCAGAGAGCCCGCGGCGCCTTCGGGAACATATATGACACTATGCATGCCGTCATCTGTAGAGAGGCTTACCAGGAGGACAACGCCCAGGTTCTCGGCGATCTCCACGCGGCTGCCATCGGCGAATTCCAGCACGCCGCCTTCGACGCAATCACCAGGCTGAATCTGCTCCCCGCCATGAAGAACCGCGGCCGACATGCCCACTTGCCCGTTGCCCTTCCCACACACTACCGCCGTCTTGCGCCCCTTCTGGTGACGCGGACATCCAACCAAAAACTCGCTGGCCTTGACATCATTGAACCGGCCTACAAAGAACTCGCTATAGCTGTCAGTTGAATTCCGGTCATTGGGACACACGAAAACGCTCTGTGAGTTCACATGCCAAGCAAGCGACTGTGGCAGGGGGGCCATGGGCGGCCCTCCATGGTCCATAACATAGGCCTTCGTAGCCACCCCGATCTGCTGCAGGTTCGCGGCGCAGGTCACTACTCTAGTCGCTTCGCGGGCGTTGGAGAAAACGGGGAAGATGATTGCCGTAAGGACACTGAGAATGCCTATCACGACGATCAGTTCACTGAGAGAGAAACCACGTTCACTGCGATTATTGCGCATGTCACTTGGCCCCCTATGGTGACATGGTCAGAGTGGCACTTCCTATCATCAGCTTTCTACCAAGATCCCAGTTCCACCCTACTCTTCTAGCGACCTTGGTAAGCTCAGTTATTATACCGTTTATTAGCTCAATTCATGCTAAAGGAATGCTCAATTTATGCTCAATATGATGAGGGCTTGTTGAGCGATCGAGAGGACCGCGGTGCTCGTCCGCCTCCCCGATGACGGTTGAGGAATTTACCGAGGCAACACGTCTGCAACCGCGGCGTCTGCTATCTCATTTCGGAGACGTACCACTTGTCATCATAGCGGACGAGTTGGATCTTTTGCGCCCGTCCGTCAATGATTTCGGCCTCAGCCGTATCCCCCATCTCAACGACATCACCGACCTTGGTGGTGCGTGAGAAGTGCAGCTTCCAGTAATCGAGTTGCTCAGCGCGCTTCTCTGCCCACTTGGACTCTTTGATGATGAGGTTGCGCTGACTGACTCCGAAGGTATCCCAGTCCGAGTTCTTCTCGCGCCCGAGACTATTGTAGTCCCAGTAACTGGCCGCCTTCGCCGTATCCTTCGCGACCATTGCTTTCACGAAGGCCTCCGCGGTCTGCTTGGCGTCGGGGTTCCCGCATCCGCCGATTATCACGGCGGTCAATGCTATGACACAAAAAAGTGAAATGCCGATGACTGTTCTCAAGATACTTTACTCCTTTGCGGCCACATAATAGACGCGAGCGCTGCGCGGTGTGACCGCCTGGAAGGTGTATGCGGAATATGCTTTGATGCGGGAGAAGCCGGCCGCATGCAGCATTGCCAACACCTCGTCATTGTCATAGGCTCGCTGGTAATGCACCTCGCGAAAGCTCCTGGGCCCGCCCTCGCCATTGTAGTAGTATAGCATATCCACGCGGCAGATGCGCTTGGCGGCGTCCCAGTGGGCTTCCCAGGTGTACTGGAGTGGTTCATCGGTGTGCATGTTGTCCTGGGTGAAGAGGCCGATGGAGAGAGCCCGTTCGGTGTTGAGGTCGAAGATGAAGAGGCCGCCGGCGCGCAGGATGCGGTATGCTTCGGCGACAGACTGCGCCAGGCGCTCCGGCTCGAGGATGTAATTGAGGCTGTCATAGAGGCAGACGACAAGGTCGGCGCTGCCATCTGTAAGCGCCATCTCAGCCGCGTCACAGACGAGTGCGGGTAGAGGCGGCTCGCGATCGGCACAATGCCGCACCATCGGCTCGGAGAGGTCGGCGCCGCAGACTGCGTAACCCCGTCTGGCCATCTCGCTGCCGACTGTGCCCGTGCCGCAGGCCAGATCAATGACTTCGATAGGACTCTTGCTCCAGGCCTCGAGCAGCCTCTCGACGTAATCCACCCAACGTGTGTATGGAACGGTGCGCATGAGCTGGTCGTAGTAGTCGGCGACATCGTCAAACTCGCCGAGGCCGGGTCTGGTGTAGTCTGCCTGTTGCATCATGGTGTGGGGAGGTCCTCCGTGCAATGCGCCGCCACGCCCGGGCGCAAGACCACATGCGAGGGTTTGCCGGCCATGGCTAACTCCCCGAGCCGAGCTGGATGTACTTGATGACAGTCTGCTGGCGAGGAAGATCGGCACGGAAGTCCTTGCCATATTCGCCGTAGGGCCATGTGACGCGTACGGCAACCATGAAACGATTCCCCCGCGCCGCCGAAGCTCCACTAATGCGTCCCTCAACCGGCACTATAATCGTCTGCCTCGGGCCGAGCGATTTGATCTTCTTCACCTTGCTGCCGCTGCTTGAACTTCTCTCAATCTTCGGGGTGTCCATCAGCCGCAGGTCCAGATTCACTATCTCCTTATCAGAGAGGCTCTCGATAGCGATATTGGCCGTGAATGTGATGCCGGAGCGGGTCAGGTCCTTGATGGTAACACGTAGCGGATAGACGCCGCAGTCGCTGCGAATCGTAGTGAAGGCCGCGGCTCCGGCCAGCGCCCACTCGGTGCCCGGATAGGGACCGCGATTACCCCAGAGCGCCGCTCGGCTGATGTCGTGCCAGAAGGCGCCGCCGCAGACACCAGCACCGGGCTGGTATTCCCGGTGGGCGGTGACAGTGCGGTCATAGAGCTCCTCGGGCGCGGCCACCGGGCTCGTCATTTTCTGGTGCCAGTAGAAATCCACCTGGTCCCCCACGGCGATGTTGACCTGGTCGGGACGCAGGTAGCTGTTCCACTCCTTCGTCATCGTGTCGAAGTGGCCGCGGTCGGGCACCTGATAGAGCATCGGCGCCAGCAGCGTAACGCCGGCATCGGTAAGCATCAGCGGGTCCTGACCATGCTGCACGCCGTGCCGCCAACTCAACACGAATATCCACAGCGGCTTGGTCGGCTGAGCTTTCTGCACGATCCGGGCAAGTATCTCGCCACCGAGGTGCGCGCGCCACCAGTTCCAGCAATCGTAGAAGTCGGCATCAGTCTGCCACTGCTTCTCGACCTTCATCGCCACATGCTGGCGTTTCTGACTGAGACTATAGTTGGCCCAGCCATCAGGTAGCCGACACGGCATCTCCTCGGTGAACTTTTCCACCATCTCGTAGCCGCCGCGGTCGCTGCGGAAATAGTCGAAGCCGATGTAATCAACGTTTTCTTCCTGCTCCATCAGGCTGACAAAATCGGCGAGGTGATCTATCCGCCGTTGGTCCAGCAGTGAGATGAACTCGCGCTCGGATGTCTTGCCGGTGCTGCGGCTGACATCAAGGGCGTAATCATAGGGCGGCTTGTTCTTGTTGTCTTTTGGATAAGTAGAGTACGCGACGGCCCATGCGCCAAACTTGATGCCGCGGCGGTGGGCTTCCGCGGCGAGCTTCGGGATTGCCTCGATGTTGGCCGACTTGAACGGCTGCTCGAAGCTGAGTTTGCCATGATAGACCTCGGTGACCGCGCCCCGGAACCAGAACGTATCAGCGCCGATGAACTCGCACCAGTCCAGCATGGTCTTCCAGTCGCCGGTGCCGCCGGTGGGCTTGGGTATGCCATTGGCTCGGAAGTCAGGTTCCCATGTGGCGACGCAGGTGCCGGGTGCAAAATGCGGCTTTTGCCGAGCTACTATCTCGAACCGCGCCCGCGCCACACAGAATCCGACACCACTGACCTTGTCCGGCTCCTCGTCTCCTGCCCTCCTTCGCTCCTCGGATGTGCGCCAGGCCCACTCCTGCGGGTCCTTCAGTTCGATGCGCGCTTCGGCGATATATTCCCCCGGTACTGCATTCCACGGGACAGGCCAATGGGTGACATATATCTGTTTGTCGTGGTCATACTTCAGGCGCACCTTAGGCACGTGGCCGATGGTCTCCACAGGCTCGCCATCACGTGTGACGGCGACCAGCGGGTCATCATCAGCCGGCGTCGGGCGTCCCTGACTGTCCACGAGCTTGGCACGGAGTTCGATGAGAGCGTAGCGGTAGTACCGTGGTTGGGTGGTCTCAAGTTGAAGAGGGAAGGCAACCGACGACTGTGCTGGAGGCTGCTCTTTGCTCCCAAGGCGGCTGAACCACTTCCCGACAGGCCCGCGGAACGCTATCAGCACTATTATCACCGCCGCAACGACCATGAGAAAGCAGCAGCAACCTGACCGCTGCTGGGCTTGTCGTTGCCGGCGGACAGTGGTGGGTGAGCGATCGCTGATTAGCCGGATCGGTTCCTGACGCATAGCCTGAATCTTTGCAGGTCGGTAGGGTATCCCCGCTCACGGGCGGCAGACGACGACCCATGACCGCTCCCGCGGCGGACTGCCCTGATGCTGGATGCGGATGTTATTGGCGCCATTGTCCAGCGTGACGCTGATGCTCAGTTCGTTGGTCTCCTCATTGGCCGTCTGATCCGTCTTCTTCCCCGGCTCGACGGTCACGGACAACGCCGCTGGGTCTACATCATCGTCGAGCAGGCGGGCATGAATCTTGAGGTCATGGTCCGTGACGACCTCGCCGATGCGGGGCGAAAGGCTCGCCAGATGCAACGGCTCCTGAGACAGCCAGCGCTTGAACGTCTTCACGGAATTGCCCTTGACGACCATCTGGCGAGGCAGGCGCCATGGATTGGAGTTCTCATCAATCGCGCCGCGGTCTATCGAGAAAGCCATGCGGTAGCCGGCTTCGCGTACCGCCGAGATGACGCCATCTTCATACGTCCCATAGGGATAGGCCAGGGCGATGACGGCTTCACCAATCACTTCCTCGATTTGCGCCTTCGAGGCGGTCACCTCTGCGACTATGCTGGCCTGATGCTCTTCGGCAGTGTCCTCCCCGCGCTTCACGAGATTCGCGTGGCTCGACGTGTGGCTACCGATCTCGTAGCCCTTGCCATGCAACTCCTCCACCTGTTGCCAGCTCAAATGATTCTTGCCGCCGACGCTATCGGTGATGATGAAAAGTGTCGCTTTGAACCCGTACTTCTCCATGATCGGGACGGCGTTCTCATAGACGCACAGATTCCCGTCATCGAAACTGATTACGACTGACTTATCGGGGATATCCTCCTCACCGGCCAGGTAATCAGCCAGTTGCTTGCAGGTGATGCTCTGATAGCCCTCGTCGGCCAGTATCCGCATCTGCTCTTCGAAGTCGGCGCTGGTGTTGAAGTAGAAGTTGGAGGTCTCGGGCTGAACGCCGTGGTAGCAGAAGACATGGACAGTGTGTGATGGTAGAGCGGGCTTCTGCTCTTCCGCAGCCCGGCCGGCCTCGCCCTTCTCAGCCGATCCACGACATCCGCAGCCCGCCAGCAGAAGGACAGTGAATGCCAGCAATAATAGTGTGATGAGAAGCGCGTTTCTAACCATACCGG
This sequence comes from uncultured Armatimonadia bacterium, assembly GCA_964498775.1. Lineage (GTDB taxonomy): Bacteria > Armatimonadota > Zipacnadia > Zipacnadales > UBA11051 > UBA11051. The sequence continues at coordinate 13,682 of CAZCJS010000055.1, forward strand.
CTCCTGTCGCCCTTCAGAGTTCTAACATCGCAACAGTGTTGGCCGCGGCTTGGGAAAACACGTCTATAACGCGACGGATTTCGTCTTCCGTGATCAGAGCCGGCGGCTCGAGGCGCACAACTTCGGGCTGATTAAGCGTAAATGCGGTCAGTATTCTCTCCTGTATAAGACCGGCGATAACCAGGTTGGCGATGTCGGGGTCCGCGAACTCGACGCCTACCAGCAAGCCCCTGCCGCGCACGTCTGTGATGACACTGTGGAATTCGGCGGCTACATGCTTCATTCCTGCCAGCAGTTGGCTCCCGCGTTCCGCGCACAGCCCGCTGATGTCTTCGTCTTGTAGCACCTCGATGGCCGCGATGGCCGCGCGGCATGCCAGTGGATTGCCGCCGAAAGTGGAAGTATGAACATACGGATTCTCCGTGAAGATGTTCCAGACCGGCTCCGTAGCGGCAAAAGCGCCGATAGGCATGGCACCCCCGCCGAGTGCCTTGCCAAGTGTGATGATATCGGGAGTGACGGCCTCATGGTCGCAGGCCCAAGTCTTGCCGGTGCGCCCGAGACCCGTCTGAATCTCGTCCAGTATCAGCAGCGCACCCCTCTCGTCGCATATTTCGCGCGCTGCTTGCAGATAACCGTCGGGAGGGATCTTGATACCGTTTTCGCATTGAATCGGCTCAAGCAGGACGCCGGCAACACGGTCGCTCACTGCCTCGGCCAGGGCCTCGGCGTCGCCAAAGGGGACATGGGTGAAGCCGGCGAGAAGCGGCTCAAAGGGGGCTTTATAAACATCGCGTCCGGAGGCGGAAAGCGCGCCGAATGTCTTGCCGTGGAAGCCGCCCTGGGCGCAGACGAATTCGGGCCTGCCGGTGTGCATCCGCGCAGCTTTCAGCGCACCCTCGATGGCTTCGGCGCCGCTGTTGCAGAAAAACACATACTCGATGCCACCGGGACAGACAGCGGCAACCTTCTCGGCCGCCTCGGCCATAACCGGGTCAAGGAGTATGTGACTGCCAAGCGGCATGAGCTCAAGCTGCTCCTTGAGCGCGGCGATGACTCTCGGGTGACGGTGGCCGATGGTGAACACACCGGGACCACCGAGACAATCTAGATACGCTTCGCCTCCGGGACCATAGACGCAACAGCCCTCGCTGCGGTGCTCAGTGACCTTCAGCCCCATGAAGTCAGTGAGTTTGGCGATGCCGGGGTTGAGGTGGTCATTGTACCGCGCGAAGGTTTGCGCGGAGATTTGCTGGGAGTCCATACGCGTCTGCTCCTCGGCGAGCGCTGAAGTTCGGTTGCCGAATATGACAAACCCGCCCGAACACGACACCGGGCGGCATTAGTGGTATGGTATTGCCGCAGACGCATCTAAAGATGTCGTGAATAGAGCTGCAAAGAGCAATAATACTGGTCGGGGCGGCCGGACTTGAACCGGCGACCTTTGGTCCCCCAGACCAACGCGCTAGCCAAACTGCGCCACGCCCCGACCTGATGAGATGCGAGTTCGGGTTGTCTGCAGTGGTTAGTAACCCTCGACAGAACTACTGACGCCACTGCCAACCCCGCACTCCCACTCACTTGCTCCTGCTACTTGACGGCTTCCTTGAGCGTCTTGCCTGCTTTGAATGCCGGCACTCTTCGGGCCGGAATGTCAATCGTCTCACCTGTCTGCAGGTTCTTGCCTTTGCGTGCTTTGCGGTCGCGGGTCTCGAATGTGCCAAAACCCGTCAACTGTACGCGCTCGCCACGCTGCATAGCCTCAGTGATTGCCTCGACAGCCGCCGCGAGCGCTTCGGCGGAATCCCTCTTCGTGAGACCGGTTCTCTCGGCGATGGCATCCGCAATATCAGCTTTGCCCGAAGTGACAGCCATGACCCACCTCCCAATTGTGGTACTAACGCAATTTACTTTTCGCCACCCACGCGACCAATACCTGCTTAAGCGCGGTTATTTTTACCACTGCTCCGCCTCCGGGCCGTACCACGCTTCGTGCTCGGCTCGTTCTCGGCGGCTCATCAGGCGACGGGCAATCTCGGCCGGCTTACCGTCTTGGTAGAGTATCTCATAGACGGCCTGAGTTATTGGAGCCTCGATGGCGAGCTCTGCCGCCATCTGCTGCGCCGCATGAGTGGTGTAGTAGCCTTCCGCCACATCGTGCATGCTACCCAGCACATCGGCGACCTGCTCACCCTTGCCGACGCGGTAACCAAGGTTCCAGTTGCGGCTGAGCGTGCTGTTACAGGTCACGATCAGGTCACCAACGCCGGCGATGCCCCAGAACGTGGCCGGCATTGCACCCATCGCACGACCGAGACGACAGATTTCGGCGAGCCCTCTGGTAATCAGAGACGCCCGGGCATTGCCGCCATAGCCGAGGCCGTCACTCAGACCTGCACCCACGGCGATGATGTTCTTCAACGCCCCGCCAAGCTCGACACCAATTATATCACAATTCGTGTACACCCGAAAGAGGTCATGCCCGAGAAGTTGCTGGGCACGTTCAGCGACAAGTCTGTCCGCACTGGCAACAACACTGGTCGCGGGCAAGCCCTCAGCGATCTCCTTACTCAGATTCGGGCCGGAAAGTGCGACCAGCGCAGTCGGTTCAGGCGGCCCCAACTCCTCGGCCAGCAACTCACTCATCCGCTTGCCCGTCCTTCGTTCAAGACCCTTGGTAGCACAGATGATGAGCGCTTCCGCTGGAACCTTGCCTGCCATCTGCGCGGCGACCTCTCGCAGGCCTACAGACGGCACAGCGATGATGACGGCTCCGGCACCGGCCAGCACACCATCCAGATCCGCTCCCACGGTGACTGTATCAGGAAGAACGAAACCGGGCAGATACGTCGCATTCTCATGGGTTGTCCGGATTTCGCGGGCCAGTTCAGGCCTCCGGGCCCATAGCCGCACTTCCCGGCCCTGGAGCGCCAGCATCCGTGCCAGTGTCGTGCCCCATGCTCCAGCGCCAATGACAGCACAAGTGGGCTGCTCAGGCATCTTCCGGTTCCGCTCCATCTGCGGCCCCCTCCGCCGACTCACCGGCTTTCTGGCCGATCTTGGCTTCTGTTCCAGCTAGAAGTCTGCCGATGTTCGGCACGTGGCGTACAATGACGAGCAACCCTAGCGCCACAACGCAGACGAATAGCGAGACATGAATATCGGCTGCGCGAGTGAAAAGCCAGTACCAGGCAGTTGCCGACAGGGCCGCCAGTATCGAGCCGAGAGAGATGTACCTGGTGGCCGCGGTGACGCCAGTCCATACTGCAAAGGCGGCGAGGCCGACGCGCCAGTCAAGGGCCAGCAGAACGCCGAGACTGGAGGCCACGCCACGCCCGCCGATGAAGCGCAGGTATGGAGAGAAGCAGTGGCCGAGAATCGTCGCGAACCCCGCCGCCGCATGATACCAACTCCCGTAGCCGAGTAGGTAGCCCGCCAGCAGTGTTGGCAGCGCACCCTTGGCCACATCAACCAGCCACACCGCCAACCCCGCCTTGAGGCCAACGGTGCGCAGGACATTGGAGGCGCCGATATTGCCGCTGCCATACTTGCGGATGTCGTCAATGCCATTAACGCGAGCTATGAGCAAGCCCACCGGAATGCCGCCTACGAAAAAGCATCCAGCTACCACCGCGACATTGAGCAACATCGAGCTACCCAACATCAAGTCCTCACCTTTCTGAGCGATCCTCACTCCCGCGTTTACGCCAGAATAGACGTAGCGGTGTGCCTTGGAAGCCGAAGGCTTCGCGCAGCTTGTTCGTCAGATAGCGCTTGTACGAGAAGTGGATAATATCCGGGTTGTTGACGAAGATGACGAAAGTCGGTGGCGCGCTGCGTACCTGTGTCGCATAGTAGAGGCGCGGTTGTTTCCCTTTGTGCGTCGGCGGGTGATGCGCAGCCACGGCATCCCTCAGCACCCGGTTCAGCGGCCCGGTGTCAACTCGCTGCTCAAACTGCTCCTTAACATCGCGGGCACAAGCCAGCAGGTCACCGACACCCTCACCGCTCAGAGCGCATGTGTAGACCAGCGGCGCGTAGGAGAGGAACTTCAGCTCATGACGGATGATCCGTTCAAAGTCCTTACGTAGCGTCCTCTCAGCGCGTTTGTAGTCGAGGTCCGGGAATTCCTCGTCCGGCTTGGCATAGCGAGCGACAGTGTCCCACTTGTTGGCGACGATGATGATCGCACGCCCGGCCTCCATAACCTCTCCGGCGACGCGGGTATCAAGGTTCACAATGCCTTCGCTGGCATCGAGCATCAGCAGCACAATGTCGGCGCGCGCCACGGCACGGAACGTCCGCAGGCCGGAATAGTACTCGGTGTCACGGCGTTGCGAGCGACGGCGCAATCCGGCGGTGTCAATCAGGCGGTATCTGTGCCCCTTCAACTCGAAAACCTCGTCCACGGCATCCCGCGTGGTGCCGGGCACCTCGCTCACTATGACCCGCTCCTGGCCGAGCATCGCGTTGACTAACGCGCTCTTGCCGACATTCGGCCTCCCCACGACGGCCAGCGCCAGCTCTTCGTTGTCCTCTTCAGCATCGGTCTCATCCGGAATTCGTTCTTCGACGGCCTCGACGAGGTCCATCAGGCCGCGGCCATGAATTGCGGAAAGCTCTATCGCCGACCCCATCCCCAGTTGCAGGAAGTCCTCGGCATCCAGCGAGGTCTTCTCCATCTTATTCGCCGCCAGCACATAGGGCTTGCCCGTGCGGCGCACCACCTCGGCGACCTCACGGTCGAGATTGGTGAGGCCCTCTTGCCCGTCCACCATAAAGATGAGGACATCGGCCTCAGTGAGAGCCGTAACTGCCTGCTGCTTGACCTGGGAGAAGAACTCGTCATTCTCCGTGCCGGCCAGGCCGCCGGTATCAACCAGCATCACGCGTCGGTAATCCATCTCGGCCTCGGCATAGATGCGGTCGCGGGTGACTCCGGGACGGTCCTCGACCACCGCCGTGCGTTCGCCCACCAGGCGGTTGAAGAGTGCCGACTTGCCCACATTGGTGCGTCCCACTATAGCCACTATCGGCAACATAGTCAGTTGTCGGCTCCCAGCTGCCGACGCGTCAGGTTCACCAGACCGCCGGCCTCGATGAGCTCGGCGACCGGGCCGGTCAGAGCCGCGAACTGCCATTCCGCGCCGCTCGTCAAATCCACTATCAGGCCCCTCTCGAAGTCCACCTCGATTTCGTCGCCGTCATCAATCGTGGCGGCGGCATCGGGTTGCTCGATAATCGGCAGCCCGATGTTAAAGCTGTTGCGGTAGAAGATGCGGGCGAAGCTCGCGGCAATAACGCAGCTTATGCCCGCCGCCTTGATAGCGATCGGCGCATGCTCGCGCGAGCTGCCGCACCCGAAGTTCTTCCCGGCAACCATCACGTCACCCACCTGCACTCGCGACACAAAATCCGCGTCAATGTCCTCCATGCAGTGTGTCGCCATC
>CAZCJS010000056.1:0-18995 GCA_964498775.1 uncultured Armatimonadia bacterium
CGCTCACCTGTCGCAACACAGTGCCGTCGGGGAAGACCTGGGTGGTGACCACTACGCGAGTGCTGTTGATGATCAATGCGAATGGTACCGTAATCATGAAGCAGAGAAACGGTGGCATGGCACGTGTGAGGCTATGTTGGGCGCGGGCGCTGGTGGCCCCCAATTCACTCATCCCTTTCCTGTCTGCGGGTGGCGGCGAGCCATCCGATCAGAAAACCGCCGGCTAACAGGACGAGTACGGCGACGGTCTTCGGAAACTGGATGTGGAAACCGAAAAAGTACAGGCGCATTGGTGACCAGTTGCCTATAAAAAAAACGATGATGATTAGCGCCAGGAGGGCCCACGCGAAGAGACGGAAATTCCAGACAGGCAGCTTGATGCCGGCGAAAAAGCCGACGAAGGAGCGCCAGACAGTGCGAAACGGCCCCGGCCTCACCGAGGGTGCCACTCGAGATTGAGCTGGCTTCTCCGCTAAGGTGTCGTCAGAGGCCTGTTCCAGTTCGTCACTTTCGGTCTCAGAGAGGCTCTCTTCGGTGGGTGCGTCCGGGTCCTGCTGCATCCTGATGGGTCCCCCTTCGCTGCAACTGGCGCTGAATGAGGCAAATGGCGTGGCAGATGCGCTGTCGTGACTACTCGCAGCCGCGCAGTTACGTGCCAAGTATGATTATAGGGGGGGCAAGAATTAGAAGTCAAGTGGTGCAAGCTTGACGGGACCAGGCTTGCACATAGACTTAGCGTGCGGCAACGCAGGCCGGTAGTGATCCCGACCTACGCCAGGCAGAAGATGAAGGCGACAGTTCAGGCGGTTTCGCGGTTGGCGGCGTCTTCAGAATGCACCAGTATCGGAGCTTCTCCGTCATTCACCGTCGCTTCAGTGATCGTGCACTTGCTTACGGAGCGGCGGGAAGGGATCTCGAACATGACGTCGAGCATGATCTCGTCAATGATCGTGCGGAGACCGCGAGCGCCCGTCTTGCGCTCGAAAGCCTTTGCCGCGATGGCTTTGGCGGCTTCTGTTGTGAACTCCATCTCGACGTTGTCGAGCAGTGACATGAGCTTGGCGTACTGGCGGACGAGTGCGTTTTTCGGCTCGACGAGTATCCGACTGAGAGCTTCCTCATCCAGATGCTCAAGGGCTGCGATGACGGGCAGGCGGCCGACGAATTCGGGTATCATGCCGAACTTGATGAGGTCTTCGGGAAGCGTGCGGGCCAGAAGTTCGTCATCCGTGGGCTCTACCTGGCCATCCGCCTTGTCCGTACCGAAGCCGATTGCGCGGTTGTGAGTGCGCCTGCGCACGATGTCCACGATGCCGTCAAAGACGCCGCCGCAGATGAAGAGAACGTTCTTGGTGTCTATCTGGAGGAACTCCTGCTGTGGGTGCTTGCGCCCGCCCTGTGGCGGGACGTTGGCGACGGTGCCCTCGAGAATCTTGAGCAGCGCCTGCTGGACGCCCTCTCCGGAAACGTCTCTGGTGATGGAAGGATTATCGGCGCGGCGCGAGATTTTGTCGATCTCGTCAATGTAAACGATTCCGCGTTGAGTGCGCTCGATATCGCCATCGGCGGCAAGATAGAGCTGGAGTAGGATGTTCTCGACATCCTCGCCGACATATCCGGCTTCGGTAACGGAGGTGGCGTCTGCGATGGTGAAGGGGACATCGAGAAGCTTTGCCAGGGTTTGAGCAATCAGGGTCTTCCCACAGCCAGTCGGGCCGATGAGCAAGACATTGCTCTTGTCGAGTTGGACATCGTCATCCATGTACTCGAGGCGGATGCGCTTGAAGTGGTTGTACACAGCGACTGAGACGACGCGGAGAGCGTGCTCCTGTCCAACAACATATTGGCCGAGGTGGTCGAAAATCTCCTGTGGTGTAGGTACCGGGGCATCATCAAGCCCTGCGGCGACGCTCTGCTGTTCCTTGTTCCGTATTATCTGGTTGCAGAGTTGGACGCAGTCCTTGCAGATATAAACACCGGGACCTGCGATGAGTTGCTTTACTTGAGAAGGCTTTTCGCGGCCGCAGAATGAGCAGCGGAGATGGCGGCCGTTGTCGTCGCCTCCGGGACCACTGATGTCCATGAACCTTGTCTCCTATAGGTATTGGCAGAAGTTGTGCGACCAGCTACTTATCTTCTTCCTGCTCAGGCTGCCTGAGGGCCACGATGTCTATCAGACCATATTTTTTGGCCTGTTCGGCGTCCATATAGAAGTCGCGCTCGGTGTCGCGCTCGATAATATCTATGTCCTGGCCGGTATGATCGGCAAGGATCTGATTGAGCGTCGCGCGGGTCTTGATGATCTCTTCAGCCTGAATGGCGACATCGCTGGCCTGCCCGGAAATGCCCTGCATCCAGGGCTGATGGATCATTATCTTGGCATGCGGCAGAGCATGCCGATGGCCCGGCTCCCCGGCGGCGAGCAGCACAGCGGCCATGCTGGCGGCCATGCCGACACACCAGGTATGCACCTCGGGCGAGATGTAGCGCATCGTATCATATATACCCATTCCTGCGGATGCTGACCCGCCGGCGCAGTTGATATACATCGAAATCGGCTCGCCAGCGTCCTCGCCCTGGAGAAAGAGTAACTGCGCGATGATGAGGCTGGAAACTGTATCATCAATTGGCATGCCGACAAATATGATGCGCTCGCGCAGGAGTCTGCTGAAGATGTCGTAGAGACGTTCACCGCGCGGTGTCTGTTCGATTACGTTGGGGACATACATGAATTGGCTTTCTCCTTGAAGCAGCGTCTGAATAACTGCCTGCTATTGGCCGGCTTCGTCGGTAGTTAGTGCATCATCAGGTTGCTCGGGTTGTGTACGGTCTTGCCCTGGTGCGGCACCCTCGGCGTCCGGTTGGGGGTCAGCTTCCTCGGGTTGCTGGGCGGCTTCGTCGTCAACCTCTTTGAGAAGTTCGTCGCGGGCACGCTCTTTGACATCTTCATACTGCTCACGCGGGACCTCTTCGACCTCGCAGTTAGCGAGTATGAAGGCGATTGTCTTGTCGCGCAGTGCACGCTCGCGGAGTTGCTCCTCCAGGTCTTCCTGGACGACCATTGACTGGCGCACGAAGTCCGCTGTGACGTCGGCATCGGCGGCGAACGCAGCAATCGCGGTGTCAAAGTCTTCAGCCTCTATTTCGATCTCTTCGCGCCGTCTAATCTCGTCAATGACGGCTGAGAACCTGAGGCGCGTCGTGGCCCTCATTATCTCGTTTGCTCTGAGTTCCTCCTCGGTGGTCTGAGAGAAATCGGTGAATTCCTCGATGCTGAGCTTCTCTCTTTCCAGGTCCGCTTTGAACTGCTCGAAGCTGAGGGCTGCCGCCCTTGCAACAATGCTTGGCGGCAGGTCAACGTCAGCATGAGCCATGATCACGGCAAGTGCATTGCTCTCTGCCTCGCTCTCGGCCCATTCGCGGAGATGCTTGGCGACCTGGTCGCGCAGTGTGCTCCTGAGATCGTCAAGGTCAGCGAATTCGCCTATGGATTTGGCGAATTCGTCATTGATCTCAGGCAACTTGAGTTCCACTATCTTCCCGATAGTGGCAGCGACGATAACGTTTTTGCCGGCGAGTTCCGGAGCTTCATAGTCTTCGGGATACGTGTGTTCCACGGCGACGGTATCGCCGACCTTCTTGCCAATCATCTCGGTGTCAATGGGGGGCGTATAGCGGCTGCTCCCGATTTCGAAGTCTTCTTCGCCTTCTTCCAGTGTCTCATCGGCGCCTACAGGCTTCACGGTCACCTTAGCCGTGACCATGTCGCCTGCTCTGATTTCGTCACGGTCGGGCTCGACCTCTTCAGCGGCATCCTGCTGGAGTTTCCTGAGCTCCTCATCTATGTCTTCTTCGGTCACTTCAGCAGATGGCTTGAAGATATGGACGCCCTTATATTGACCGATTTCAGGTATGGGGCGGACAATGAAGCTGATTGTGAAAGCGAGCGGCTTGTTTTCGGCGAGACGCAGCTCCTCGAGATCCGGGAAGGTCGGGTCTTCGATGGGCTCGATGCCCTTCTCCTCGATGATATTGTTGCAGTAGTCCTCGATGAGCCCCATCCAGGCCATCTGCTGAATGATCTCCTGTTCGTAGTTACGCCGGACGATCTTGGCGGGAGCCTTGCCGGGGCGGAAGCCGCGGATCCCGCCGCGATCCGAGAGTTCTCGGAAGACCTTGGCATAGACGTCATCTATTTCGTCAGCATCGAACAGAAATCTCAGTTCTACTTTACTGCCGGGGAATCGTACTTTGTGGGCCTCCAAAGTGATCGCTCCTGTGTTGGTCGGCAAATGGCACGAAATGGCGTCTGGATGTCGAACCAAACCTCGAACATGTTTGTGCGCGTCAAGTGCGGGATATGCAGGGGTGAGGGAGGTCTTGTGTCCGCTTATTGTGCGGCATAGTATTTTAGTTTATTATCGGCGATATTGTTGTATGGTGGGCGCGGCGAGATTCGAACTCGCACGGGTTGCCCCACATGATCCTAAGTCATGCATGTATGCCAATTCCATCACGCGCCCACAGGCCGCCGCCGCAGGAACGCCTGCTTGTGTGTGAGTCAGAATATACACTGGTGGGCCGAGAAGGATTCGAACCTTCGACCTTGGGATTAAGAGTCCCCTGCTCTGCCAGCTAAGCTACCGGCCCACGCGATCGTCAGTTGACATTGGTTGTTGATGGCGCGCCTGGGAGGATTCGAACCCCCGACCCACGGATCCGAAGTCCGTTGCTCTTATCCACTGAGCTACAGGCGCGTCGGTTCTGGAGCGGTGCCGGCGACGTCCGCTCCGGGCAGAAATTGGCGGCAGTTGGGGTGGGCGAGGGGAATCGAACCCCCAACCACTTGAGCCACAGTCAAGTGCTCTGCCATTGAGCTACGCCCACCACGACTCATGGTACGCCCGGCCCGATTCGAACGGGCGACCCGCGGCTTAGAAGGCCGCTGCTCTATCCCCTGAGCTACGGGCGCTCACTAATTATGTAATACTGCTGGAGCGGGCGACGAGATTCGAACTCGCGACTTTCAGCTTGGAAGGCTGATGCTCTACCAACTGAGCTACACCCGCACAATGCGCCTGCAACCGTGCCAGCCGGTGGCCGAACACATACGTACCGATGCAACACCAATGGTGACGACATCCAAAGCCGTGGTCATCCGTGGTGCGTTCGGTCATATGGTCGGGGCGGCCGGACTTGAACCGGCGACCTTCGGCTCCCAAAGCCGACGCGCTAGCCAAACTGCGCTACGCCCCGCCAAAGTGGCGTTGGCTGAGCGTATAGTATAACGCAGCCGGATAGTCGCGTCAAGAATCTGAGCGCCCCTCCAACCTGAGAAGGGGCGCTCATCTGTGAGGCTTAGCCCCGGCATAGTCGACTTCACATACCGGTCTGTCGGCAACGGGCCTACAGACTTGCGGTCAGACGACTATGATGTATCCCAGCCATTCGTCAGTCCACTCCCGAAACATCTCCAAATCTTCCTCCGTCAGCCAGAAGGCAGTGCCATCTCCGAAGCGGAAGAAACCGAGCGCCTCATTGACGGATATCGGGCCCCAAACCTGGCCGGCGTGATTGAGTTGCAGCCAATCAGCCTGTGCAAGTGCAGCCAGCAAGGCAAGTGTGTCAGGCACCACGCCGTTGAATGTGGGATCGGGGAAGTCCTGGAAGTCGAACGTGACACCGTACTCGTCCGCAGTGGCGGGACTCGTAGCCGTCGGCTCAATTCTGGTGATGGTCATCCGCGGAGCCAGCTCGCGGAAGTCGGTGACCGGAGACAGGTACATCTGGGCAACGTTGACACGGAAGGGCATCGTGGCATGCGCCTCACCTTCCGCCCAGTATTCGAGCTCGAGTGTCTGCTCACCTTGGAGCAGGGCCCCGAAGTGGTCGAGGATGAGCATGAGTGCCTCGATGCTGTTCTCCGGCGGGTCCACCTGCACGACGATAATGTAGCCCAATTCCTCGTCGAGGCTGACGAAAAGCATGTTAAGCAGGTCGGTGGGGTCGTCGGGTATGGTGGTCAGGGCGGTCTTAGCCCGCGCGATGGCGTCGAGGTAACGTTCGCGTGCGATGCCGAGTTCGGTAGCGCCATTGGGCTTGAGAGTCCCGAATGGCTCCGGGGGGAAGTACTCGTTCGGGTCGAGGAAGCCGTCATGGTTGGAGTCCATGTCGTGCGGATCTTCGGGTGGTGTCCAGCCATTAAGCTGCACATTGTAGGCCATATCCTCGAGCAGTGCGGCGTAGAGGCCCGCTGCGTCGGCTGCGAACATGTTGAAGTCGCAGGTATAGAGGGTGTACACCGAGCCGCCGACATCGCCCAGCTCTACGAGGGGGTCAGCGCAGCCACAATCGCCGAACTTCGCCATCCGCTGGTAGATGCCGCCGGCGGGGTTGTAAAGGATGGGAAGCATGTGGGCCCGGAGTGCGGCCTCGACATCTGCGTCGGAGAATTGGCTGGTGTTGAGCCGGCCGACTTGTGCGGTGTCAGTGGCACAGGGGGGATTCGGGAAGAGGTTCTTGTATCTTGTCACGAGGCCACCGGGGCCCTGCGCGCTGGCAAGAGTGGCTATAGACTGGAGGTTCAGGTTGGCAATTTCTTCGAAAAGGTCGGTCCCGAGGTCCGCAGCGATATTGTCTGCGGCCCGGGCCAGCATCAGCAGGCAGAGCCCGAGCTGGCAGGCGGCCTGGTCGGGGTTGGCGTTGACCTTTGCGGTGAAGTCAACCAGTGCAGCCCTGATTTCATCACTGCTTGCGGGTGGGTCATTGAGCAGCCCACAGAGTTCTGTAGCGCAGTCCGAATCTATCGCACTCGGCGTCGGATTAAGCGCTATCTGGGTGTCCACTGCCGCCTGCAGGACGGCGTCGGTAATCGGGCCAGGTGCCGGTCCCGGCCCTGCGGTGCCACCGTGGCAGCCTACAAGCAGTAGCGGCACTGCCAGCACGACAGTCAGTAATAGATATACTCTCCCTCGCTTCATCAGATCCTCACCTCTTCAGTTGATTTGGCACAGTGGGGACATCCTGCCAGGTCACTCTCAGATATGCCCGTTGCCTGTCATCATACCGTGTGAGAGCCTGCGAACGCCTCCGTCATGGAAGACATTTCCCGAAAGGGTGGGCAAGGTCCTTCTGCTTGATGCAATTTTTTTTCCTCGGCATGGGATTCAGAAGATGGGGGGCAGTGGGGGCTCGTCAATCTCCCACTGGAGAATGTGAAAAACTTCCTCGACGGCCTGGAAGATACACTCTTCAACGAATTCGACGGTCAAGTACTGGAGCTGGATATGGGCGCCGGCCAGAGGCGGGAGCATTGACTGGGTGACGGTGAGCCGCCAGCTATGGAGGTCCTGAGGCGTGAGCGGCTCGATGATCAAGCGTATTTCTGCAGCGAGGAGGGCTTCCCTAAGCTCGGCAACGACTTCCCCATGACCGGCGTGGACCATCTCGTCAAGCTTATCGCACTCTCCAAGGTAGGTCTTGCGGAGGCGGTCGGCCTCGTCAGACGTGCCGTGCACAACACCGTCCCAGAGATCCGGGATATTGCGCTGGAGATTTTGTCGCCAGATATCGTCGGCGATGATATGAGAGAGCCATCCGGACCAGAATTCCAGATTGCCGGGAGGAGCGTTGACGGCAGGACGCAGGTAGCTGCTGAGGAAGTCTATGAGCCGCCGATCGGCAGTAGTACGGCTGCGGAAGTGGATGTCGCGATGGTCAATGTCGGCGACGATGCGGTGGGCGTCAGGTGCGACAGCGCCGAGGGTCATCGGTGGCCGGCAGGTAATGGGCCAGTCAAGCCGCCGACGGACGCGCTCGACGACGAGCAGGTGCTGTAGTGGTGTCATGGGAGGTCCGGGGCTGAGTGGCCGGTATAGAGTAACTTCGTCTGCCCCGCCTCCAGGTTGAGTGTGACTTCAGCCGTGTTGCGCTGGAGCAATTGGCCGGTGAAGCAGTCATAGACATCGGCCGCCTCGGGCAGGTAAATCTTGCGCTGCCCGGGTACGGAGGCACGAATGCCCACCAGATCGGCACACGCATAGATGGCGTCTCCGGCATCGGCGTAGAGGTGCACGCCGGCATCAAGTGCGAGGTCGAGGAGGATGCGGGCTGGGATATTCGGAGCTGCCGACCAGACAACGGTGCCCTGGTCCGAGTGCCACCGGGCCAGGCCGCCGTGATGCGTCCCGACGAGGAAGGCCATGATGTCGGCCTTGGAGTCCACGCAGGCAAAGCGAGGTGCGAGGGCAGTATGCGTCCCATAGGTCGCCTCGGGGAGCGCTACTTGCAGCGGACCCTTGTCGCGCAGGCGGGCAATCGCGATGCCGGTCAGTTGCTTGGCAGTGCGACCGCCGATCGTGCGGTCAATGGCACCGGCTGCATACACGTAGATGCTGGTGGCTTTCGAGCGCGCCAGCTCGATATGGAGCGCGTCGCGATCCTCGGCGTTGGCGTAGAAAACATTGAGGAACACATACATCTTGTAGGTCGGCATGCGGCCGTTGAGCAGGTCATCGAGCAGCCAGACATCTACGGGAGCACCCAGGAGTGTCAATGCGCGGCGTTGTTCGTCGAGGAGAGGGCGCGTGAGGTCGTTAGAGCAGACGGTGTAGGCGATGCTCTCGGGGTCAACTATGACGGCGATCTCCGCCACCGAAGTCCGGTTTGCGGAGGCGGCGATGTCTGCGGAACTGGCCGGCTCCCCCCCAACCATGTGTGACGGGACGGTGAGCAGAGTGCCGCCACACAAAGCCTGGGCGAGCTTGTTGGCTAGCCACGCTGCGGAGTAGTCGCGGTGGACGTATGAGGGCCACTGGTAGATAAGCAGCTTGTCGTATGAGGAAACCGACGCCTCCGCGCCGCCGAAGGTAGCCAGTTCCACGGTGTCGCTGGTCATGCCGATTGCCGGAGCGGCAAGAAAATCAAGATGCTGTGATTCCAGGATGGCTCCGAGTGCGAGGTGTCCCCCATTCTGGAGGGCGTAGCGATAGCGGGCCTGGTCGAAGATGTGCCCGCAGTTAGCGCCACAGAGCTTGTTGGGAGCCGCCTGCTTGACCACCGCCGCAAGCTCGGAGATGGTTTCGGAGACTATGGCCGAGGCGAATAGATCGTAATCGGCCATTTTCTGGGCGACTGTCGGCTCCCTGAGGACACCCAGCCGTCTATCGAGCCGCTGCTCGGGTGTGGGAATGCTGACCTGGTGCCAGCCGACGATTTCCATACCGTCGGCCACTGCCTCGGGCCAGGGATTACGCGGGGCACTCCACGCCACGCGGAGAGAACCGAGGTCTCCGTAGCGCTCGCGCAACCACTTGCGGTACGCTTCGTGCTGAGGAGTGCTGTAGTCGCTGAAGAGGTCGCGGGTGGCGGCAGGATACTGCCAGTTCCCCCACTCGCCGGAGCAGAGCAGATAGCCGACAACAGTGCGGCCTGCGGGCAGGTCCTCGATATGCTGAATGAGCCGGATGAGCGCGGCAGTTGCATCTTTGCGCCACCGCTCAGAGGCCCATGAGGCATAGGTATGCTTGCGGCCGGGGACCGTCGGCGGGGCGCTGGTCGAACCGTCGCCGAACTTGACAAGCTGGTCGCGGTTCTCGGCATCCCACCAGCCCGGCGAGCCGACATAGACGCGGAGCATGACCAGCGCGTCCGGCTGTCTGAGGAGTAAGTTGCCGAGGCGGTCGTCGAGGTCGGAGTAGTCGAAGCGGTCGGGTGCGACCCATACGTCGGCGCTGCGGCCATAGGTGTCGGCGTCACTGGTGGCATCGAGCATGACAATGTGGCGGCCGATCAGTTTCTGCGGCGCCTCCGGCGGTAGTGCATCTCCGACCGGCGCTTCGAGAAGAATAGGCGCGACGGGCTGCTCGTTGATAAGTATCGCTTTCATGCCGCCCTTGACACGCACGGTGATCGCGGGTGCGGGCAGGGAATTGGTGACGGCAAGGCCCGGCCAGAGTGGTTCCGGTGCGGCTTTGATGTCACCTTCGAGGCGGAGTTGGTACTGGCCGGGAGGCAGGTAAAGCGGGAGCTGCAGACGGGCGTCTGCAAAGGTAGCGGGGTTGCCCGCCTGCGGCGATGGAGGTGGTGGGAGGAGTTCTGCCCGGGCAACTACGAAATCCGCCTGCTGCAACACGATAGCGACCGGCGGCCACTGTCTGCGGCTCTCAGCGGGCGTGAGAGTAATCCGTGGAGAGAGTTCATCGCCGGCGGCTGCATGAGCGGCGACGCCGGTGATTTGCACACTCACCGTCAGGGGCGGGGGCCGGTAAGCTTCGACCTGGTCAATATAGAGTTCACAGGTGGCGTAGGGCTTTAGGCCGCTGAGCAACAGCGAAATGCCATCCACATTCGCCCAATCGGTATCTGTCTCGGGGACAGCGAAGGCCAACTGGTGCCAGTTGGTTTCAGCGCCGAGCTTCTGTGTGCCGACCGGTATGGATGCGCCGGTGGCGGTGGTGAGTTGCAGAGCAAGGTCGAGTTGGTGCCCAAACGGGTTCTTGAGCCAGAACGCGATGAATTCAGGCGGCGTCTGGAAATGGCAGGGGAGCTTGATGGCTGCGGCCTCACCGGCAGATGTTTCG
This sequence comes from uncultured Armatimonadia bacterium, assembly GCA_964498775.1. Classification (GTDB taxonomy): domain Bacteria; phylum Armatimonadota; class Zipacnadia; order Zipacnadales; family UBA11051; genus UBA11051. Next base: position 10,581 of record CAZCJS010000056.1, read on the forward strand.
ACTCGCCACTGGATGCTCTTGCCGGCGACTTTCGCTGCCGCAGTTGCGGCCATTTTGAACACGTTGTATGTGGTGCCGTGCGGGTGGAGAGCAATAAACAATCCGTCAGACTGGTCGCAGTCCGATATGAGTGTCGGAATGTATCCGGCGAGTGCCTGTGCAGCCCGCTGCGGCACCTCGGCGGACACCTGCAAAACTGGCGCTGCCAGGAGCAGCGCACAGAACGCAGCGGCCCGCAGATGTGTCCGCATCCCGGTCACCTCTGGGTAATCATGGTAATACGGTCCCATGAGCAGATATCTGCGTTTGACTCTTTCCCACCCTCGGCACCGTCTTCGCCGTAGCTCCAGAGCGAGAAGGGATGATGGATACCCTCGTATCCTTTGAGTTGCCTGCCGGGGCAGAGATACTGGAATTCACGGCCCCAGCCGTCCTTGAGGTCTGCCTCGCTTGATATGTAAGGCCCGGCCCATGACGCGGGGACAGGGGAATCTTCAGGCTCCTCGAGAAGTGCTGCGAGGCCCTGTGTGCCTGTTGGCAACATGCCGCCGGAATCGATCATGTACCTGGCGAGGGCGTCCTCAATGGCGATGATGCGTTCCACGGTAATTTGGCGTTTGCTGCTTTCGGTCCGATGAGCCATGTGTCTGGATATGAGCATGGCGACAGTGAACACGAATGCGAAGGCGAGCAGGAGGTCGGCCACTTTCTGAAGAGTGCTCTTGTGCTCCATCATTTGCTGCATCGTCCCTTACATTGGCGTTGCCTCCATTATATAGCATTGACCCGTGCCTGCAAGAGCTGCGAGTGCGATATCACACCGTCGAGACGCCCGGAACAGGCAGGTATTGATGCCGCAAGCGGCGAAATACAGCCGTTTGGAGACCCACAATCGTCAGGGGGAGTGATCTGACAGATGGATAAGCGAATACTGGGTAAGACAGGTCTGGCGGTCACAATCGTCGGCTATGGGGCGATCAAGCTGCCGAACATCACTCAGGCGGAGGCGGATGAGTGCCTCAATCTGGCGCTTGACCTGGGCATCAACTATGTTGACACCGCCCGCAGCTACCGGGACAGCGAGGAGAAGATCGGCAAGGCCATCTCTCACCGGCGGGATGACTTCTACATCGCTACCAAGACAGGCGCACGTGATGCCAAGGGCGTGGAAGAGCATCTGGCCATCAGCCTGGGCAATCTGCGCACAGACTACATTGACCTCTACCAGCTGCACACGGTAAGTGACAGAGAGCGCTGGGAAGCAGTGCGGGCTCCGGGCGGTGCGTATGAGGCCGCCCTCCAGGCGCGGGAGGCAGGGAAAGTGGGCCACATCGGCATCACGATCCACCGGGACCTGCAGGTGATGCGTGAGGCAATTGCTTCGGGGCTGTTTGAGACGATCATGGTCTGCTACAACCCGCTTGATTCGGAGAATGTCGAGGCGGAGATACTGCCGGCGGCGGAGGCGGCGGACATGGGCGTCATCGTGATGAAAGCATTGTCAGGCGGTCAGTTATGTCAGCCACTTCAGCAGCGTGAAGCGGGACTTGGAGGGCCGGATGCAATCGTGGCCGGCTCACTGCGCTACGTGTTGGGAAACCCCAATGTCAGCCTGGTGATACCAGGGATGCAGGCAGTCCATGAGGTCCGCGAAAATGTGACCGTAGGCGATGAATATACGCCGCTGTCAGCCGATGAGCAGCAGCAGTTGATGCGGCTGATTGCGCGGATGAAGGGCGACTATCGCTACGATCAGGTGTGCCTGCGCTGCGGATATTGCCGGCCCTGTACGGTGGGGATAGACATTCCAGCAGTATTCAAAGCCGGTGACATGCTGGCGGCCTATAGTGAGAACCTCCACCATGTGGCCCTAGAGGTCTGGGAGAGCCTCGAGGTAAGCCCGGACGAGTGCATTGAGTGCGAGAAATGCCTGGAGAAATGCCCCGCTGGTATCAATATCCCGGAACAGTTGAAGCGGGTCACCGCGGCGTTTGCAGAGTACCAGCAGGGGCAGGATTAGAACCAGATCCGCCCCCGCGGGCGATGTGTGAAGGTGCTACGGCGCACCGTGGCGAATCGTTGTGTCGTCGAGAATCGTAGCTGATACAACAGAGGACGTGAGAATATGAGACTGATTTCGAGCCAGGTCAAGATATTTGAGAGCCGTAGCGAGATGGGTGCGGCAGCGGCGGCGGATGTTGCTGAGGCGATGACGGCTGTGGCGGCAAAGAAAGAATATATCACGATGTGCTTCGCCGCAGCGCCATCCCAGGATGATGTGCTGGCGGAACTCTGCGAGATACAGGACCTACCGTGGGACAAGGTAATCGCATTCCATTTGGATGAGTACATTGACCTGCCGCGCGGACACAAAAACTCATTCGAGGTCTATCTGAAAGCGCACCTGTTTGATGCCGTCAAGCCGCGGCGCAGCTTCTTCATGGCCGACCTGGACGGGACGCCCGAGCAGCGATGCGCGGAGTACGACCGGCTGCTGAAGGAGCACGGGGGCATTGATATCGCCATCATCGGGATTGGCGAAAATGGTCATATCGCCTTCAATGAACCCGGGTCAGCGTTTCTCACTGATAAGCTCAATGATGTCATCACCATTGATGACAAGTCGGTGCAGCAGCAGTATCGAGACTATAAGGATCACCCGGATCCCGAGGCGCGGTACGCGAGCCTCGAAGACGTGCCGCGTAATGCCATCACGATGACGATTCCAGCGATCTGTGGGTCACGGCGGATCTTCTGCGTGGTGCCTGCAGAGCCAAAGGCGGAGGCGGTGAAGGCAGCGCTGGAAGGTCCGATAACCGAGCAGGTTGCGGCGACTGCGCTGCGTACGCACCCGGCTGCGATTATGTATCTGGATGCCGATTCATCGAAGCTGCTGAGACCGCGTATCGGCGGGCAAATGGATGTCTGATGTGCGGCTGTCGGTTATCGTGCTGAACTACAACACGCAGCGGCTCCTCGCAGATTGCCTGGAATCGCTCTACGCCGATGGCGCGCACCAGCACTGGCAGATCATCGTCGTTGACAACGATTCGAGCGATGACAGCGTGGCAATGGTGGCGCGGGACTATCCGCAGGCAACGCTGCTGCCGCTGGGGCGGAATCTGGGCTTCGCGGCGGCCAACAACCGCGGCGCGCAAATGGCCAAGGGGCGTCACCTGCTCTTCCTCAATGCGGATACGGCAGTGCCGGTCGGCGTGCTCAGTACGCTGTGCGATTTTCTCGACGAAAGGACCGATGCGGCGGTTGTCGGGCCCCGGATGCGATCAGTTGACGGTGAATTGCAGTACACGGCGCGAACATTCCCCGGGCCGCTGAACTCATTTCTGGAGTATTCATTTCTGGACCGGCTGTTGCCCGGCTTCAGACCGTTTGGGCGGCCCCGGTTGACCTACCTCAATCACCGCCAGACTCAGCCGGTCGAGTATGTCGCCGGCGCGTGTCTGATGATCTGCAGGGAGTACTTCAGGCGCATCGGGGGCTGGTGCGAGGAGTACCTTTTTTACGCCGAGGACGCCGACCTGTGTGCGGAAGTGAAGAAGGCAGGTGGCGTAGTGTATTACTATGGGGACCTGGGGATCACGCACATCGGCGGCGCGAGTGCGGAGAAGATGCCCCTGGCGGCGACACTCGAGGCCCATCGGTCGGTGTTCCTGTTCGTGAAACGGCAGCGTGGCTCGTCGGCGCTGGTGGCGCAGCGCCTGGTGACTATCGGAGGCGTTGTGCCGAGACTGCTGCTCAGTGCGCTGGCCGTGCCGTTTGCAGGTCTGTTGGGACGAAGGGCGGCAGTATTGCCAAAGATAGTCACATACGCTCGCGTGCTGGGGCTATGCTTCAGTCGGCAGCCTTTCCCGACAGGTAAATGGCTGGCTTGAGCACACACGAGTACAGAGAACTATTTTCCGGGCAGATACTTGTGTTAGAATAAGCGCATCCGTATCGCGAATCTGCCTCCCGCAGCGCGGGCAGGCATTTTGCTGTCTGCGGAGACTGAAAGGAACTTTGGTTTGCCTGAGCTGCAGGTAGTCGTGATACTGGTCGGGGTCATATTCATGGCCCGATGGCTCGAAAGCATCATGGGGTTCGGGGGCACGGTGTTGGCGCTTCCGGCTCTGGCGATCCTCACGCCGGGACTACATGTCACTGAGACCCTGGTGCCGGTGCTAGCCCTGGGCAACATCGTTTGCTGCATAGGAATCGTCTGGGTCGGTCACAAGGACCTGGTGTGGAAGGAGTACGGGATCATTCTGCTCTGGGCGATTCTCGGGCTGCCGCTTGGTTTCTGGTTGGCGGGCTATGCGCCTGAGAGCATCCTGCGTCTGATCCTGGGCGCCTTCGTGCTGGTTGTGGCAGTGGCCAATATCGCACAGATGTGGAAACCGGACACTGAAATCGAGATTCCGCAAGGAGCGCTGACGCGGTTTCTCCTGCGCCTGGCACTCGTCATCGGCGGCATAGTCCACGGAATGTTCACCACCGGCGGGCCGCTCTTGGTCATATACGCGACGAAAGCGCTGCGGACCAAAGGACTGTTCCGCGTGACACTGGGCCTGGTATGGCTGACGCTGAATACCATCATGGTCGCCGGTTGGATGCTCGACGGCCGGATCGCTGCACATGTCTGGCCGCTGACCGGAATCACCGTTCCGTTTATCATCATGGCGGTCATTGTGGGCGACCATTTCCATCACCGGATTCCGGAAGTGCTGTTTCGGAAAGCCGCCTATGTGCTGCTGCTGCTCGCAGGCGTGTCGCTAATCTGGAAGAGTCTGCCACAGGTGCTGCAAGCGCAGTGGATATGAAAGCGCATCGAGCGCAAAAAAGCGGCCTGGTAGGCGCAGTGCGGAAACGGGAAGGATCCACGAACAATGAAAGTAAGTGTGCGAAGCTTGAACCTTGGTCTGCCGATGTATGAGGGGATTGCGGCAGCGGGGACGATGGGCTTTGATGGAATTGCGCTGTGGATGGGCGACGGCTTCTTGCAGCGCGCGCAGATCGAGGCCGACTGCGGTGCTCGCGTGCGGGAGGCATGCCTGCAAGCAGGGCTGGAGATCTGTGCCATTACGGGTGGGCTGGGCAGCTTTCTGGATCCTCAGCACCGGCCGGTTGCGATGGCAAAGGCACGCGATGAACTGGTTGTCTGCGAGCTACTGGATATTCCGAGGATTACGAGCCACGTCGGGGTCATGCCGGCGGACCTGTCAACACCCGAAGCACGAGGCATGATCGAGGCGCTGCGGGCAATCGGCGATGAAGCGGCGGCGGCCGGGCGGACGCTGTGCTGTGAGACAGGCCCTGAAGAAGCGAAGACGATGTACCAGTTCATCCGGGCGGTCGGGTCGCCCGGCCTCAAGGTGAACTATGATCCGGCTAACTTTCTGCTGATGGGCTTCGACTGGTTTGAAGGTGTCGAGATCCTCGGCGAATTCGTCGAGCATACGCACGCCAAGGATGCGCGGGTCAAGCCCGACGGCGGCACGGAACAGACACCACTGGGTGAGGGTGACATAGATTTCGCTAGATGGATCAGGGCGCTGCGTGAGGTGGGCTTCGATGGGTGGCTGTGCATCGAGCGGGAAGGCGGCGACGATCTGCTGGGAGATTGCGAGCGCGGACTGCACTTCTTGCGTGAGTTGATCTGAGCGACACTCGCGCCGCCTTCCTCACCCACGGACGGGCCGCTTCTCCGCACCATCCGGGTTGACGGGGTCAGACACATGAGCCGCAAGGACAAGCCGCAGCCGAATCTGGTCAAAGCCGATGTGGACGACCTGCTGGCGATGTCACCGGCCGCGCGGACACGGCTGCTGTTGAAGCTGTACGATCTGCGACCGCGCCGGACGCTGAGCCAGAACTTCCTTGTCAATGAGGCCGCTGCTGAGGCAATCGCGCAGGCGATTGATGTGCACAGCGGCTCCGAGACGCTGATTGTCGAGATTGGGGCCGGGTTGGGCGCTCTTACAATTCCGCTGGCGAGGCTGAATCGCGATCTGATTGCCTTCGAGACGGACGAGCACCTGGTGACCGCTTTAGACTTGCTGCTGAAGGCGTTTCCCGATGTCACCCTGAAGCACGCAGACATCACCAAGGAGCCTTTGGAAAAGCTTGCGCCGGACCGTCGTCTGGCCGTGGTCGGGAACCTGCCCTACCATATCACCGGCCTGCTGCTGCAATCCCTGATGGAGCTGGGGCATCGCTGTGATGTCATCGTCGTGACCGTGCAGGCTGAGGTCGCTCAGCGGCTGGCGGCACGAGCCGGGGATGAGCAGTATGGCATATTGTCAATCTGTGCGGCATACTATCTGGAGCGCGTTGCGACGCTGCAAATGCTGGGCCCTGACGCCTTTATGCCGCAACCGGATGTTAGCTCCGTGGCGCTTGTGCTCCAGCCCCGCTGTTCCCCGACGGCAGCGGCGGGCGGACTGACCCCGGCTCAGGAGCGCCTCCTGTTGAGTACAGTCAAGGCAGGCTTCGCACACCGCCGCAAGACCTTGCGCAACTCGATGGCTATGAGCAATCATCTGGATATCACCAAGGATCAACTCGACCAGGCGCTGGCAGAGGCGGGCATTGATGGGGACCGCCGGGGTGAGAGTCTGGAGCTGGATGATTTTGTGAAGCTCGCCCTTGCCGTCGAGCGTGTCACGGAGGCGCGATAGGCAATATGGTCAGCGGTCAACGAGTCACGATTCGAGCCTGCGCGAAGATCAACCTGGGCCTGGAGGTGCTCGGGCGGCGCCCTGACGGCTATCATGACCTGGTCACAGTGTTTCAGACCGTGGACCTGGCCGATGAGTTGACGGTCAGCTTCGGGGGGAAAGGATTACGCCTTGTCGCCGCAGGCTTGGAAGTGCCCGATGGCCGGGACAATCTCTGTCTGCGCGCCGCCGAAATCTACTTCGAGGCCGCAGGCGTCGAACCGGCCGCAACGGTTGAATTGCTCAAGCGGATACCCATCGGCGCCGGGCTGGGCGGTGGCAGCTCCGATGCAGCGGCCACAATATGCGCTCTGCAATGGATAATCGGCGCGGATGTCAACCTCCAGGCACTGGCCGCAGAGATCGGCAGCGATGTGGCGTTCTTCATCAATGGCGGTACGGCTCTGGGTGAAGGACGCGGCGAGCGGCTTAGTACCTCTGCGCGGGCCGCTTCAGGTAATGTAGTCATAGCGAAGCCGGATTTGGGCATCAGCACCGCCGAAGCTTATGGGTTACTCGGGCCGGAGAGCTACTCGGCTGGTGCGGTGACGCGACGGCTCTTCGAGCGTCTGCAGGAAGGCACCAGGCTGCTTGATAGCGCCGATATGCTGGTGAATGTGTTCCAGCCCATTGTGGAGACGCGCTACCCGGAGGTCGGCGTGCTGCGAGAAGACATGCTCGCGGCCGGCGCAGCAGTGGCGATGCTCTCCGGCAGCGGCTCGGCTGTGTTCGGCCTGTTTGCCACTGCGGACCAGGCAAGAGACTGTGCGGAGGCTTTGCGGGATAAGGGGTATTGGATTTATGTCGGAGAAATGATAAAATACTCATCTTGCGCGTCCGACGACGTTCACAGGGAGCAGAGATGAGCGACGCGAGGGTAGCGAGGTTCGGCGCGGCGATACTGGCCAGTGGCGGGCCGGACAAGCTAGCCAAGGAGTTCGGGGTGCCGCATAAGGCACTCATAGAGCTGGCCGGCAAACCGATGATAGAATACGTCATAGACGCGCTGGCAGAGTCCCCGGAGCTTGACCGCATCGTCGTGGTGGCACACGAATCCGGCATCGGGTCGCACTGGCAGACCGATTTGCCGCTGGTCTATCCACAAGGCGACAGCTACATGGATGCCGTCGAGGCGGCCAAAGACGCCCTCAGCGATATGGACTGCATGCTGATATGTACATGTGATGCGCCGATGCTGACGCCGGAGGCGGTCAGTCACTTCGTCCAGAGCTGTCGGAGCCGCCCGAGTGCTGATTTGGCCTACAGCGTCGTCAAGGCATCGGTGGTGCAGTCGAGGTTCCCAGAGATGCGGCGGACCGTGGTGAAGCTGGTCGAGGAGAGCTTCATGAGTGGCTGCCTCGCGGCGATGACAAGGCGCTTTCTCGATGAACATATCGAGCGTCTGGGCGAGGTATTTGCGCAGCGGAAAAACATTATCCGGCTCGGCCGCTTGCTAGGATGGTCTTTTGTGGGTAAACTGTTGTTACAAAAGTTATCTCTGGTCGCAGCAGTGAGGCGTGCCGAAGAGATACTCGGATGTGAAGTGCTTGTGGCAATCAGTCCGCATGCGTCTGTTGCCTTTGACGTGGACAAAACAAGCGATCTGGAGATTGCCCGGCGCTGGGCGGCGAGTCGCTGAACATCGGCGGGCGGCTTTGTCGGTCCATGGAAGTAGCAGACAGGTTGTCAAGCAGCGCAA
>CAZCJS010000057.1:0-18994 GCA_964498775.1 uncultured Armatimonadia bacterium
TGTACACGCCACCAGTAGCAGGCGTCAGGCATGGAAGCGCTGGCCCACTGACCGTTTTGTCCGGCTTTGCGAGCGGCTCCGAGAGCAGCAGAATGCGCAACTACTTTTCGTCGGCTCCGCGGAGGAACGGGAGGAGATACTCACAGATTTCTCCGACACATTCGGCGCTGAGACGATCGTGGCGGGCGAGCTGGACCTCAAGGGCACTGCGGCTCTCGTTAAGTCATGCGACTTGGTCGTAGCTAACGACAGCGCTATCGCACATATCGCCGCAGCCGCCGGGACGCCGCTGGTAGTGATCTTCGGCCCCACCGATGAGCGTATTTGCGGCCCGATGACGGAGAAGTGCACGGTCATCACTGCTCAGGTCCCCTGCCGGCCCTGCTATTCTCTCCGCCAGACCAGGCGTGTGACAAGCTGCACCAACCGTGTCTGCCTCGGGCAGGTCAGTGTCGAGCAGGTCCATGAGGCCTGCGTTAACGCGCTGGATGGGAACTTAGCGGGGACCATGAACCCATCTGGCGATTCTGAGATGGCCTGAAGCGGACGTCATACGTGGTCGGCGCAGCTCTCCTCCGGCTCTCTCTCACCGTTTGCTTCGTCGTCTTGCCCGTTCTCGCCCAGCATCCTGACAGCAGATGTGTTGAGGGCGACAACGACCCAGGCGACGAGCATGTATATCGCCGGCTGCGCGAGTTGACTGACCAGGTAAAGCCAGATTGCTGCCGAGGAGATGAGGTGGATGCGGCGGACCTCCTGGCGCTCATCGTGCGGTGGTCGGTACAGTATCTGGCGTAGCAATACCCACATCAGCCAGACGTAGCTTCCCAGCCCCAGAAAGCCGAGGTTGGCAGCCATGTATGCGAAGGCGTTGTGGGGGGGGAGATGTGGCTGCTTGGGCATATCCGGCGGCTTGATTTCATTGATCATATGCTCGAAACTACCCCAGCCGAGGCCGAAGACAGGATGCGTTTTCAGAGCCTCCCACGCGATGATGAGGTGCTGGATCCTGCGCGCACTGCCGGAGGACATTTCAGCGAGCGTCATGAGCGTCATTGCCCGCTCCACAATAGGCAACTGCGCCACACTTACCATCGCAGTCACGACGATGGCCAGGATGAGTAGTGAGGAGACGAGCCGGCGGCTGTGTCGGAGGTACCAGGTGAGGGCGATGAGACTGACTGCAGTGCCCGCCCACACAGAGCGGGTGAAAGTCAGCACCACGACCACGGTGCAGATGAGCGCTCCCAGCGTCACAAACACGAGCTTCGTTTTTGACAGCTTCATCGCCAGAGCGTATCCGAGCAGTAGAATAAGCCCAATGCCGGCCTGATATGCGGCGGTGTTGGTCTGGCCGGCAAGCGCGGTCACGCGTTCTATTCCTTCGAATGCCCGGCTTCCCTTCACCAGCAGGTATCTGCCGGTGGCGAATTCGTAGATCCCCACCGAACTGGCTAGCATACAAGCCACGGACAGCACGACAAGCGCGATCCGCAGCCGGCGCGGTGTATCAGTCGTCTGCACACCAATGAAGTAGAGCGCGAAGACGAGGGTAAGGCTGAGAGTATGCCGTATGATATAGTCCGAGGCCGCGCTGGGGCTGAATAGCAGGGAGATGTAGGAGGTGGCAACAATGCACAGTATCGGCAGGTCCGGCGGATGGTGTCGCCACTTCAGTTTGCCAAATAGCCATGCGACCAGGCAGCCCAGCACAGTAGCAACCGTCATGAGTTGCACAATGGAGAAGTTGACTCCGACTGTACTCGCAAAGAGGTAACGGGAGCGCATCTCGAGGGGTATCATGCAGATGACGGCGAGAAAGCCGAGGAAGGGCCGGGTCGCGAACAAGACCAGCAGCAGACAACCTAGCGCAGCGGTCAATGCCAGCGCCACGTTGCCGGCAGCCAAAGTAGCCGCAAGCAAGGCCACAACCGCCAGGAGGATGATTAGCGTGGCGTTGGCTCGCCTCATCACGTGTCCATGTTCAGTTGGTGACCGCTGCACGCGACCGCCGCCCTAGAGATACCCCAGGTCGCGAAGCCGCTGTGTAATCATTTCGGCTTCCTCAGGTGTGTACTCCTGCGGACTGCTTGTGCGCTGAGTTGGCGCTGTCGGTTTGGTGTCCTCCACGGCGTCGGCGAATATTTCTCTGATTGGGACACCGTCAGTGCCCTCAGGCATGTGCAGACCGAAACGGTGCGCTACCGTTGGTGCTGCCTGTTGAAGCTTGAGTCCTGCGAGCGGCTGCTCGATGTGACGCACGCCGGCTCCGGCGGCGATGAAGATACCGTCCGGATGATGCCCCCCCATCGGCGGGCGTTCGGGAGTAAACACCGCGTCTGCCCCGTGTTCCCAACTCCCCATCCAGTTGAGCGCGAAATAGCAGGTGTCGTCTTTCGGCTTGAGCCAGAGGTCGGGGGCACGATGAAGTTGCGGTCCATTGAACAACTGCTCGCGGGTCAGCACTTCCTCGATAACCGGCTCTCCAGTGGCGGGGTCGAGCAGTTGCTTTGCGGCTTTTTCGAGGCGCTCCCGCACTTGCTCGACGCCCTCGCCCGGGGCTACGATACCGTGAGGCTGCCGGCCACGGACGTTCACCGTTATCCCGCCATATTCGGTCGTGCAGAATGCCTGTGTATGCTCCCAATCGAATGGCTCAGCGGTACCGCGCACTATGGTCTGACGTCTGAGCCGTCGAGTCCAGAAGCGTCCCCGGACGGCCTGTTTCCATCTCCTGGGCAGCCGCCTGAAAAGCCATTGAGCGGCCTTGAAAGCAGCCCCCTGGTCGCCATGTCGGGTGGCAAATCGCAGCAATCCCAGTTCTTCAAGCCATCTGTTCACATACAGCGTACCGCTTATGGACTCGAAGCCATGGTCGGACAGCACCAATATCGTCGTATCCGGCCCGACAACGGTATCCAAAAGCTTGCCAATCTGCTGGTCAATCTTGCAGTACGTCTTGCCTATAAGGGTCTCTGCTAGTTCGTCAGGCCCTATGTCATCTTTACCATGCCAAAAGGCGTGACCGACACGGTCGGCCTGCATGAACACGGGCATGAATACGTCGAGACCGGAGCCGACGGCAATATCGCGCATTATCCTGCCTGTGACATCAAGATGCTCTTTTATGAGATCCCAGGCGGCTTCTTCCGTATCAGTATCGGCCAAGTCGGGGTTCAAGCCCCCAACCTTGCCGGCATCCCGGATGTGGTCGAAAATCTGGGCGGGATACGCCATCGTTCTATCGAAGCGGGGGGCGTCCATTCCGGAAACGCAGAATCCATTGGTTCTGAGAGGCGGATAGGTCCAGGGGATATTGAAGAGGCCGGACTTGAGGCCGTGGCCATCAAGTATGTCCCAGACCGTAGGCACGGCAATGTCGGAGCCGTTGAGCATCTTGGGCTGATATGTGCCCGGCTTTAGCTCGCAGAAGTAGTAGATGCCGTGCTTGCCGGGATTACAGCCGGTCATGATTGTTGACCATGCCACAGGGGTGTACGGCGGCATCACGGAATGCAACTTGCCATGGCAGCCGGCCTCAATCAGTCCCGCAAGTACGGGCATTTTCCCGGCCGCAATCAGTGGTTTGATTATTTCGAATGTGCCGCCGTCCAGGCCCACGATCAGCAGTTGCAAATTATCCGCAGGCAATTATGTCACCTCAAAGCCGCATCACGGGCTGTCAGGCGGTTGGTCTGTCGTCAGGCTCTCGCCAGGCCGCAAACGCCTGCGCAACGCCGCCAATACCATGCTGTCATCCTTCTCCAGGCCCAATGCCACATAAACCGCAAGCACAACCGCGCTGAACACCGCCAGCTTCACCGCCAGCCATAGCAGGCCTTGAGAGTGGAAGAGCAGCAGTACGCCGACCGCCACCAGTGTGCTCAACAATGGTTTCACAGTAGATATGTCGTAGGGCCATATGCGTACATGATACCACACCTGACCGAGCCGCGCTATGTTGGCTGCGCCTACTGCAATTCCGGCCGCTAATGCCGTACCTGTTATCAGATATGCCGGCGTCAGCACCACGCAGAGGGTTATATTAGCGATGGCCATAACCACGGTGTTGGCAAGGTCCTGCCACTGGTGGCCGGTCATCGTCAGTATCTGGCTGACTGGGCCGGTGATTATGTTGACAGCCTGGCCGATACACAGAATCCGTAACGGCCATGCCGCCATTACGTACTCATCGCCGACGATGCGCAGAATCGCGTCGGCCTCAATGGCAATAAAGGCCAGCATCGGCAATCCGAGCAGCGCTCCCCAGCGTGTCGTCGTCCTGAAGAGGTCCTTAAGCTGCGACGTCTTCGCCTGTGAATAGAGGTGCGCAATCGTCGGGCGGAATATGGCTCTGACGGCGACGAGGCCGACCGTGCCGAAGAAGGCGATGTAGCTGACCATGGTGTAAGCGCCGACTAGATCGCTGTTAACCCAAATGCCGGCGAGGAAAGCGTTGACCTGGTAGATGCCCAGGTTCGAGAGGTCGGTCAGCATCAGGGGCGCTGAAAAGGCGAGGACTGGGCCGATCGGGCTGGTCGTCGGTATCTCCCGATCGCGCAACTCGGGGAACAGCACCATGACGCCCCATGCCGCAACGGCCGCCGCTGCCGCTGTCGCTACGATGAAGGACACGACCGCCTCCACTGCGGCGGCATCCGAGAGGTAATAGATGAGCAGAAAACACAGCGGCAACGCAGCAGCGAAGCTGACTAGAGAAGCCGTATATGAGCCCGCCCGCTTGCGGCCTATCGTACACTGGCCTAATACCTGCCCCAGAATCACGAAAGGGATGGCGATGCTCATGATCCGTAGCGGTTCAGCCAGGTCGGGCTTGTGGAAGAGCTGCTGCGCCGCGCGGGGAGCGATAAACCACAGCAGCACCGCCGCCGCACAACCGGTCAGCGTCACCAGCATCACACTGAGGCGAACTGTGCCTTTTACTTTGTCCGGCCGGCCCTCGGCATCATAGATGGCGATGTAGCGCACGACGCCGCCCGGCAAGCCCAGTGTCAGCAACGGCTGCAGAACCCGGACTGCACTACGCGCCAGGGCGAAGAGGCCGAACTGGGTTGCGCCCAGGAGGTTGGCCATCAGCGCCATCCCGCCAGCCAGCAGTAGCCGGTAGGCTATCTGACCGACAAACAGCAGACCCCCGCCTCTGGCCAGTTGGCGAGTCTCACTCTCGTAGCTGGATGCCTCGTTGTCCCCGGTCCTGAACATTGGCGGTCACTTTATGGGTCGCCCTTCTGGCGGTTGGCGCGTTTCCTCCACCAGTTCTCGGAATACCTCTGCATAGCGGCGGCAGATGCGATGCCAGGAGTATTTCTCTTTCACCTGCTTAAGCCCATCTCTCGCACACCGCTCGCGCCATTGATCATTGTTCATGGCAAGGAGAAGCTTTGCGACCAGATCGCCGACATCCCCCTCCCGGAAAGTGGCGCCTGCCTCCCCGATAACCTCGGGGATAAGCCCTGATGAGGAGCCGACTATCGGCACTTGACATGCCATCGCCTCCACCAGCACACGGCCGAATTGCTCCCGCCAGGGGATCGGTACGCCGCGTTGCACGGCTGAGCTTCGCACCTCCACCGAGGGCAATACCAGCGTATCCATTGCGCTCAGGTAGCGTGGGAGTTCAGTGTGCGCCACGCCCTTGATCCAATGAACCCTCTTCTCCAAACCGGGTTCATCAGCCAGGTCCGCTACCATCCGTCCGAGCTCGCCGGTGCCGACTACCAGCAACTGAGCCGTCTCGGGCAGTTGCCGGAAAGCAGTCAACAGGTCTGCTATTCCCTTTGCCTCTGTCAGTTTCCCTACATAGCCGACGAGGAAGGCATCCTGTGCACCCAATTCAACTCTCAGCGCATCAGGCTCGTGCCTGTGAAAGACGGTGCTGTCCACTCCCAGGGGCATCAACTCGACGCGTCCCCGATAGCCCTTGCGGGCCAGCACTTCCGCCTGCTGCCGACCATTGGCAAAGACGCAGTCGATTCGCTGCAGGCAATACCGCTCGAAATAGCTGAACGGAAACGGCCACTGCTTGTAGATGTTCTGCGCCTGTCTGCTGCAGGTCTTGGCATCCGGAGCATATCTCTGGCATGCCCGAACCGTCTGCCACGAACTGAAATAACCCGGCTCGCCGATGATGTACACGACGTCGGGGCCAAGCTCGCGAACTACCGCGTTGAGGCCGGACGCGAAGACTAGTGGCGCGCTGTGTCCCTTTTCCGACAGCTTCTGGAACACAGCACCGGTCTCCGTCATCTCGTATTCGCCGGGATAGTAACCGCCCGTCTCGAGTTCGTGCCGGCGTGACGGAATCATACGCGAGGTCAACACATGCACCGACATATCGGATTGCGCCGCCAATCCCTCAAAGAACGGGGCCCATTGGGGTATGGTGCGGCGATTTGGGCAGACTAGCAGAACCTTCATCGAGGATCTCCCGGGAGTGGCACGGAGCCAAGCGCGCGCGGAACTTGTTTGTGGCAGACTCCACTGGCGCGTTACGGACAGTGTGCAGTGTGATTCAGCAGGCTCGTCCCCTCCATCCATGAGGGCACCTCCAAGCCGAGTAACTCAATGACAGTTGGGGCAATGTCAAGCATCGCCGGTTCAGCGGAAGAGTACGCCGCACCTGCAAGCCGCTCGTTCAACCTGTCACCAACGCTGATGAGCACGCCGTAGGGAGAATGCGCACCAGTCGTAGATGATGTCGTACGCCTACCTTCCGCGTTTGTTGCCATGACTCGCTTGCCCTCGAAGCGTGCAGTCAAGCCCTCGATGATGAACTCGTCGGTCCACCGCACGGCCAGGTCAGGTATCTTCCCAATATTCTTCCCATCCATTTGGTCGCGCGTCTTTGTCACTGCCGCGACTGCGCTCCGGCCGGTAGCTATATCTTCGGAGGACTCCAGCAGCTCGCTAACTGCATTGCAGATCTCGTCGTACTCGTTCTGTCGGACAATCCCTTGCGGCTCGCGACCGGCAAGGTTTATCCACGGGTCCCATGTTGTGGAGGCGAAGGCCTTCGTCGCGGCCCAGACATTGTCACCGATGGCTTTCTTGGTCAATACCCCGCCGGCGAATGCTTGTGGTGCAAGTCTAGCTAGGCGGTGTCGCCAGACATGGGGCATCATGTCCATGCAACGCAAGGCTGCTTCGCGTAGCTGTCTGGCAACACCGGCCCGTGGCTTCAGGAAGCCCGCGCGTATCAGCAGGTCGCGCACATACAACTCCCCGCGACTCTGCAGCGTGAAGCCGTGGTCGGAGATGATCATCAGTTCCACATCATCGCCAAGGAAATCAAGCTGCCGCCCTAACCACGTATCCACCGCCGCATAGGTGTCGAGAATTGGGTTGCCAAACCGTCCGACGAGGTCCTCCCGGTACTGCGGCGACCTGGTATCAATGAAGTGCCAGAACCAATGCTGCGCAGCGTCGGTTTCCGGGAAAACCACTGCCGCAAACTGCCAGTCGCTGTTTGCCAGATAGTGCTCAGCCACCCTCAACTTTGTCTCGAGGCTCGACCTGAGCAAGCGTGCAGCTTCGGTGAATTGACCGGAGATGACAAACCGCTTGCCATCGGGGAACATCGGGTAGTGTCCAAATTCCGCGCTGATATGCCCGGCTACCTCAGCCGGATAAGTCGCACCTGCGGAACTGATCTCGGGCGCCAGCCAACCAGCCACCTGAATCCCCGAGACAGGCTTGACCGGATAGGTCATCGGCACATTGAGCGCCAGCAGGGGCACCTGCCGCTGAGTCAAGTACTCCCAGAGCGTGGTGCTGTCAATATGACCCGAGTGAATCGCGACAGCCGCATACTGACCGGGCACACGGTTGACGAAATGATATACGCCATGGGTTGCCGGCCCAACGCCCGTAGCAAATGTGGTCCACGCCGAAGCGCTATGGAAATTGACGGTCGAACGCAGAGGCGCCGAGAAGCCCTCGTCCATCAGCCGAGCAAAGGTCGGTAGCAGCCCATCAGAGGCCCATTGCTCTATCAGACCGAGACTTCCACCGTCTATTCCGACCACCAGTGTCCGGCTGGATTTGCGCTCCGCCGGTTGCTCGTTCATCGTCTGGTCCGGGCTCCTCGATGATTCCTGTCACCGCTCCAGGTCGCTTTGGTCGTTGAGGGATTGAGGCGAGTGACGGACGCTCCGGGTTGGGTCGCAGCCCAACCTGCGCGTTTAGTGACTCATCCGCGTCGGCGTGGCTGACCACGCATCGGCGGGTCATGCGCCCTATGTCGTCCATGCCTGGAATGTCGCCCACAGCATGAATGCGCCGATTGCGCCAAGCAGGATGCCCTCTGCCAGCCTCACGAACTTCAACTGCACCGGCGGCCTCGGTTTCGCCAGTTTGCCCGCCGTCACCTGATGGCCGATGATGACGGCCAGGAGCGGGATGATGAAGGCAATGTTATAGACGAGGAGCAGGGGCACAGCCATCAACCGCTGCCCGGGAAGACTGGCAACATAGGTGATCGTGGGCAGGTACACCTGGCCGGTGCAGCCGAACTCGATCAACGTCACCAGCACCCCCACCGGCGCGGCAAGGGCCAGCACATGTTTCGCTTTCACGAAGCGCCGAATCGCCTCATGCACACCCAGCAACCAGTCGCGAGGTAGCTTCAGGACCGTTTCGGCATCAATGCCGCGCAGTAGTGTCGAAAACTCGACAAACGCCAGCACCGACACCATGATGGTCACAAAAGCGATCAGCGGGTAGAGAATACGCCGTCCCCATGTAGCGCCGACGGCCATCGTGGATACATGCCACAGCCCCAGTCCGATAAGGAAATAGGACACAAAGCACCCAAGCGCAAACAGGAGCCCCACCTTGAGGGAATCTCTCTTCAGGCCTGCGAGCGTCAGGTATGACAACAGGAAGATGATCGTGGATATTGCACAGGGATTGATGCCGTCAATGAGGCCAAAGAGGCCGACGGCATACCACTGAAAGCGCTGCAGTAGGGCGAGTACGTCGGCGTGCCCCTGACGCAGCCAGTCCCACGATGAACCGAGGCGCTCGTAGGGCCTGGGACCGTTCAGCGTGCCTTCAATCCTGGCAGTCCTGACCTGTTTGACGCCCTGCCAGAGGCGCTCGGGCCCGTAGAGAACCGGTCGCTCAAGACGTCTTTCAGTTTCCGGCATCCCATAGCTGTCGCCGAGGATGTCCATCAGCACCGGCAGCTTGACCATATTGGGATGGACCCACACAAACTTTAACTTGGGATGAGTCTTCTCCAACTCCTTGACATGGTCATTGGCCGCATGGCAAGAGGGGCAAGTCGTCAGCACATAGAGGAAATCCGCATCCGCCAGTTCCGTTCGGATGCGCACCGCCTCCCAGCCCCGGTGCTCGATATCCTGGGGACCTAACGGGTGATGATCGTAGCCCAGGACCGCGTACTCAATTGTCACTATTACGGCCGCGGCAGCGATCCCGATCGCAATCTTTAGCGCTGCTTCTCTGTTCATTGCCATATCCCCGGCCACCCATGCAGCCTGCGCCCGTTCTCACAACGCTTCAGGAACCGCTTGCTCTACATCCAGGCAGACACAACCGCCGGGTGTGCTACTCGCTCAGCTTCTGGCGCAGTATTGTATTTACCAGTTGCGGATTCGCCTGGCCGCGTGTCTCTTTCATCACATAGCCGACTATAGCGCCGGCGGCCTTCTTCTTCCCGGCTCGGTAATCCTCGGCCGCCTTCGGGTTCGCCGCAATAGCCGCATCAACAATAGTCTCCAACTCGGCTTCGTCACTAATCTGAACTAGCCCTCGCTCGGTAATGATCTGCTCCGGGTCGCCTCCGGTTTCATAGAGCTGCGGGAAAACATCTTTGGCGATCTTATTGCTTATGGTGCCGTCGTTGATTAGCTTTACCAGCTTTGCCAGCGCTGCCGGCGGCAACGAGCAGCTTGCCGGTGTCTGATTCTGCTCGTGCAGCATGTGTGTCAGATCCCCCATCACCCAGTTACTGGCGCTCTTGGGGTCAGAACACTCCGCCGCAACCGCCTCGAAGTAGTCGGCGGTCTCTCTGTCCTCAGTCAGCACCGCGGCATCATACTCCGGCAGTCCGTACTCCTCGACGAAACGCGCCTGTCGTGCCAGCGGCAGTTCCGGGATGCTCTGAGCAATTTCGGCTACCCATTCCGGCTCCGGCGTCATCGGGACGAGGTCCGGCTCCGGGAAGTACATGTAGTCATCGGCCGATTCCTTGAGCCGCATCGTCGTCGTCTTGGCCTCCGTCTCATTCCAGCGACGCGTCTCCTGCTGCATCGGAGCATCGTTCTCCAGACACCATTGCTGCCGGTCTATCTCATGGCTGACAGCATCGAAGACCGCCTTGAATGACGCCAGGTTCTTTATCTCGACCTTCGGCGTCGCCTCGCCGGCCTCTTCGTTGACGAGGTTCACAGTCGGCTCACAGCGCATCGCGCCCTCTTCCATGTTCGCAGTCGAGACGCCCAAGTAGCGTAGCAGCCGCTGCAACTGGACGAGGTATTCACGCACCTGTTCAGCGCTGGTGAAATCCGGCTCGGTCACGATCTCCATCAGCGGCACTCCTGAGCGGTTGTACTCAACAAGGCTGCGCCCATCGGGGAGATGGATGTTCTTGCCGGTATCTTCCTCCATATGAGCGCGGCGAATGCGGATCGAGAACGGCTCCCCGTTGACCGCCAGATCAATGCGCCCGTCGTAAGTCTGCGGCTCATCGTACTGCGTAATCTGGAAGTTTTTGGCCAGATCGGGATAGAAATAGTTCTTGCGGTAGAAGCGGCAATATTCCGAGACCTTGCAGCCCAGCGCCAGGCCGGTTTTGATTACGAACCCGACGGCCTTGCGGTTCGGTACCGGCAACGTACCCGGGGTCCCCGTGCACACCGGGCAGCAGTTGCTGTTGGGGTCCGAGCCGAACGCCACGGGGCAGCTGCAGAACATCTTCGAGTCGGTCAGGAGCTGGGCGTGAACTTCCAGCCCCACCATCGGACGAAATGCCATCAACATCACTCCAGGAGGGTCTATACTAGGCCTGCCAGATACAGACTAGCACGCGCCGACACACTCAGTGCCGACGGTGCAGTAGGATTTTAGCAGCATGGGGCTTGTGAAGCAAGAGCGGCGTGGGCCGGACAGCAGCCGGCGACATCCCGCCATACACGGCGTTCTGCTCATCAGTCGCCCGCCGAGATCATGCCTGCGAGCAAGCCAATGACATCACCCTCCGGCGCGCCGCCACAAAGGCATACCGAGCCGTGACGCTAAGCGGGAGTTCTGCAGCCGGCGTGTGCGAGGACGCCTCGGCCCAATGATTCCTTGGGTCAATCACGCGCGCTGTTGCATTATACCCTTCCGGTGGGGGCGGCTACATGTCGGTCTTGCGCAGCGCTCTGCCGTGGTTCTCCGGTGTCGTGTGACCATCTTTGACCGCGAACTTGCCGTTGACGATGACAGACGGTATGCCCTCCGGGTAGTGGTGGGCGTCGAGGAACTCGGCGGTGTCGCGGACGGTCCAGGGGTCGAAGACGACCACATCGGCGACCAGGCCCTGCGCGATTCGTCCTCGGTCGGTGATGCCGAAATGCTCGGCATGCTGCCCGCTCATCTTGTGGATCGCCTCGGGCAGTGTGAGGACGCCTTCATCGCGCACGTATTTTGACAGGACACGGGGGAAGGTGCCGTAGCCGCGCGGATGGGTCTGCAGGCGCTTGTCGGACTGCAATGCGGCATCGGAGCCGACGCCGACCAGCGGGTGG
Source organism: uncultured Armatimonadia bacterium (assembly GCA_964498775.1). Classification (GTDB taxonomy): domain Bacteria; phylum Armatimonadota; class Zipacnadia; order Zipacnadales; family UBA11051; genus UBA11051. Next base: position 11,775 of record CAZCJS010000057.1, read on the forward strand.
GCGAGGATGCGCTTAAGGTTATCCTCAGACATGGCGATGATGATCGCCGAGACGCCGCCCATCTCCTCGAGGCGGATGCCGACCTCGAGCAGATTGACACCCCACTGCTCGGCAAGTTGTGCCGGGGTCTTGCCTTCTATCTCCGGCCGCGGGTCGCGCATGGAGCAAAACAACACGTTGTCGGGCCCGCCACGCTCCTCGTGGAGTATGTTGAGTTCCTCGGTTACCATCTCGATCACGTCTGGATCGCGCAGGTTGTCCCAACTTCCACGCTCCTGCTTGATCTGGTACGCGATGCGGGGCAGGGCGTTCGTTGAGCCACCGTGTGATGCAGTGTACGGGTAGCGGTCGGCACTTATTCCCAGCCCGCGGTCAACGGCCTCCTCGAGCATGCCGAATACTGCATCAAGCTTTTCCCAGTTGGCCGGGTTCATAGTCTTCAGGTGCGATATCTGCACGCGGATGTCGGCATGCTGGGCGACTTCGAGTATCTCGCCGAGCGCCTCCAGCAGGTGATTGCGCTCGGAGCGGATGTGCGAGGCGTAGACACCGTCACGCCTGCCGGCAGGAGTGGCGAAGGCAAAAACCTCGTCATTGGTCTCCCAGTTGGTAGCATATCCGACGGTTACACCGAACGCCCCCTCGTCCATGGCCCGCTCGACCTCGACCTGCATCAATTTGAACTCGGATGGGTCGAGGAAACGGGCCTGGTCATCGCCGAAAAGGGCCCGGCGGATGGTATGGTGGCCTGCCAGTACTGCGTAGTTCTGCTTCATGCCGAGGGTATCTACCTTGTCCAGATGCTCGGAGATTGGCCAGTCGGAACTGCCGCAGTTGCCCCCGACCACAGTGGTGATGCCCTGGCGGACCAGGTTGTCCTCATGCATGATGTCGCGGTCAATGCTAGCGTGGACGTGGGTGTGTGGATCAATGAAACCGGGGCAGACGATCATGCCGGTGGCGTTGATTTCCTCCAGCGCCGTGGCCTCGTTCAGACGTCCGATGGCTGCGAGCATGCCGGCCTTGATGCCGATGTCGCCCCGAAAGCCCTCGGCGCCGGTACCGTCAATGACCGTCGCGTGCCTGATGAGTATGTCAAAGTCCATGCTGAAACCCTCCTGTGATGCCTATGTGTCTCGTCATTGCGTGTACGCACCGTTGGTCGCAGAGTTGGAGCATGTGCTGGTCGGCCGGCCCAGCGCCATCGTCACCGACCTCATGCAGTCTGCGTAGAGCTATTCGACCGCCGCGAGCCCCTCCTGGTGCATGACTTGCTCCGGCGATGCGGGTTCGCGCGGAAATCGGGCCATGTTCTCTGGGCGAACAATACAACCATATATCGCTCCATCGGAGCTCTTGCTGAATGTTTTCACATACGCGTTGGCCGGCAAACACAATACTCTGGGGCTCACCGAACGCAAGTTCGCCAATAGCAGCCGGCCCCACAGACGACATGGCTGACCCTTTCAGTCACCCTCTCTGACGGTGAAATCCAGTGTGGCGGCGGGCCGATCATCAATATGCACTGTGACTCGGTAATCACCTGGCGGGAAGTCGCCACCCTCGCGGGCGCTCAGTGAGTTGAGTATCTCGCGATGGCCTGATGCGCGAACGATGCGACCGGCAAGCTGCCTCGACCCGCGGCTCCAGCTGATACGCACCTGGTGTGGAGTGGTACCGAGATTGAGCTGCAGATAGAGACTGATATGCCCAAGGCTGCCGGGGAAGGTCCTGCCGACACCGATCGGCCGGTTGTTAGGGTCAACCCCACGGCACACTACCGCTTCAGCCACCACATCAGGCGCACTTATGTTCCACTGCTCGCCGGATGTGGCGACGGCTGCTTCCTGCTCTGGCGCCGGCTTGATCTCTGCCGACGGGGCCTCGCGACCAGCGACTTGTCCCGCTGCCGGTTCACGGGTATTCTCGGGTGCGTCGAGGTTGATATCCTCGAGTCCCGAGTCATCTGAGTCGTGGAATGGTAGCGAGTACACTACCTGCAATGGGTCGGCATTCCCCGGGCCTAAAACGCCGTTGTCGGCCATGACGGTTACGGCCTCATTTTCGGCAACACTTAGTTCCCTGGCACCCACAGAGACGATGACCGTCCCCGAGACGGCGCCGACTGTGGTCTCGCCGGCCAGGTTGACGCGGACAGCGACGGCACCGGATCCGCTGCGCACATGACAGGTGGGTGTCATGACGACCACGGGCCCTTCCAGATACGCTTGGCCGACGCTCAGCCTCAGCGCAACCGGGCCGGTTATCTCGCAGTCCACGTGCGGCCCCAGCATCGCTCGCGTAGTCGGCGTGAACCTCAGTAAACAGACCGTATCCCTCGTGCCAATCCGGTCGCCTGCGACGACAGCCCTCGTCTGCACGCCCCCTACATGCTCGCCGTTGACGGTGACATCCAAACCGTCCGCCGGGCCGTGGGCGAACAGGTAGAACTCAGTGCTCCCGATGGCCCCACCGGCAAGCATCAACATGACGGCGAGCGGCACTGGCAGCAGGTATGGTCTGCGTCTATTCCCGCCCAATGTCCTCGGTCCTTGCTGCATTCTACGTTGCACCTGTTGGCTCACTCAGTTACACCTTCTATGCCCCGGAAGGCCAGGAGGCAACACTGTAAGAGACTGCTGCAAAACCGCGATGGTGCACCTGCCGCACCCCGTGACAATTCTTCTGCTCGGCGAATCTGCGCTCGGTGCCGGCTATCCGGATTCGCCTGCCTGCTGTCTCGGCCTCAGGAGGTATCTGTTACTCGCCGGCTACTACCTCCGGCGGGGTCACCCAGAGGGTTCCGATGCCTTTGCTACAGATGACGACTCTCGCCGTCGCGGCATGGGGCGCGGCGGTGAAACCCACCTTGACTTCCCGCCACTCCCTGGCCCACGGAAGCCTGCTCGCCAGGTACTCCCACTGTAACACTTTCCCTGCTGCGTCGTACTGGTACAGCTTCAGCGCGGGGGGCAGTACATAGTCGTAGCTGTGCACCAGCTTCATATTCACCTGGTACTGCTGACCGGGCTCCACCGGCACGGCCTCGACCTCGAGGTACTGCCAGGCATCATCCACGGTCTCATGGCAACGTATCGTCTCGACTGGCCAGCTTATCGGATCGCGCGCGATGCCGCGCTTGAAGAAGCTCTGCGAGTTGACCGGTGGCGTGTAGCGGTCCTTGATTGCCTTGAAGGGCAGTGCCTGCGGCTCATCCTTCAGCTTCGCCAAACTCGCCAGATCCACTGAGTAGGTGGACTTGTCGACCATCGTAATGACCAGCTTGTCCTCCTGGATTTGCGCGCCTGCCAGCTTCGACGTCTCGCTGTATGGCTCGATGACCGCAACAAAGCGTTCACTGCTGCCCTGCTTGCGCGCTATCACTGTGCGCCGCAGAGCCAATTTGCCGGTCTGCAGGTCCTCATTCTTGCCATTGTCGAGACCCAGTTCAGCCAGGAGCCTTACATACTTGCCGCCGATGTCCCATGTCGCCCAGCCCGCTGAGCCTTCCGGATGTAATGTCAGGCCCTTCTCGAAATGCTTGCCGCCGATGATGATACTGGTGCCGTAGTAGTCCACGTCGCGCCTCAGGCCGCCGTGCACGAACTGATCATTCTCCGGCAAATCCGAGAGATATGTCTCCTCGCCACCCGCAGTCACCAGCCGCGCATTGGCCCACACCGCATGGTCGGAGCCGATACCACCCAGCGGATCCACCAGCAGCTTCAGTTCCTTCCGCCCCGTGATATCCACCTCGATTGCCTGGGGGCCGGGCACCGCCGCATCGAACTTCTCGCTGCGATACAGCTCCTCTTCGTCTGCATGCACCTGAAAGGCGACGCTGCCGGCTGTTCCTCCCACATGGGGATCAGTGCCGGTAATCAGCTCCATCGGGCCCTGCGCGGGCAGGAGCAGCTTCACCCCGTGATCGCCCAGACCGGCGATGACCTCGCAGCCGGCGTCGGCTTCTGCCTGCCTCGGGCTGTATATGCAGGCATAGTCGTATCCCTTTTCCGGGTCCCCGAAGGGCTCCCTCGGCTTGAGCGGAACGTCCGCCTCGACTGCCTCGTAGGTCTCCGGATGCACCACCCAGTCGTAGGTGTGGATATCTGCCGAAGCCAGGTCATCAACGACTACCAGCACATCCTCATTCAGCAGCAGCGTCCGCGTCTGGGCCACTCCGGGCGCGTAGTTGTCATTGAACGCCTGGGATATTTCCCACTTCCCGTGGGTGCCGAAAAACAGCGGCTTGCTGTGAGACGCCCATTGGGTCATCTCATCCACCGACACGCAGTTATGGGCGATGGTGCGGACAAACCATCTCTCCCGCAGCCGCGTGCTGCTGCTGTAGCCCGGACCGTAACCGTGGTCGTCGAGCACCTGATGGCCGTCATGCCAGAGCACAAACTGCAGGTTGTCGCAGTGGCCATGCCCGCCGCCGTAGGAGCCGAACTCCGCGAAGCAGGCGATGTCGGGCCCCCCACCCGCCCGCAGGGTCCCCATTCCGGCCGCCGGCAGCATCGTGCTTCTCGTTGGATACGCCGGCGCCGGCTCCCCATCGGTCGGGTAGCGGAAGTCAGCCGCATCTCCCAGCGCAGTTAGATAGCGCGGGTCACGGTAGAGATGATAGCCCGAGGCGTATATCGAACCAGACGCGTAGCTGCGCGGGCCGCTATCATTCAGCCCCGGCAGCGAACCATCCGGAAACGCCATCGTCAGGGGTGCATCGAACATCGGCTTCAGCGTCTTCTCAGTCAGCGTATAGGGGTTGTGGTAGATATACGAGCAGGCCGCGTCGCGCTGTGTCGTATGTCGCCGGTCGAAAATCGTCGGCACAGGCTGGTGGTGGAAGTCGGGCACCGTATTGAGCAGGTTCAGCGCCCCTAGCGTCAGGTAATTCCGTGACAGGCTGTGGTAGCTCCACGAACCCTCGTACCAGAACCCGCCATCCAGTACGCTGTTGCCGACCAGGTGCCGGTAGCCAAGCGGCCCGTCAATCGCATCATCCAGGAACCACGGGTCATTGAACACCGCACCGATCGCCGCTGACGCATCCACGAACATCGTCGTCGCATTGCCGTCATTGGGTCCGCGATAGCCCTCGTTCCAGTAGTCATGCGCCGCCGCAAACAACAGATACCACTCGATCTGCAGCTTCTCCTCAGCGCTGAGCACATCGCCGGCCAGCAGGCAGTCATAGGCCCGTGCCATCGTGGCCACCCAACCGGTCTGGCCCATGTAGTTGGCGTGGAACAGCCGCGTCATGTAGTAAGCCGGGAACTTGTAGGACAGATAGCCTGTCGCCGGATCGGCATATTTACGGAAGATCGCCGCCGCCTTCTGTGCATAGATTTCTTTGTCGGTGATGGCATACGCGGCGGCACACGCGAACGCTACGCTTCTCAGAGTCGGGTGCTGGGAGCCGAACTCCGGCATCGCGAAGCTCTCCCATGTGTCGTCCTTGTACAGGCCGTCCCAGCCGTCGGCGATGGAGAGTATGGCGGCCTGGAAATTGCTTTTCGCGGCCCCATCAGTCTCCAGCCGCTTCCTGATTTCCACCACCTGCTGCCGGGAGAACGCTACACAAGGGTGCGCTCGCTCGGCGGCAATCCGCAGCGGCATTGTCTCAAGCTCCTCAAGCCCCTCGGCCCGGCATTTCACCGTGACGATGCGCCGGAAGCTTTCATCCGCATCCTCCGGCACCGTCATACGCACCCGGACCTCCCGCTCCATCTCCGGGTTGATAATGAGGCTACTCTTGTCCAGCTTGGCGTTGAGCCCTTCCGCGCCGACGAGCTCCAGCCTCGCCGTCTGCGGTTCATGCGACTGATTCGCAATCTGCACGTAATAGACCAACTCCTCGCCCGGGTTGGCCCGGCCGTAGGAGAACCACACTTTGGCATCCGCAAAACCGGGGGCCCCGTCGCACGGTGGCTTGACCAGCTGCGAGCGTTTGCCTTCGGCCGGGTTGGGCGGCGAGGGACAGAGCATCGTCAGCGCGTTCTTGCTAATGCCGAAGTCGTCAACATGCAGCACCGGCTTGAGCTGTGACGCCGGATCCACCTCCAGGCTGACTCGGTCTATCCGCGCCCACGAATACGGAGGATCGAACTGCGCAAACTCTGAATGGGGAATGTGGAGGAACTTCCAGCCGGTCCAGTCCAACTTGACCTGCTTGTAGTAGTATCCCCACCGCGCATTGGTGCCGTGGTAGTGACACTTGATCCATAGCTGGGTGTCACACACCTGCGGACAGTGTACCCACAGGTCAACGAAGTCGTAATGCGTCCACTCACCATCATCCCCGTGGCCGTAGCTTAACCAGCGCATGATCCGGAAGCTCTCGTCAGTATCCCAGCGAGCGCTGGTGGCACCGGCGTGTTTCAGGTCCGTATCGGCAGTGGCGTTGACCCACTGCTCCCCCTCGAAGTCATCAATTATTCGCGGCTGAGCACCGTATGCAGCCGTTGCAGCCAGCGCCAGGGTCGTCATCAGCACAGGCCACATTCGCATCTGCCTCATAGCTGTCTCACCTCACGCGATTGAGAGTGGGCTCATCATGTCCCTTGTCAGTGGAGGCTGTTGCGACAACGAGAGCGAAAGGGCTGTCGCCGAATGTATGCACCCGATGGTTTGCCTTGCAGCCGGCAAGTGGTATAATTGGCCGGAAGCGGAGCCTGTCGGCTCTGCGCGGTACACAAAGAAGGGCTACATTCGCATGGCGCTACTGCTCAGGATGCTAGTTTTTACCCGCCGTTACCGCTGGCTGCTTGCCTGGGCGCTGTTCCTGGTCTTTCTCGCCACCAGCCTCGGCCTGGTTACGCCGTCTCTGATGGGCATGCTGATTGACAAGATTGCCGGCTTCGAGAAGCTTACGGAGCTGGGCAATGTCCCGGCCAATCAGCTACTCGCTTACCGTGACGAGGCCTGGCGCTTTCTGATCATCATCTGCTTCGCTATCATCGGCATTGCCGTTGTCAGCGGTCTCACCGAGTATCCACGCGAGATGACCCTCATGTTCGTCGGCAATCGCGTCGTCTATGACATTCGCCGGCGTGTCTTCCGTCACCTCCAGCACCTCTCCATGCGCTACTTCGACAGTAACCCCCACGGTCGTCTCATGGCCCGAGTGCTCTACGATGTCGAGGCAGTCCAGGGTCTCGTCAGCGGTCAGCTGGTCTCCATCATCACCAATCTGATTACGCTGATTGTCGCCACTA
>CAZCJS010000058.1:0-18720 GCA_964498775.1 uncultured Armatimonadia bacterium
ATGTCGTCATACTCCGAAAGGTGCCAGGGACTTGTACCGGCGGCCCAGGCGACGGCGTTCATCAGCAGCCGAGCTTCCCCACCCGTCGGTATTTCCTCCTCCGAGCGGCCGTTCAACCCGACGCATGAACCGATACGCACGAGGCGGCCCTTGCCTACCGTACCCACGACCGTGAACGGCTCGTCGGCTTCACACCTGATCGCCGCTTGACCATCCGCCCCCGCCTCGAAATCCCAGTGGTCCCCAAATGCCACCGTGAATGCGCTGAGGCCGAAAGTGACCGGATGGTTGCTGAATGACGCGATGCTCTGGCCCGTATGGTGTGTCTGGCCGGCGAGGATTTCGGGGAACAGCTCTGTGGGCTTCGGTCCCGGACAGTTGTGTGTCATGACGAGGCCGCCGCCGTTTTCTACGTACTCACGCAAGACCTTCTCCCAGCCTGCCGGCTGCTTGCCCAGGTTATAGATATTCGCCAGCACGACGGCATCGAATTTGGCGAGGGTCTCGGCGCTGAGGTCGCTGAACCACTGCGGCTTGAAATCCGCATGCTCGCCGAGAGCCTGGGAGATCCCTCTCGCGCCGTAGCCCTTGCCCTCCGCCTTCGCAACATCCATCACGCCGACGTCAATACTTGCTGCTGCCGCCACAGCCACGCTCACCAGAATTGCCCACAGGACTGACATGGTCTTTGCGGTTCTCATCTTCATTCTCCTTGAGATTGTCTTAGTAGGTCCATGAACTCATCTTGGGAGAGTACGGGGATGCCCAGGGAGACGGCCTTGTCGTACTTCGAGCCGGTGGCCTCGCCGGCTACGAGATAGTCGGTGTGCTTGCTGACGGAGCTCGCGGCGCGAGCGCCGAGCTGCTCGACGGCCTGGTGCGCCTCATCACGGGTGAAGTTCTCCATCGTGCCGGTGAAAACGAAGGTGAGACCGGCCAGCGTCTCTGCCTTGTCTTCTGGCGCTGCAATGCTGACCCCTGCGGCGATGAGTTCATCCACCGTTCGGGCATTCTCTGCATTGGCGAAGAAGCCGGCCACGCTCTGGGCGATCTCCGGGCCGATTTCTGGGACCTCTTCCAATCGCTCGACTGAGGCCTCGCGCAGGGCATCAATGGTGCCGAACGCTGAGGCGAGCACGCTCGCCACATGTTCCCCGACATGGGGGATGCTCAGAGCGTAGATGAAGCGGGCCAACGTAGTCTGCTTGCTCGCCTCGATGGCGGCAAGTAGATTCTCCACTGAGATTTCCGCAAAACCCTCCAACTCAAGCAGCCGATCTTTGCTCAGGCCGTACAGTTCGGGCAGGCGTGTGACTATCCCTGCGTGGACGAACTGCTGCGCGCTTTTCTCGCCCATACCGTCTATGTCCATTGCGCCTCTGGCGGCGAAATGCTCCAGGCGGCCCTCGATCTGCGCCGGGCAATTCACATTCGGACAGCGCGTCACGACATCACCCTCCGGACGCACGGCTGCCGACCCGCACACGGGACAGTGTGTCGGCAGTCGGTAAGGCTTCGTGTCCGGCGGTCTCTTGTCCGTGACCACCTTCACGAGATGCGGGATGACATCTCCGGCGCGCTCGATTATGACCGTGTCACCGATGCGCACGTCGTGGCGATCGACTTCATCCTGGTTGTGCAGGCTCACGTTGCGTACTGTGACGCCGCCGATCTGCGTCGGCTCGACGACCATGATGGGGGTGAGGGCTCCGAGGCGGCCAACACTGCACTCGATGTCAACCACCCGCGTAGTCTCCTGTCGCGGCGGAAACTTGTGCGCCAGCGCCCAACGCGGGTTGCGGGAGCGCACTCCGAGTGTCTCCCGCGCCCACAACTCATTCACCTTCAAGACAATCCCGTCAATCTCGTAGTCTAGAGCATCGCGCTCGGCGACGCTGCGAGCATGATACGCCAGAAGCTCGTCGGTCCCCTTGCAGAGCATCGTGCGCTCGTTGACCACGAAGCCCCATTTCGGGAGGGTCTGCAGAAGCTCCCAGTGTGTCGCGAACTCATGCCCCTCAACGGTGCCCACATCATAGGCGAAGAAGTGGAGCTTGCGCCGGGCCGTTATCTTCGAATCAAGCTGCCGAAGCGAGCCGGCGGCCGCGTTGCGCGGGTTGGCGAAGAGCGGCTCGTCATCCTCCTGGCGCCGGCGGTTGAGCGCCTCGAAATCCGAAATGCGCATGTGCACCTCACCGCGTACCTCCAGCAGCGGCGGTGTCGCAAGCTCGCTATCAAGTAGGCGCAGGGGGATGCTGCTGATCGTCCGCACATTCTCGGTGACATCCTCGCCGGTGATGCCGTCACCACGCGTCGAACCCGTGACCAGCAGGCCGTCTTCATAGATGAGCTCGACGGCGAGACCGTCGAATTTCGGCTCAGCCACGAAGCTTATTTCCTCGCCGGCCTCCTTCCGGCACGTGCGCACGAAACTGCGGACGGCCGCTTCCTCGAAGGCGCTCTGCAGGCTCATCATCGGCAGCCGGTGGGTGACTGTGCCCAGCTCGTCTTTCGGCGGAGCCCCGATTCTCTGTGTCGGTGAATCGGGGGTAATGAGGTCGGGGAATCCTCCCTCAATCTCCTGCAACTCCACCATCAGCCGATCGTACTCTGCATCCGAGATGACCGGATCATCGAGCACGTAGTAGCGGTAGTTGTGATGGTTGAGTTGGTCGCGAAGCTCTGCGGCGCGCTGCTCAGCCTCCGACTTGCCCATTGCGTCCCTCCTGCCGCTTCCCTCTATCCGGTGACAGGCGGCAGACACAAGGCGTCCTCGCCTGTCCAATGCCTTGAACCGATGCCATTGCCTTCTGCCGCACGCCGTGCTGCAGCGCAAGACCTAACCCACGAACTCCCAGAAGTTGTCGCTGAAGAGGCCGGAAACGTCTCGCTGAATTTCCTCGCGCGTCGGTACCCAGCCCGAGCGCATGGTGTCGGAGTATTTTTCGGTCAGTATCTTGCTCAGGATATTGCGAAAGTGTGACCATTTATAGATGAGCTGGTCGAGAATGCGGGCATCGGAATGTTGCGGCACAAAGCTGAGGCCGAGCAACTCAATCCGCATCCGCGTCATCTCATCTATCAGGCTGGGGTCGTTGAGAAACCACCAGCAGCCGAAGGGCATCAGATTCGGGAACTTGCGCGCCGCCACACACAGCTCGTGCTGATTCTCACGCGACAGCATCGTCACGAGGAACTTGACATCCGCGTAGTTGGCACACATGTACTCGACGGCCTTGATATCGGCCTTACCCACGCCGTCGCCGGCCAGCTTCAAAGCCGGATTGATGAGCCGCTTCACCCCGATCATCATCGCGAACGGGAGATCCTCTTTGGCCGCAAAGGGCAGAATCGCATTCTCGATCACCTTGGCTTGCGAATCGTCAGCGGGGAACGAGAAATCCTCCGACAGCGACACAGCCATATAAACGGGGTTCATCACATCGCGCCAGTGAGCCAGAAAACGCATGATTTCGTCATAGCTATTACCCGACAGATCCGCTGCCACATCATATCCCTGCTCCGCCAGCAGCGGCGCTGTCTCCTCCCAGCGCACAATCAGACCATCGAGCCGCAGCGCAGCCTTGAAGCGCGCATCGCCTGTGCCGCCCTGGTTCCACACAGCCGCCTCCTGCTCGTCGAACGGATCGTTGGTCATTACCACCTCTTTGACATTGACTAGCTCGAAGACCTTGTCAATATACTCCTCGGCGGTCTTGTCTGCGAAATAGCCCCGCATCTCATTGAGGTCACGGCCGGCGACGTCCAGACCCAGCGCACCCAGCACTGTCAGTGGGCCGCGACACGCCTCCGAAATCGGACTGTTGTCAATGAGGAGCCGCTGCCAGATCAGGTCCGCCTGCGCGCTCTTCGACATCCGATAGTACTCCTCAGGAGTCGTGCGCCCGAACTCCGCCCGCATCACTTCTGCGATGAGATAGTGATATGTCACCAGCTCGTCCACACCCCACAGCAGCAAGTCACCGAAACGCGCATCGTAGATATGGGTGTGGATATCGGTAATCGGTGTAGTGGCTACGGTCTCGGCGACCACGCGCTCGAGCTCGCCGGTTGATAGAATCTTATCTTGCTCTGCCATTGTTAGTCTCCTTGCTCTGCACTTCTCGGCGCTGCAACCTCTGTTGACTTATACCCGTACATTCGCCACTAAGCGGATGGATTCCTCCGCCGCACCGTGCCGCCTGTGCACAGAGGATTCCAGCCGCCGCTCGTCGAACACTTAATCTGCGGCGGACATATCCCCTTTGGACACGGGTGAGACTAATGACCTCGCGTGAGCGTATAGTCGCGGCGATGGACCTACAGGAACCGGACCGGGTGCCGGTCATGTGCCAGTTGAGCATGGGCCATTACCTGGTCAATCTCGGCCTCGGCCCGGCGGCCTACTGGCTGCACAACGACCCGATTGTCGAGGCCTTCCTGCAGTTGGCTGAGCGCTACCTTTTCGACGGCATCCTCATCAATCTACCCGGCCGCAATCCGGACGCGGCTGATTGCGTAGACCGCATCGAAACAGGCGAGGATGCAAGGATCATCCACTACACTGACGGGGGCAGATGCGTCTGCCCGTATGATGACTTGGCAAATCATATCGAGCCGCCGAAGATGAGCATTGATGAGATTGACCCGGATCTGCTCTTCTACGAGGACCCCCACACTCCGGGCGGGCTGAAGACGCCGCCGTTCTACTACGACCTCAAGCCCTACCAATGGACCGCAGAGGAGCTCTTTCCCGAATACATGTTCACGATAATTGACCGCGTGCTGGAGGCGGTCGGCGACCGGCTGAGCGTGCATTCCGAGGTCTTCTCCCCATTCACCCAACTGCTGGAGCGTGCCGGATACGAAGGGGCGCTGATGGGCCTCATCCAGGCTCCGGAGAAGTGTCACGCGATGCTCCAGGCCTACACCAGGGGCACCAGTGCGCTGGCAAGGAAGCAGGCGGCCCGTGGTGTTGATGCAGTGCTCATCTCAAGCGCTTTTGCAGGCGGCGGTTTCATCTCCCGGAACATGTACGAGCAGTTTGTCATGCCATACGAAAAGCAGGTAGCCACAGCCATAAAACAGACCGGCGTCAAGGCATATACCCACACCTGCGGCGCTATCGGCGACCGTCTCGACCTCATGGCCGCCACCGGCATAGACGGCGTTGACACCATGGACCCGCCGCCGCTGGGAAACACCGAGCTGGCCGACGCGAAAAAGCAAATCGGCGACAAGCTGTTCCTCAAAGGGAACATTGACCCCGTAAACGTGCTCCTCAATGGTTCCGTCGAGGACGTGCGCAGGGACGCGATACAGAAACTCGAGGCCGCCAAACAGGGCGGTGGATACATCCTCAGCAGCGCCTGCTCCGTAGCGCCCCGCGTGCCGCCGGAGAACTTGATGATTCTCCACGAGGTCGTCGATGAATTCGGGCGCTATTGAGGCCGGCACAGGCTCGACACTATGCCATCCGAGCCGGATGTCGAGCCATTAGTCACAACAGCACCGGAGCGGCGCAGAAATGAGCGGCCCTCGCATGACGGGGGCGTCATTCTTTCCCCCCCGTGCCGGCATTATCTACACCGGCGCTGACAGCATATCCCCTGATTCCACCAACTCCCACGCCAGCAGTATCCCCGTCACACTTTTGGCGTCAGATATCTCGGCCCCGGCACACAGTCGCACCGCCTCACCCAGCGGCATCGCGACAGTCTTCAGGTTCTCATCCGGGTCCGGCCTCCAGCCGCCAGCGCCCGCCTGCTGCTGATAAGGTTGCAGTTCTCTTGCTAAGAATATGTGAATCACTTCATTGCTATAGCCCGGCGAGACGTTGATGGCCCCAAGCCTGCGCAACTCCCCGGGCCAGTAGCCGATTTCCTCGACCAGTTCCCGCCTCGCGCAATCCTCGACTGTCTCTCCGGCGTCCAGCGTCCCGGCCGGTATCTCCAGACTTACCCGCCCGATCGGGTGGCGCCACTGTCGCACCAGCAGCACTTCATTATCTTCCGTCAGCGCCACCATGGCGGCCGCACCAGGATGCTCGATTATCTCCCGCGTCGCAGAAGTCCCATCCGGCAGCTCTACCGTATCCACTCGCAGCCTCAGTAGATGACCGGAGAAAGCCACTCGGCTGCTGATCGTGCGCTCTGCGAAATCCGCCTGGTCCTCGGACATAGCCTTATCCTCTCCTGCAGCTTCGACGATGTTGTGGACACTCCGACCGGCCACGGCATATCTTCGCAGGGCGGCTTTGAGACTCCTGCTCGACGCGCGGCAAAGGTCATCCCGGTACGAACGACGAATTTCCCCCGGTAGCACCTAATCAAGCGTCAGGGACTAAGGAGTTGAGCAGCAATGAGTTCGGAGACACACAGCGGTGCGCAGTTCAGAGTGATGGACTGCAACTGCCGCATCGGCACATTCGAGAAGGTGGAGCCGCCGTATTTCACCGACCTCACCGGCTTGCTTGCCGAGATGGACTACCTCGGCATTCAGCAGGCTTTAGTGATGCACAGTTGGGCGTCCTCCTGGGCGCCTCGGTGTGGTAACGACCTAATTGACGAACTGCTCGCAGGCCATGACAACCTCTACCCATGCTACGTCGGCTTACCCGGCGCTACTGACGAACTCCCCCCACCGGCCGAATTCGCGGCCCATGTCCGCGAGCAGCACGGTGCCGTCCGTCTATTCCCTGTCAACCACCAATGGGATTTCACACAATGGGGGGCCGGCGACCTCCTTGAGGCCCTCGATGCACGTGCAGTGCCGGTTCTCATTGACATGCAGCAGACCAACTGGAACCAGATCGCCGAGGTCCTCGCGCGCTACCAACAGCTCCCGGTCATCGTTTTGGGCACATCTTACCGCATCACTCGCCACATCTACCCCCTCTTCGCCAAACACGCCAACCTCTACCTGGAGAGCAACACTTTCCAGATTACCTGGGGCATCGAGGACGTCTGCGAGCGCTTCGGTGCCGACCGGCTCATCTTCGGCACCGGCCTGCCGGAAAATGAAGGCGGTGGAGCATTGGCTCAGATCACCTACAACGGCCTTACCGACGCTGACACAGCTCTCATCGCCGGCGACAACCTGCGCAGTCTGCTGGGAATATAGGAGGAAAAACGAAAATGTCTGAAGCCACGTGTGTTGAGATGCTCAAGTCCGGCCTTCGCCTCGAAGACGAGCTCGTCATAGACATTCACGCCCACATGGGGCCCTGGTACAACTTCCACATTCCCGGTGACGGCTCCCCGGAGTCGATGATCGCCAATATGGACCTGATGGGCATAGACATGACCGTCGCATCACCGCATATCGCTATCGGCCCCGATATCGAAGAGGGCAATCGCCAGGTGGCTGAAGCTGCACAGACCTACCCCGACCGCATCCTGCCCTATATCACCATCAATCCGCGCTACCCGCTGGCGACGATCGAGGCCGAGATAGCCCGCTACCACGACGAACTTGGCGGCATTCCCGGCTTCAAGTTCCACTCCTCATGCCATGGCGTGGATTGCTCTCATGTCGGCTACGGGCCAGTCTATGACTACGCCAACGAGCACGGTCTCCCGATCCTGTCGCACGTCTGGGACGGCCCTGACCAGGATGGCAAAACATTCCTCACCAGACAGGCCGCCGCCTTCCCAAATATCTCCTTCCTCCATGCCCATTCCGGCAACGCCTGGGAGAGCATCCGCAAACTCATACGCGAGACTAAGCTCAACCCCAACGTTTATCTCGACATCGCCGGTTCGGGCCGGCCATACGGCGGACTGGAGTACATGGTGCAGGAAGCCGGTGCCGACCGCGTCGTCCTCGGCACTGATCTGCCCTTCATTGATGTGCGCTGCCAGTTCGGAAGGCTGCTCGCCGCCCGGATTTCCGATGATGACAAACGCAAGATCATGGGCCTCAACGCCAAGCGCATCTTCAACCTGTAGGGCACTGTTTCAGAAAGGAAGCCCGCCATGAAGTCACTGCTTTTCGCCGGGAGCAGTGTAGTCGAAGTAGTGGAGGCGCCCATGCCGGAGCCTGCCGCCGGCGAGCTGCTCCTCCGGGTACGGGTATCGGCTCTCTGCGGCAGCGAGATGGGACTCTTCCGCTCCGAGCAGGGAATGCCCAGCGGGAATGACGGGCATGAATTTGCCGGTGAAGTGGTGGATGCCAACGGGCAGGCCGGCTTTGCAGAAGGCGACCGCGTCGGCGTGCATATCATCATCGGCTGTGGAGAGTGCGCCCATTGCCGCACGGACCACGCGATATTCTGCGAGCAGCAGAGCTACTGCGTGAACGGTCATGCCGAGTACGTAGCCGCGCCGGCCCATCATTGCGTCAAGCTCCCGGACGACATTGACTGGCCCAGCGGCGTGCTCATCGCTGGTGACGCGATGGGTGTCGCCTATCATCTGGCCGACCGCGTCGGGATACGCGGCCATGATACGGTGGCCGTCATCGGCTGCGGTCCGATCGGTCTGGGCAATATCCTGATGCTGGATTGGTACGGCGCGCGGCCCATCGGCGTGGACCTGTCCGAAACGCGGCTGCAGCTTGCACGGGACCTGGGCGCGGTAGCAACGGTCAATGCCGGCGAGACCGACCCGGTGGCGGCGTTGCGCGAGCTGACCGACGGCGCCGGGCCTGATGTGTGCTACGAATGCACAGGCAAGCCTGCCGCTGTGGCGCTCGCCTTCGAGGCCACTCGCAAGGCCGGCAAGATCGGCGTAGTCGGCGAGCAGGGAAAAGCCTGCTTCAATCCCTCCCGCGACCTCATCCACAAGGAACTGACGGTCTTCGGCGCGTGGTACTGGCGGCTCTGCGAGTTCTACGAGATGGTCAGACTGTTGCGCCAGGGCCTCGATGTCAAGCGCCTCATCACCCATGAACTGCCGCTGGACGAGGCCCAACTCGGGTACGATCTGATGGCCGCCGGCGAGTGTGGCAAGGTCATCTTCCGGCAGTGGTAGGCGTGCCGCCCTCGAGCCCGGAAACGGCGCTCAGGGCATGATGCAGACACCGACAACTGAATAGTCGTTAGCTGCAAACGGGTTGAAGCAAAACCCGCGACGTACCCTCTCGCACCAGAGAGGTAACTTTGGCAACACTGTCCAAGGAGATGATGATCCATGCGATTTGTGTGCACTATCGTTGCGGCTTTCCTACCATGCATCCTGTTGCTTCCCGCCGTAGCCCAGGATGCGGCATTCGAGCGCTTTACCGACCACGGCATAGCGGTGCCCGTGGCTCAGATGCGCGGATTGTGGGCCACACAGAACGCTCATGGCAACAACCTGGTGATCGCCCGCAGCACCAGCAACGTAGCCACCGAAACCGGTCGCTCGCCACGAGGCTGGATGCTGGTCACCGACATAGACAGCGGAGTCACCGAGCAGGTGCTCGCACCCGAGGATGTGCCTGCCGGCGCGACCTATCAGTCTTTCGGGGTGCACAGCAGCAATCACAAGCTGTACACCAGCGAAAACAACGTTTTCCTCGAATACGACCTGAATACCCGGCAGTGGACCTTCCAGGGACGGGTCAACGCCACAATACTGAACATGGCCGAAGGCCCCGATGGGACGATCTGGATCGGGGGAGTCTACCGCCCCGGGCTGTTCTCATACAACCCCGAGACGCAAGAACTGGTAGATCATGGTCGCATGGACGACCAGGAGCGCTATCTGAGCAACATAGCCTTCGATGACCAGGGCTGGGTCTACTGTGGCATTGGCACCGCTAGGGCCAACATCGTTGCCTTTAACCCGACAACAGGGGAGCGCCATCAACTGGTCCCCGAGGAGCGGCGGACCACTGGCACCGGCCAGGTATGGATACGTGCCGACGGCAACCTTTACGGTCGTGTAGCGCTCGCAGGCGGGCATGAGACCTACCGGCTGTCCGGCGGAGAGGCAACGCTCATATCCGCTGAGGACCTGCCTCCAGCCATGCCGGTGGTGGCTGGCGGAAAGCCGGTGTTGCCCGACGGTCGTGTCGTCTTCGAGGTCAGTCTCGCGGGCAGGTACATGGACATACTCAACGCGGAGACGGAGCAGACAGCTCGTATCGAGTTCGACTACGAAACTGAGGGCGCCTCCCTCAGACCGCAGGCCATCACCGCCGGAGCAGACGGGCGCGTCTACGTCAATAGCGGGCACCCGCCCTACTTTGCCTACTACGAGCCGGCCACCGATACGCTCACCCATTTCCCATCCCCGATCGGGCAGCAATGCCTGACCACCGTCGGCAAGTACATCATCGGCGGGCGTTACACCGGCGGCAAGCTGAAGGTGTTCGACACCACCCAACCCTTCGATGCCACATCACCGATGCCGGAGCGCAACCCCTTCCGCGCCGTTCCCAGTTCCCGGCCTGACATCAACCGCCCCATAGTTGCATTCGGCCACCCTGACGGGGAGCATGTGATGATCGCCGGAATGCCCGGCTATGGACGAGCCGGCGGCGGGCTGAGTATCTACAACCTGGAGACCGAGGAGATTACCAAGCTCACCCACGAGCAGCTCATCGAGCATCACAGCATCACCGCAATCGAAGCACTGCCCAACGGCAATCTGGTTTGCAGCACAACTGTTTCAGGCACTCATGGCGGCCACGCCGTGGCTACTGAAGCAGTGATATTCGAACTGGACTGGGCGACCAAGCTGGTACTGTGGCAGACGGCACCACTGCCTGAAGCCGGCTCCGTGCGCCTGCTGCGTCTGGTCGCTGACGACCGGCTCTGTGCCAGCGGCCCCGATGGTTTATTCTTCGTGTTCGATCTCAACAGCCGCCAAGTCATCCACCAGCAGAGCCTGGCTGACTACGGCGGCGTCGGCTCCATAGTTGACCTGCCCGACGGGCGGGTGTACATGACGACGAATGAAGCCATACTGCAAGTGGACCTCGACGGCTACCAGTTCGAGAAGGTGACGGACACGCCGGTGCCGATGGGGCGCGGGGTGGTATTGGGGGACCGCATCTACTTCGCGCACGGCCCCCGGCTGTGGAGCTACCAATACTGAGCGGCTGCATGCGCGCTTCCGTCCCCGCGCATGTTCATCGCGGCCGGGATCACAAATCCACGACCGGCAACCGCTGGGGCTAATGAGTTTCGATCGCGAGGTGCGTGCATCGTTGGTGACGCTTCGACGCTATCGCCGTGCTGGCAATCTGCATTGATGGCATCCGGTGCCCGGGCACGGATTGCCCATTCTGCGTCCAGGAAAGCTCCCTAGGCGTGCCGCCAATGTGACAATGTGGCAAATGCACAGGCACCTTTTGATGGGTGCCTGTTGTAGTCTCCACGTGCCGCTACTGCGTCACTCCGGCGCTGAGAACCGCTCATCGAAATCCTCGTCGGCGATACAGCGCTCGACGAGGCCATAATAGACACGGTGGATGTCCCCGCCGGCATAGACGGAGTGCGCCAACTCCGGAAGCATCAGGTCCGTGTTGATGTCGCTACGGTACATCACGGCGCACTCCCAGATCACGCCACATTCCTCGATGCCCGGCGTCCGGATCTTCTCCGACGGGAGCGCGGTCAAGTCGCACTCCGCCATCTTGTCATAGTCCCGGCCGGAGCGCGTGCCGCAGAAATCAAGCGCCGCTCGCTGCTCCGCATACGGCAGGCACACGGTGAAGTCCTCCGTCGCCTCGATGCACCCATACGTATAGCGCGACGGACGCACCATCACCGTAAACACCTTGCGCGTCCAGATCATACCCACCGTACCCCAACCGATGGTCATCGGATTCGCCTTGCCGTCTTCATCCAGCGATACCAGCAGTGCTCCACCGGAGTTGAAGGCCTTGACCAACTGCCGAACGTATCGCGCATAATGCACGTTTGTCTTGGCCATATCCACGCCCCTTCCGTCTCAACAGCTCACGGCTCCTGTGCCACGCATCTGGCATTGAGGAGCCGCTACTTGGCTACAACTATCTCCGTAGTCCCGTCGGAGCGGATCAGTATCACCCGCTGCACCTTCTGAATCGTCGAGCGTACCCGATTCTGCTCGAACGGGTCCATGTCGTACCTGGTTTCGGTCTCATACGGAACTGCCGTCACGATCTGTGGCGGCCCGCTTTTCACCTCGCTCCTCGTCGGTGCTGTCAGGTCCTTCACTTCATCTCCCTGCGCCATAGCCGGTGTGCGCAGAGCGTCACCGCACAGGGTACCGAGAGCAAAGGTCGCTATCAGAACTAGCGCATAGACCACGTATCTTCTCTCCATTATCAGACCTCCTCACAGCTTAGCCGAGCCGTGCTATTGCCAAACCATGCTCTTAGACGTACCCGCTTCCCAATCGTTTCAACTGCTACGTTCGCGCCCGTGGAGTTTCCATACTAAACTCCAAGTGCAAGCTTGGTCCCGCCAGGCTTGCCTCCGCATACTTCACCCGCACTCTGTGTCTTCCCTCATTCAGACGCAACAGCCGGTCCGTACCGTGGGCTGCCTCCCCATCCAACGGACCAAACGCCGCTTGTGGCGCACCCTCGACGAGGACTGCGTGCCTACCATCGGACATCCCCGGGAACCAGAGTAGGCAACTGCTCTGGGCTTCGATCTCCAGTATAGACACCTCGCCGGCCCATGTCGCCACGGTCGTAACTCCTGCAACGGTCGGCTGGGTGCTGTTTAGTGTCTCGGAGTTACCCGTCTCCAGCACGATAGCCGGCGAGTTGCTCAGGCAATAGAGTGTCAGCAGATCGGGCCGCGCCTTCACCGGCAACTCGATTTCAACTGCGGTCTGCGCGAATGACGGGGCGGCTGTATGCAGCGCCGTCTCGCCGAGGTCCCCTGTCGCCTCACGTGGATCGCGCATCTCCATCGTCCAGATCAGCAGTGGCGTTCCCACTTCCAGCCCCGCCTTCTTGGCATCAATGATCACCGTGCCGGAGACCGCCTCGTCCGCATGACCGATGACTGCCACCAGCAATTCCCCCGGCTTGGTCAGTGCATGGGCCTCAATCTCTCCCCCCTGGCGGAAATCTGGCGAGATGACCGCATTACTGTAACTGCTGCCACGGAACTCATACGCCGCCTCCACCCATGCCCATTTGCGCTGCACATTCTCCAGATGCGTGGTATTCGCCGACGGGCACAGCCCGAAAGCCAGCAGGTAGTTGCAGTAGTAGGGGTCCGCATTGACCTTCAGTGCTTCATCATGCCATGGCGTTGGGAGGATACAGCGCCCCGGCGCCGCGAATGTTTTCGCCGCCACCAGCGCATTGGCAATCTGCGGCCAGTGTGTCCGTCCGGTCTCATGCCAGCGCCGAAATTCCCAGTACGACAGGTCGCAAAGCGGCGCGGCGGCGGCATTACTCATCAGCGCCGCATCTGCATCGCGCGCGCCAATCCTCTCCCGAACCTGCCGGTAGAAATCAAGCCACTCATAGCCCTGCGTTACACGATTCCTGGCCCAGTCAATCCGGCTCGACCCCGCCGGCGACCCGTCTATATACACGAAATCCAGGCCGTAGTTACCCACCATGGCCGCATATTGCTCGGCGAAGTACTCCGCTGCTTCGGCGTCGGCGACCTGCTTGACATAGCCCGGTTGCTCGTGCCGACCTCGCGGGCCGAGGAAATCCGGATCGCCGTGCCGCGCCGTCACCGCAAACTCCGGATGTGCCGCGATAGTCTTGCTGCCTCCCTCCAGCCCCAGCAGGAAGCTGTAGATGGACCCCTTCTCGGATGGAGCCTCTCGCCTCACCAAATCAAACTGCCCGCGTATCGAGGCCGCGCTCTGGCTGTTGCCATTCCCGTGGTCAATGATCCCCTCCGAAAAATAGTCCCCCCACGCCATCGGGATATTCCACAGGATATTGAGCGCCAGCTTGCCGGGCGGCAAATCAAAATACCCCCACTTGCGCATCGGCGACACATCCACATACACATCGCGCACCCACTCCGGCGTCTCGAACTCATACGCCGCCGCCACCTCCGGCTGCTTGCGATACGCCTGCAGCCAGTCGGTGAAGCTACCCGCCACGATCAGGTAGCGCACCTGCACCGACTTCGTCTCACCGGGCTTCAGCCACAGCGCCGCCGTCCCGAAGCGGAACCCCTCCGGCCCATATCGCAGCGTCGGCTCCCAGTTGAAGCTCGTCACCGGATGCACCCATTTATCCTCGACCTTGTAGCGGAACGCCCCGACCGTATAGCCGTTGCCGGTGATAGCCGCCAGCGCTTCATCGGGACGGCCCTCCGGCGAGCACGCCCGCACTTCCCCGCTTATCTCCGACGCCTGCGCCAGCGTCAGGCCTAGCACATTTTGATGCCCGGTGCGGGCATAGCTCCCGCCTTCCCGCACCTCCTCGGCCACCCTTACATCCGCGTAATGCTTGATGATGGTATCTGCCTCGCCGGTATTCTCGAAGCCGATCTCCTTCACCAGGCACTCGTCCTCCCACCAATACCGCTTGTGGATGAGGATGTCCTGCAGCCCCGCCGACTTGCAGGTATAACCGGCAGTCTGTGGCTCATTGGACAATACGGCACGCACGACCTCGTCACCTAGTTCGCAACTCAACAGCGCCCTGCCGGCAAGCGGCTGGATCTGCTTATAGTGATCCGCGGAGGCACGCAGGAAGGACATATCACCCCTCTCGGCGCCATACATCTGCCCGTTATCCGCCGAAACGCCGTATCCGACGTGTGTTTCGGGGTCTATCACGCCGGTGGACATGATCTCCACATTGGCGTACACACCGAACGCGAATTGCGCCCTCACCTCGCTGCCTGGCGGCATATTCTGGATGCCGGTGCTCAGCCATACGCGCCCGTCCCAGTTCTCCGGCGCCAGTCGCGCCAGCTCTAGCTCAACTTCGCTCTCGGTCGTGTACAGCCGCTCGTGCGCAACATGAAGCCTGGTATCATACGCCTCGCAGTATCCGGGCCACCAGAAGTCCGGGTTCGTCCAATCTAGCCGGCGACTGCCTCGGTCAAACGCGCCGACATAAAGCCGCTTGGCCAGCCCCTCTCTGCTCCCGAAGTCAACCACTACACCCGCGAAGGCATCCGGCCCTTCCGGCGTCGCTGTGGGATAGTGAATGACGCAGGTGACGGTCGCCAGGTCACGCACCAGGAGCCCCCTGAAGGCATGTGCCCGACGCGCCGCATCAGGCGATGCGGGCATTCCGGCCCTCGTCCCGATGAATGGTTCGTAGTCTGCCGTGAAGCAGCCGGGATGGCTGGCATCCGCCGCATAATCCAGGATATAGGTGCCTCGTTGGTATGCCGGCGGCGAGACCACCGCCAGCGGTGAGCTCTCCGACTGCGCGGGTAGCGTCACCTCATACTCCACCGCCGTCGCATCATGCCGGCCCAGCCATTTCGGGTGCAGGTACAGGCTCTGCTGCGCCTTCTCGATGACGGGGGGGATGAGGGTGCGCGCACCAGCGCCGCCTGCCAGCCGCGCGTCGAGCTCTCCATCCGGGCTGACTATGCCGGTCCGCGCGGCCTCGAACTCCGCGATGAAATCGTGCGCCACAGGCCCGCACTCATACCCCTCAATCGGGCCGAGGCAGATACGCGGATGCCCGAAGAACCCCTGGCTGTACTGCGACGGCTCGCCATACGCCGAGCTGGCGAAGCGGATGGTGACTTGCCTGCCGCAGAACGCTCCCTGCTCGACTCCCCCCAGGTCAATGACGACCGGCTCCCAGCGCGCCTTATCAAAGCGCCGCGCGAACACCTCATGGGGGCCCTCACCGCCATCCACCGACACCGTAAAGATGACGCCATCGGTATACTCGACGGTGATCGGGCTGCAGCCGATGTCGAAGACCAGATACGGACCGCCGTACGCATGACCAAGCCCTGCGACCAGCAGCATCACAGTCAGCGCCCATGTTACGCCGTATATCCGGTTTTCATCTCGCCTCAAAACAACATGACCTTCCCCAAGGAGGAATCCGCCGCCACAGGTGGAATAACATTATAGCATAGAGCCTGTGTCGGAAGGGAACGTCAACATGCGCAAGTTGGCAGCCTTGGTCATACTAGTACTCGCCGCATCCCTTGCCATCGCCAGTCCTCCGGGGTTGACCTTCCATGCCGAGTACGCCGGCGACCTGGATGCCTCGCCCGGGCCTGCCGCGCAGAGCGTGCACGGGGAGCCCCAGTTCATCACCGCGCCGTGGGGAAAATCAGGGGTCCTGCTCACCAACGGAAGCTATATCTCATATCCCGCCTCGGGCTACCTTGACAAATCCGCCGGCACTCTCCTCTTCTGGATACAGCCGCAGTGGCATGGCAATGACGGCAAGCGCTACGCCATCTTCTCCGACGCCGCACCGACGCACAAACCTGTCTATAACTCATTCTACCTGTTCAAGAGCCCCTCATCCACACTCGTATTCTGTGTCGGCGGCGTACCCCAAAACACCCTCAGCACGACTGTAGCCGATTGGGCCCCCGATGAGTGGCACCATGTCGCCCTTACCTGGGACAGCGCCTCGGGCATCGAGCTGTATGTTGACGGTACTCCCGCAGGAGAGCGGCATTTCGAGTATGAAGCCGAGACCTGGCCTACCTTCAATATCGGCGCCGACTATGACGCCTCACTCACTGCCGACGCCGGTTTCGCCGATGTGCAGGTATTTAGCCGCGTCATGCGCGCCGATCAGATCGCAGCCATCTCCCGCAATCTCCCCCTCGAGATCGCCGATATCATAGACATCACCGCACCCGCAAAAGCCGTCACTGGACACCCCATTACCATCGAGCTCAAGGCCGTTGCAGCCCAGCCTCTCACACGCCCTCACCCGGTTCTCATCACCCTCGCAGACACCCCCATTGCCTCAGTGATACCGCAGCCATCCGCAGAGACCTGGGAGCCCGGTAGGCCTGTCGAGTTGCACCCCATCACCGTGACCATCCCCCGCTACCTCCGCCTGCCGGAGGGCCACTACCAGCTTGACGCAATCCTGGAGGGCACCACAATCTCATCCATGGCACCCAGGCCGACCGCCGACGTGCGCCTCTACGCCTTGGGCGCTCGCCTCGATGTGCCGGAGTACTCGCTGCACGACCTCAAGGTGTACTATCAGGGCAAGCCGTGGCTCAGTAGCGAGCCCGGCAGCGGCTTCCTCTATGAGGGGCGCTTTTTCCGGGACGATGAAGCCGGCCGCGCGCAGGCCGCCAAGCTCTGCCAGAGCGGCCAAATTAGGGATGCCCTCCGCTGCGTCCTCGTGGACAAAGTCAATGTGGATGAAGGTAAGGCTTTGCCGGCCTACGCCCTCAAAAACACTCGGAACAGCTCAGAGAGCGCCGCACCACACGTGCTCCTTATCCAGATGCGCTCCGACATACCCAGGAGTGTCGGCCTGGAGGTACTCGCTGCCGGCGATGAGGCTCTCTCTGACCATTACCTCATCTGGGCGGTGCTCAATCCCAGCAGCGCCCACGATGCGGGAGCCGCCGACTCGTTTATCTTCTTTCCCAAGACCGAGGCATGCGAGGTCCGCTTCACCTCACTGACAGGTGCAACGGACGGTGGCAGTGAGCCACCTCCGGTACGCGAGATTGCCGTTTATGAACTCCTTGATCGCCCTGTCGGCAACATCACCGAACTGCCTGCCAGGAGAGTGCCGAGGCGCAGCTTCGGCCTTGCACCCAGCCATACCGAGCTCATCTACGAAGGGTTCGGCTTCGACGGCCGCGACCTCATGCAGCGACAATATTCCCTCCGCCAGTTGTTGTATTACATGCAGTTCGTCGGCTTCGACCGTCTTCAGATTCGTGCCGCCGACAATACCGGGCAGAGCTTCTACGATGATGGGATGCTCACCAACGCATGGCGCTGGGACCTCTTCGAAGACCTGATGCCACTGGCCACCGCAGCCGATATTGATGTCATCCCTGTTCTCCCGCCGCTTTCCAGCTTCGACCAGATTTTCACATTCCGAACTCCCGACAGCTTCCAGATAGATGTCAACGGCAATATTGTCCACGATGCGGCCGGGCGCAAGTGTCCCGATCCGCTACGACCCGAAGTCCAGAGACAGCTACTCCGTTTCCTCGGCGAGTTCTGCGACAAGCTGGCGGACTGGCGCTGTGTGCCGGCCATTGCCATCGCGGTTGACGGGAGCAGCGGCACATGTTTCGCAAGCGTGAGCCCCGATCTACCCGCAGAGAAGGTCGGCTACTCCCCATTCGATTTGCTCCACTTCGAGGCGTTCACCGGAACAGCAATCGCACCGGGCACCGATAAACCCCTTGAAGCGTACAGGTGGCTGCGCGACGATGACGACATCTGGCAGCAGTGGATTGACTTCCGCTGCCGGCAGACACACGAACTCTGGACGAAGTGTCGCGACCTCATCATCTCAAGACAGCCGCGCCGCTACATGCTGGTGGACGCAAATCTGCCGGTGCCGCCCCGCCATTCCGACTACACAACCCGCCAGCTTCTCAGTCATCACGGCTATGATCCGCAGCTCTATCGTAATGAGAAGTACATGCGCATTGCCGCCAATATCACCGCCGGGTAAACTGCCACCTGCGGAAGGCCGTATTTCGTCAGTGGAATTCTCATGACTTAATACATTGTAATCTTCGTGAGACGCCCAATCAATAAAAAAAGAAAAGGCCGACCCTGTGGTTTCGGCCTTTCGGAGGAGGGTGATGGTGCAAATTTTTGGTAACGGTCCGGCCCGTTGATTGCTTCTCTTATCCATCCTCACCCCCTTTACTTTTTGCGGACACGT